>JAGREE010000170.1 GCA_020446675.1 Alphaproteobacteria bacterium | reverse complement strand
GTCCGTGGTGGATTTTTGTATATATGTAACGGCCAATCACCCCACTCCCTGATACAATCAGCATGGAAAAAAGTGCGACATTGCTGTTCGTTGACTCAAGCCGAAAATTTGCATGAAATAAAATAAGTAAGGGCCCCAATATTCCCAACACCATGTGAAAACCGAACCAGACTTTTACGCTGCCTATAACTCTTAAAAATTTTATCCTTTTTCTAAGCGGATAAAGAAGCAAGGCAAGCATCATCGTCCCGCCAATAATGCCGAGCATATATCCAATACCTTCTTCTGCACTATAATAGTCATATTCGGAAAGACGGTAGCCAATGAACAAAGCGGACAACACAATAAGACCAAAACCGTAAGGCACAAGATTCCAAAGAAACCGAGCCAGATTAAAGGATCTTTTTACTTCTGAATCTCCGCTTAAGGAGTGGTCGTAACGACTGTTCCCGGATGCACTGATATTTTGTTCAATAATACTTATGGCTGGTTATCCTTTTTCAATTTCATTAAAAAATGTCCTTTATCCAGGATCTTGATGATGCGTATTTTTCAATCAGATCGTGAAGTTCCCCGTCTTCCGACTGGACCAGGGATAACGCTTTTTCTTTTCGGTTATTGCTGATGCGTGGATTTGCACCGTTTTTTAATAAAACATCCGATACTTGCAGAAACCGCCCGCGAACCGCCATGATCAGCGCCGTATCGCCAACATTATTTTTCTGATCGAGATTTTTAAAATCAGCTAAAATTTCAACGACAGGCAGATATCCGTTTTTCGCGGCAAGCATCAAGGCAGTATTGTTTTCTTGCGTTAATGTAAAAACATTTGCGCCCTTCTCAATCAGGTAATTTAGGACATCCGCTTGATTGTTAAGAGCACTATGAATGAGAGCAGTACGACCTGATTTATCTTTCTTCTCAATTTCCGCCTTCAACTCTACCAAAGTTTTAACAACGTCCAGATTGCCTGATTTTGCAGCAGCCATTAAAGCTGTCAGTCCATGCTCATCCTCAGCATTGATATCTGCGCCATTGGCAATAAGGGTTTTAATGGTTTCATCGTCAGAATTTGACGCCATGGAAATCAGCGGAGAGACACCCGTCTGATTATTTAAGCTAATTCCATTTTTGAAAAATATTTCTGCTATATCAAGTCGTCCTGTTTCAAGGGACTGACTTAGCATCTTTTCGAGAAATGCTTTACAGTCTGTTCTGCTTATAAGCGGAGAAATTAATGATTTAACACTTTCCGGTTTATCAGATTTTATCGATAACATTAATGGGTTGGAATCATTTTTCTCGCACCTTTGATCAGCCCCGGCGGCAAGTAACAAATTGATTACACCAACATGTCCCCCGCGAGCGGCAAGACTTAGTGCCGTAAGGCCGGAGGTATCCGTTTGCTCAAGGTCTGAATTCGTTTTAAGGGCTAGTTTTAATGCCTCCTGATCTCCCCGCCATGCAGCATACATAAGAGGAGACCAATTACGCTGATTGTCTATAGAAGACGTTAGAAGCTGTTTTTTACTGTCGGCTTCTTCCGTTCTTATTTTAGCTGCTAATTTTTCACCGCCCACTTGCTTTAAAAGATTAATAATAGGGTCGTTTCTGTTACCAACAGCAATGTCATAGGCCGATTTTCCATCTTTATTTTTTAAATAAATATCAGCCCCTTTGTTAATCATAAGACGAACGGATTTGTAATTTTCACGGGCAGTAGAAATCATTAGCGGCGAGGAACCGTTTTTATCAGTGACATTGACTATGGCACCTTTGGTCAAAATCATCGTCACATTTTCAGTATTATTCATAGTTGAAGCGATCAGAATTGCCGTATCACCGGCCTTATCTTTCAGGTTTGGATCTGCTTTATGATCCAGTAAAAATTTAACGACAGATGTTTGATTGCCGCGGACCGCCTCAATAAGCGGAGATGATCCGAATTTATCCTGATAGTTAATATCAACTCCTGACTTGATTAATTGGTCGATTATTTCAATATCGCCATTTCTTGAGGCCTTAATGAGTTTATCTTCA
>JAGREE010000169.1 GCA_020446675.1 Alphaproteobacteria bacterium | reverse complement strand
CCGAATATGAAGAGGTCATTGAACAGCACATGGGGCATGAGGTGGCGGATACGATCCTTCAGATCATTGAAAACGCCGTGAATGTGGAATTGGTCACCAGATACTATAAATGGAACCTCATTGCAGAAGACCCTGATGATAATAAATTCGTTGATTGCGCTATCGCTGGCAACGCTGCCTTTATCGTGACACATGACCGCCATTTCAATGTGCTGAAAAAAGTTGACTTCCCGAAGGTTGAGGTGATAGATGTTGCTCAGTTGAAAATTGAACTTGGGAAGTAGTGTGCCTGGAGAAAATTTGACCTGCCAACAAGCCCTAATCCTTTTAAGATTATTTTAAACTCCGAAATCAACTGGCTGATAAACAAGGCATTAGATGTAAAACCGAGCCCAAGTGGGACAACTGTTCTTATAAAGTCCTGTTAAATAGCTGTTTACAAATAAAATTTAATCACAAGTAAATTTTATAAAACACTGCTTATCAGGGCTTTGTGTTTTTATTGAATTTCATTTAGTGCATTTTTGGTGCACGATGAGCGGGTTTTCGTGCAAAGGAAATTGCCGCTTCCAATTCAATACTTCCCTGCTGTTTTCAGGCGGATAATGATCCTGTTTTCTCCTTTTAATCCGGGTGCATTTTTAAAAGGATACGGAGTTCCATTTACGTTGTTAGGTACTCCAGGAATTGTTTTGTCGAGATCGCTTTGATGGAAGGAAAGTCAACCTTGCTTAGTATTCTGAAATGCCGGTCATCAGTTACAATGAAGTCCGCCCGGCCGTTTAGCGCGCAATCGACAAACTTTTTATCATCTCCATCCAGGTGGAGCCATCAGTTATTTGGTTGGATTACCAGGCTGGCCACTATCAGATAGCCACTGCTCCATCGTCTCGTCATTCCAGCCCAGCTCTTCCCAGAGCCGGTCCATTTCATCGCTTGCCCGCTCTGCAAAGTAATTGGCCAGCAGGCGTTTAACTTCCAGCAGTTGTTCTTCGCTCAGCTCCATGCTGTAGAGTTTGAGCAGTTCTAATTGCAGGTTGGTTAGCGGTTTATCGATGATCATGTTTGTCCTTTTCGAGTTCATATGCTATAAAAACGAAGGCAGGCCGGGATTGGTTCCTGCCGGCCCTCAGCTTGCTTGCCCTTACAATAATAAGAAATTCAGCGGTATTTTCTGCTCAGGCGATGAACGTGTGTATAACAAATTGCACA
>JAGREE010000035.1 GCA_020446675.1 Alphaproteobacteria bacterium | reverse complement strand
TTGATCAGCCAGTTGATCACCAGCGTAATAAAAAGCCCGCGTGGCCGGCGGCCGATATTCTTAACACTGGCAAAATCAATCTGGGTCATCATGGGGTAAATCATGACCCAGATCAGCACCGCGACCACCAGATTAATATTGGCATAATCAAGACCGGCAATCAGAGAAAACAGCCCCGGCACTAAATTGCCAAGTAAAATACCACCCAAAATGGAAAGCCCGACCCAGAGGCTTAAATACCGGCCAAAGGCCCCAAGCGGTGATTTTTCCTGATCTGTCATTTCGTTAATCCGTCAGCAGTTTTTTTTATTCTGCAGTCTCGAAGGGGTAAGGCAGTCCGCATCGGCAGAAATACAGCAGTTTTCAGCCATAAAATTCATCAGATCCTCAATCTGCTCCAACACGGCAAAATAAATAATGCTGCGCCCTTCCCGTTTTGATGTGACAAGTCCTGCATGACTTAAATGTGATAAATGAAAGGAAAGCGTGTTTTGCGGCACACCGAGCTTTTCGCTAAGCACCGTTGCCGCACAGCCACTCATCCCATATTCAATCAGCAACCGAAAGGCACGAAGCCTGGTTTCCTGGGAAAGCGACTGAAACGCTGAAAGAGCATTTTTTATATCCATATATCGAGAATTATGGATATATAATCAAAATGTCAAGCCAATTCTGAAATTTTAATAGTTAAAGATATTATTCGATCGCTTTTTCAACTGCTTTTGCTGAATGGATGGATGTGGTGTCAAGCACGGTTACATCCGTATCCGCCTGCTTAACCAGCATACCGATTTCCGTGCAGCCAAGGATAACGGCCTCCGCCCCGTCATCGAAAAGCTTATTGATGATACGGTGGTACTCGGCCTTTGAGTTATCATTTATGATGCCAAGCACCAGTTCCTGATAAATCACATCATGGATAATTTTCCGATCTTTTTCGTCCGGAATAATGACATTGATCGAATGCTTGTCAGTTAGACGACCCTTGTAAAAGTCACGCTCCATGGTGAAAGCGGTCCCAAGAAGACCAACGGTTTTAAGCCCCATTTCCTTAATGACTTCTGCTGTCGCATCGGCGATATGGAGGATCGGAATGCCGATATTCTTTTCAATCTGGGGGGCCACCTCATGCATGGTGTTAGTGCAGATCAGCATAAAATCGGCCCCTGCTGCTTCTATTCCTTTTGCGGCACTTATAAGAATTTCTGCCGTGCCGTCCCAGTCACCGGCATGCTGAAGTTTCTCAATCGGTTCAAAATCCACGCTATACATGGCAATTTTTGCGCTATGAAGCCCGCCGAGTGATTTTTTAATGCCTTCATTTATATCCCGGTAATAAAGCGCGCTGCTTTCCCAGCTCATCCCGCCGAGCAGTCCAATGGTTTTCATGATCTGTCCTTATTCTATGGCCATTTTAACGGCGGCTTGCGAATGAATAATCGCCGTGTCATAAAGCGGCACATCCGCTTCGCCATCCTTGATTAATATCCCGATTTCGGTGCAGCCAAGGATAACGGCCTCGGCACCGCGCTTTGCCATATTTCTTATAATCCGCTGATAATCCGCTTTTGACTTTTCATTTGTTTCCCCCATGCATATTTCATCGATGATTGCATGAACCCGCTCTCGCTCGGATTTTGGCGGGACTATAACATCAAGCCCGAATTTTTCTTTAAGTCGTCCTTTATAATAATCCTGTTCCATGGTGAATGTGGTCCCCAGAAGCCCGACTTTACTGATACCATCCCTGATCAGTACCTCCGCCGTGGCATCAGCAATATGAAGCACCGGAATATCAATATTCTCGCGGATCACCATTTCATTGCGGTGCATGGTATTTGAACAGATCAGCAGAAAGTCTGCCCCCGCGTCTTCAATCACTCTGGCCCCTTCAATAAGTATCCTCTGAATTTCCGGCCAGCTTCCTTTTTGCATCATGTCTTCCAGCTCGGCAAATTCGAGGCTGTTTAAGATGATTTTTGCACTATGGTAACCGCCAAGCGACTTGCCAACCAACCTGTTGATTTCCCGGTAATAAACAACGGTACTTTCCCAGCTTAATCCCCCCAGCAATCCAATTGTTTTCATACAGTTTATGCCATTTCGCTTGTCGGGAAGTTGAAAAATGCTGTCGGGTTCATATTGCCCTGTCGCATATAGGTATCAATATTGCCAAGATGATAGGCATAATGGGCATAAAGCGCCCATAAGAACCCCATCACGCTATATTCACCACCCTGAAAATATACGGTTTTTGATAGTCGTTCCGGTGAAATATTCCTCAACTTTTCCATTGCGTTTTCGTGAAGTTCGCGACCAAGTGCTATAAAGTCACCATCATATACCTTATTGGTCAGTTTCTTATTGATCGGGATAGGAATTTCCCCACCATCCTGAATTTCCAGAAGCGAATTGATGAAACCGTCCTCTGATGTTGTCAGATGCACATAAAGCCCTTTAATAGTGATATTTTCAAGCCGGTCGCCAAAGCTGACCCCCGGTCCTTCAACCGGAATCCACTCATATTTATCTTCCGGTGTTTTATGAATATAGGTTTCGACAAATTCAAACAGACGATCAAACATAATCATAAACCGTTCAAATTCGGACATGGGCAATATGGCCATTTTATTTCTCCTGCAGCTTATCTATTCATTCTGCCACACTATTTCACAAAAATTCATATATGCAAGACTTAATCTTTCCGGCTTTTATAAATATGCCCCTCTTTCATCACAAATATCACATTTTCAATGTCCTTTATTTGCTCAAGCGGGTTACCGGTTACGGCAATAATGTCGGCAATTTTTCCCTTTTCTATGGTGCCGAGCCTGTCTGACATATCGATCAGTTCAGCACTGTTGATGGTCCCGGCCTTAAGGGCATCAGCGTTGGTCATGCCGAGCTCGACAAATCGTTCAACTTCACGGTAATTTTTCCCGTGCGGCACAACCCCGGCATCTGTTCCTGTGGCTATTTTAACGCCCTTTTTATAGGCTTTAAAAATATTCCCCGGGTTATTATCCAGAAATGCCTGGTCATGGGCCAGCATTTCAGGCGGATTTTCCCCTTTTGCCACCACGTCTTCAAGCAAATCCATTACCGATACAGTCGGCACATAATAAACGCCATCACGGATCATGATTTTCATGGCTTCGTCATTGATATAGGAACCATGCTCAATTGATGACACACCAAATTTCAGCACCTGAAGTGCACTGTCACGGGGATGGGTATGGGCCGCGACCTTGATTTTATATTTTTTGGCAACCGCCATGATGGCACCGATTTCGTCATCAAAAAAGACCGCCGGACCATCTTTGTTCGAACAAAGCCGCCCGCCGCTGCAGGACGCATATATCTTTATCCAGTCAGCACCATTGCTGATCATATCCCGGGTGGTTCTGCGGCAGCTTTCAATGCCATTACATTCCCTGCCATCTTCCCGGCCGCCAACGCCGATAATCTGCCCCGCAGCCAGTATTCGTGGCCCGATAATGTCACCGCTGTTTATATCTTTTCTGAGCTTAAAAATGGTATCATCCGTCGCGCCAAGATCACGCACAGTGGTAAAGCCGATCATCAGCGTTTTATAGGCATTCTTTACCCCGGCCAGGGCCACATCACCCGAATCCTTGCCCGGGCCACCGGCCATTGCCAGATGCACATGCATATCCATCAACCCCGCCATAACGAATTTGTCCTTCAGATCAACAATTTTGACCTCGGCATCCTCATAAGCTGTTCGGTAAGATGGCAATACATCAACAATTTTTCCGTCTTCAATGATGATGGACCGTTCTTTAAGCGGCTCTTCACCAGCCACCGCCATCAGTGTCCCCGCCTGAATGATGGTCACGGAACGGGGGACCTGCTTTTGCTCATCCTGCGCCAGAGCAGTTGAAAGTGTACCCACTAAAAATAGACCGATAATAATAATTTTACGCAACTGTACCTCCCTCTTTTTTCCTTTAATGATCATTAATCATCCTCCTGCGCTTGTCAAACTGCAGTTTATGTGACTAAATTATTTTAGAATAAACGGAGGGGAATATGATCATCAGAATAGTCACAGCCATTATTTTTATCACGGTTATGCTTACAAATGCCTTTGGCCAAAGTGTAACGGATGTCGTCAGGACATATCGCAGCGATCACGAAAAAGATATAATTGATGAATATATGACGCTCTTAAAAATGCCTAATATTCCCTCAACACCATCTGATTTGGACAAGAATGCCGCCCATATCCGATCCATGATGGAAAAACGCGGCATTAAAACAAGCCTCCTAGAACTGCCCGATGTGCCGCCTGTGATCTATGGAGAACTGATAAGCCCCGGGGCAACGAATACAATGATGTTTTATGCTCATTATGATGGTCAGCCCGTCAACCCTGCCCTCTGGTCATCTTCACCATTTGAGCCCGTATTTCGCACTGATTTTCCCTATCGTGGCGGCAAGGATATTGCCTATTCCGATTTAACCTATCCGCTTGACCCGACAATCAGAATTTTCTCCCGTTCCGCAGCGGATGACCGGGCACCGATAATATCAATGTTGATCGCCCTGGAGGCCATGAAAAAAGCCGGCATTTCCCCGTCCATGAATATCAAATTCTTCATTGAGGGCGAGGAAGAAAGAGGCTCTCCACATGTGCCGGAATTTATTGAAAAATACAAAGACAGACTTGAGGCAGATCTTTGGTTATTCTGTGATTCCCCACAACATCAAAGTGATAAGAAAACGCTCGTTTTTGGTGTAAGGGGTGGGTTTAGCATGTCAGTGACCGTATATGGTGCCGCCCGCCCGCTTCACAGTGGTCATTACGGCAACTTTAGCCCGAACCCCAATGTGGAACTGGCCTATTTAATCACGTCGATGCGGGATGAGGATGCCAATATTCTGATAGACGGCTTTTATGACCAGGTTATTATGCCGACAAAGGAAGAACTCGACATTATTAATGGTCAGGCCAATAATGATGAAGCACTCAAATATGACCTCGGCATAAAAAGGCAGGAAAGCCCCGGCAAACGATATGAGGAAAGCATAATGTTACCGGGTTTGAACATTCGCCGCATTGAAACTTCCGCTGAAACCGGTGGAGTAATCCCAACATCCGCTTCCATGCAAATCCGGGTGAGAACAGTGCCTGACATGGATGCTGATGTGATTGCCGACCGACTCTTACGCCATATTGAAAAACAGGGTTATTTTATTGTTGATAAGGACCCTGATGTTGACACATTAAGATCCCATGAAAAAGTGGCGAAAGTTTCCTGGAGCGGCAGTTATAAAGCGATCAGAACATCCACCGCTACGCCGGTTTCAAAAGCCCTAATTAAAATCATCCGTGATTATACCAATGGTGATATGATCGTACTGCCTACAATGGGTGGCAGCATGCCGCTCAGTTATATTGATAATGCGCTTGATACAAATATAGTTATTTTGCCCATTGCCAATTTTGATAACAATCAGCACGCGCCAAATGAAAATATCAAAATCGGCCATCTCTGGGACGGAATGGAAATTTTTGCCAATATATTTACAAAGCTGGGGCCAGATTTATAATTTTCTATTTGTAAATTAATTTACTTTACCGGGAACCTTTAAATCGGGATTAAGTTTGATGGCTTTTGCAAATTGTTCATCTGCAGCGGCATCATCGCCAATCTTTCTCAGCATCAACCCATATTGGAAATGTGCCATATAATTTTCCGGACCTTCACTAATAATGATGTCAAATATTCTTTTTGCTTCATCAATATTGCCAATCGACAATTCACAATCAGCAAGATCAACAAATACCCTTAGATTTGTTCCGCCAAGATCTATAGCACTACGGTAATATTTAATTGCTTCGACAAATTGACCCGAGGCCTTGAATGCTACTGCTGTACTGGTTAGAATCTCAGCAGACTTAGGGGAAAGCTTTGAAGCCTCTTTATATAATTCTGCCGCTGCTTTATAATTTTCTTCTCTCATATAAATTCTGGCAAATTCGATATAAGATCCCACATATTTTGGATCGAGCTTTATCACTTGCTGAAAACTGCTCTTTGCCCGTTTTACATCACCCGTTGCAAGATAAGTATTTGCAAGATTAATATGAGTGGTTGCATTATAGGGTGCCAATACTGATGCCTTTTTAAAATAGTTTAGCGCCTGATCCATATCGCCCTTCACAGATAAAACTGACCCCATCAAACTCCATAATTCAAAAACATTAGGGTATAATTCGATTAACATCCCTGCCCTTACTTCCACTTCTTTATATTTACCTTCAGCAAAGAGTTTCATTAAGTCATCAATATCACTACGAAAAAGACTGTTGGGATGGAGTTTTCTATATCCGGCGATCGCTTTCTCATGATCAGGGTATTTTTGTAATACCGCATTATAATATTTTATTGCCTTTTCCCGATCACCCTTGGCAGCGGCGGCGTCAGCAATTTTAAGTGCTTCTTTTGCCGAAACAGTTTTCTCAGTTGCCATAATTTCTATTTCTCAATTTAATTCATAATATCTGTAGTGACATATATATTGGCTTTGCGGCAAATGCAAATCGCATCACTTAATTTTTTTTACGCTTCAGCCTGATTTGCTGTTCTGAAACACTCTGAAATGTGGCAGCCAGAATGTTGCGGTTGTCCCCACCCCAACTTCACTTTCTAATATAAAATGCCCCTGATGAAGTTCCGCAAGATGTTTTACGATCGGAAGTCCCAGTCCCGTACCCGCATCCTTTTGCTTATGGTCTTCATGGCCCTGTCCAAAAGGAATAAGCACATGGTCCAGTTTTTCTTTCGGAATACCGATACCATTATCCTTTACCACAATTCTAAGCGCCCCGTCCTCTTCACTTGATAAATAACAGATAACCTTGCCACCACGTTTTGTAAATTTCAGTGAATTTGACAAAAGATTGATCAGAGCTCTTTTCATTGCATGTTCATCGGCAAAAATCCTTACACCACGTTTTAGATAATCCGAATTTAATGAAAGGCTTATCCCTTTTTCTTCCGCCTGTCCGCCTAACATTTTGATTGTATCCTGAACACAATTCAGAATATCAAATTCCTCCTCAAAGATTTCCCATTTACCCGTATCAATTTTTGTCAGATCCAGAATGTCATTGACAACCGTTGCCAGATGTTCGCCGCTATCCTTGATATCCTTGATATATTCGCGGTATTTTTCTTCTTTGATATCACCGTAAACGCCTGATGACATAACCTCGGAAAAGCCGATTATGGCATTAAGCGGTGTTCTGATTTCATGAGACATGTTGGCAAGGAAATTTGATCTGGCTTTATTTGCTTCCTGAGCTTTGGCTTTTGACTCTTTTAACTGTTCTTCTATCCTTTGTCTTCTTGCCACTTCCCGCTTAAGACTGAAAGCCCAGATTAAAAAAAGCAAAATCACAACAACTGATCCGGCAAGCAAAGCCCAGATAAGCGTGTAATTCTGCCGTGTATCCAATTTCACGGAGAGCCAGTTACTTGAAATTTCCACCTTTTTACTGGCCGGAATTGACTGCATCGCCTTTTCCATTGCACTTGCCAATAGTGGCTTTTTAGGGCTTATTGCCATTGATAGCTCTGTTGCATATGGCGTCTCACCGGCAACAATTAGCTGGGTATAGCCTTCTTGGGCGATTGCATAGCTGCTGGTCAGAATATCCCCGACCGTTGCGTCCACTTCACCTGTCGCCAGCAACCTTAGAGTATCTGATACCGTATCAACCTCAACAATCTCAATTTCCGGATATTCGCGGCGAATGGCTTCCGTATTACGAAAGCCTTTTATCTGTGCCAGCTTATGACCGTAAAGACCGTCCATTGTGCTAAAGACCTGCGAATCGTCTCTGGTGAAAATAACATTGGCCAGTGAAATATAGCTTTCAGTAAAATTCATCATTTTCTGACGCTCTTCTGTTTTGACGATTGCCGAAATGACATCTGCACCACCATTAAGAAATATGGTCATGCCATCAGAAAAGTTCTTGTTATGCACCCATTCAAACCGGACATTAAGCTTGCCGGCGATTTCATCAAGGAAAGCACCGGCCATACCCCTAATTCTGCCATTCTGGTCTATAAACTCAAGCGGTGGAATAGTCGGGTCAGCCACGACCCTGATGATGGGGTTATTTGCCAGCCAGTTTTTTTCCTCATCGGTCAAACCAATATCATTTTCGCTTCTGTATTCTGCCTGCCATTTGTTTGAAAGCGCACGGAATTCAGCGTCACTTACCTGTGCCTTACCCTTTTCCAGGATCTGTGTCAGTATTGGCCAGTCGCTTCGAGCAGCAAGCCTGATTGGGTTTCCCTGATTGAGTTCCGGAAAAACACTTTCCCCGATCACCTCTACCCCTGTTATGGCATTCCTTGAAATGGTATAATTGGCAACAGGAAGCACCACCGTAAAGACATCGATCTTGCCATCCTGAAGTGATTGGAAAGCCTGAACAACGGATTGCTGTTCGACAAGATCAAGAAAGCCATAATAGTCCTTGATCACCGTTGCACTGGCAATTCCGTTAATGACCCCTATACGCCGTCCTTTAAGATCATCAATCGTTTTAATGGGTGGCGAACCAGTGCGCCCGAAAAAATATAATGGCATTTCCAGATAGGGACTTGTGAAATTCAGATACTCTTTTCGTGCTTCATTGATAACCAGAGCGTGGGCAATATCCACCTCATGGTTTTTTAGCTGCCTGTGTATTTCCTCAACACTATCATTGGTAATATAGTCAATTTTGAAACCGATTTTTTCTGCTATAAGATTGAGATAATCCACCGAAAATCCGGCCGGTTTCTCACCGTCAAAATAATCAAGCGGTGCCCAACTCATATAATTTGTGGCTCTGAGAACGGGATGCTCCGCAACCCATGCCTTTTCTTTTTCGTTTAAAAAAATGCCCACTTTTGGCGTGGATAAAGTGTCCTGCCCTGATGCTGATATGACTATGCAGCAATAGGATAGAAGCCCTGCCACTAAACCTAAAATAAATTTAACTGCCCGATAATCTGTCACAAAACCCAACCCTAATTACTCTTCCCAAGGACAGAATTATAGAAAGCGTTTTTAAAATTAACAAGTCAATTGAGGTTCTGACGCAAAGAAGAGCCAAGAAAACGAAAGAAATGGTCAGATTAGCTGTTTATAGCCTTCTTAATCGGGGTATATTTTGTCAGAAGAACACGGTTCTCAGGCAGAGTTATGACCGCTTTGGTCCCGATGCCGACTTCACTGAACAGCTCAAACTGACCGCCATGAAGCTCAACGAGTTTTTTAACAATTGGAAGGCCAAGTCCTGTCCCTTCCTCATTAAGATCATGTGACGCATCCCCCTGTTCAAACGCATTCATAACCAGCGCGATGCGATTTGCTGGAATACCCACGCCGGTATCCTCAACACTGATTACAGCCTGTCCTATGTCATTCAACTTAACTTCACAAATGACATTACCTAATTCACCTGTAAATTTAATGGC
This sequence comes from Alphaproteobacteria bacterium, assembly GCA_020446675.1. Classification (GTDB taxonomy): domain Bacteria; phylum Pseudomonadota; class Alphaproteobacteria; order Sphingomonadales; family Emcibacteraceae; genus Pseudemcibacter. The sequence goes on along the minus strand of JAGREE010000035.1, from coordinate 8,122 downwards.
ATTGGATATAATATTGATAATCGCCCGTTTAATGGCATGGGCATCACCATAAATACTGATAAGGCGTCCGGACACACCTTTTTGTTTGATAAAATTAATATTTTTCTGTTTTGCATGTGGCTCAAGCATCTTCATAGCATCGTCAACACATTCATCCAGTGAGAAATCGGTTTCCACCAAATGCCATTTTCCAGCTTCAATTTTCGAAAGATCAAGGATATCCTTAATCACTGTGGCCAGATGTTCGCCACTGTCCTTAATATTGTTTAGATACTCAATATATCTGGGTACTTTAATTTCCCCAAAAATACCGGAAAGCATGACATCGGAAAAACCGATAATGGCATTAAGCGGGGTCCTGATCTCATGGGACATATTTGCGAGAAATTCTGATTTAGCCTTATTGGCCTCTTCCGCTTCAATTTGCGCTTCTTCGGCAACCACCTGCGATAATTCAGCAAGATATTTAGCATGTTCCGCGGCCGCTCTTGCATCTTCAGCATCCAGTCTGGAAATGAGCAGCTCATCCTCAGCTTTTTTACGGCGTTTAATTTCTTTTCTAAGCCCAAGGTTCCAGACAAGAATTAAAACCACAATTATTATGGAAACGACCATAACAAGCCATACAAGATCGTAATTTTGACTTTCATCGGTTTTCAGAACCAGCCAGTTACGCAAAATTTCATTTCTTTCAGCTATTGTTATGGAGGCAATCGCTTTTTGCAGTGAACTCGCAAGAAGTGGAAAATCTGATCTTGCCGCCATGGAAATATACCCCTTGTAGGGTGTTACACCGACAACGGATAAATTGGTCAGTGCCTCTGCCGTCATATTATAGCTTGTAATGGGTACACTGCCGATATGGGCATCAACCTTACCCGCTGACACCAGTTTTAGGGCATCAGCAATTGTTGGTACTTCAACTATTTCTATATCCGGGTAATCCTCTTTAATCTGTTTATTAAGCACAAATCCTTTAATTTCTGCAATTTTATGCCCTCTCAATCCTTCCATATCCCCGTAAATAACAGAACTTTCCCGGCTGAAAATCATACTGGACACATTCAGATAACTGTCCGTAAAAATAAGATATTTCTTTCTTTCCTCTGATGGCGACACGGCTGAAAGCATCTGGGCCTGCCCATTTTCGACCATTGACATGCCTTCATTAAAATCTTTATTGCCAACCCATTCAAAGCGAACATTGAGTTTCTTTTCGATTTTTTTAAGATAAGCCCCTGCAATACCACTGATCTGGCCATTTTTATCAATAAATTCTACCGGCGGTATCGCAGGATCAACGGCAACTTTTATAACCGGATTGTCCATAAGCCAGTCTTTTTCTGCCTGACTCAAATTTAATAACGGGGTGTTATTTTCACTCTCTGCCCGTGCGGTTAAACCCGGACCAGACAAAGTCAAAATCACAGTTAGAATTAATGCAGATATATATCGCGAAGCTGCGATATTTTTTGCTAATAATTTTATTAGAATTATTTTTTCAGTTAACTTTACCATACATACTCATCCTAGAGATCAGCAGAATATTTGATTAACCTTAAATTTATATTAACAAATAAAAACAGACTGTTCGCCGGATATCCTAAACAATTGGTACAGGAAAAAAATCAGTTTATAACTCTTTCCTTTGGTAAATTTGCAGACGCTTTTGTCCCTATTCCGACTTCGCTTTCCACAGAAAAACGTCCACCGTGTAATGCGATGAGCTGATTTACGATCGCCAGGCCCAGCCCTGTTCCCCCTTTATTAAGATTTTTAAGCTCATAGGCCTGCCCAAACGGACTTAAGACAACCTTAAGCCGGTCCGCGGCGATCCCGACACCATTATCAGCCACTTCAATTGTCAGTGATCCGTCCGGTTGCTTGATAATATTGATGTCAATATTTCCGCCATCCGCAGTGAATTTTACGGAATTTGAAATAAGATTATCTATGACCCGTCTGATGCAGTTTTCATCCGCCAGCAGGGCAATGTCACGATCTTCATCGTTGATATTAATGGTCATTTTAAGTTGTCGTTCTTCGGCTTCCTGCCTATATGGTTTTAGGCAGTCTTCCACGGTCCTGAGCAAATCAAAATCCACATCTGTCATATGCCATTTACCGGCTTCAATTTTTGACAGATCAAGAATATCATTAATAACCACCGAAAGATGTTCACCGCTCCATTTTATATCCTTAAGATATTCACGGTATTTTTCCTGGGATACGCGCCCGAATGTTTCTGAGGTAATGACGTCTGAAAAACCAATAATAGCATTGAGCGGGGTTCTGATTTCATGGCTCATATTCGCCAGAAACGTTGATTTCGCCGCCATTGCCGTTTCTGCTTCCTTCTGCGATTTTATAAGTTCTCCCTCGACAATTTTACGGCGGGAAATTTCACGGCGCAAACTGTTCATCCAGATAAAAATAATAAGGAGAAGAGCAATAACAACGATAAAAATATTTAAGATAAGTTTGCTTTGATCCTGCCCGACTTTGATAGAAAGCCAGTTTCTTGAAAAGGCTGCCTTTTCACTCGCATTTATTGAATTGAGCGCCTTTTGCATTGAACTATTAAGCAGGTCAAGGTCTTTGCGGATACCGAATGAATATGAAGACTTAAATGGGGTTGCACCGCTCACAGCAATATCATTATAGCCGTCAAGGGCAATTTGTCGCGACGTTAAAGGGATAATCCCGATATAGGCATCCACCCTTCCGTCATTTAACAGTTTCAGGGCCGAACTGATATCATCGGCATCCACCACATCAATATCCGGAAATTCATTCCTGATGTCATCGGACAGGGCATAATCTTTAACCTGAGCGACTTTTTTATCTTTTAGAGAAGCCATATTTATAAAACCGGGACCGCTTTTTTTGCTGAAAATCATTTCTGAAAAAACCACATAGTTATCCGTAAAATTCAGATTTTCCTGCGGTTTCAGTATAGCGCCTGAGGAAAGGATTATATCTGCCTTTCCATTATTAATGGCATCAAGTCCTTCTTCTCTTGTATTATTTCCGATCCATTGAAATCGGACATTTAAACGCTTGGCAATCAGATCAAGATATGCCCCGGCAATACCGGTAACATTTTTATCTGCATCAATATCCATAAGTGGCAACAACCCTTTTTCAGATACCACACGGATGACATGATGACCATCAAGCCACTCTCTTTCTGCACCGTTTAATCCCACCGGATCATCAATTATATTGTCGGTCTGCCATTTGTGATTTAGGTCCATATAATCCTCGGCAGATACCTGTTCCATGCCTTTTTCGATGATTGAAAGCAAAATCGGCCAGTCCTTACGTATGGCAAAGCGTAGCTCATCAGCGTTTAATGCTTCAGACAATATATTGGTTCCAATAACATCAATATTGGTAATAAAATTCTTTTCAATAATATAGCTGGCATTTGGATGCCGGCTGACGAGAATATCAATATTGCCGGCGGACAGGGCGATCAATGCATCCCTGATATTTTCAAATACAACAAGATCCAGTCTTTTATAATTTTCACGGAATATTTTTTCACTGGGCCAGTCTTTCACCACACCAATTTTTTTGCCGATCAGATCGCTTATCCCTGCAACTTTATCAGTGCCTATTCTGCCATAAAATGTCATTGGCATATTGAGATAAGGTGATGAAAAGAACCAGTCTATGTCCCCTTTCATTCTCTCCAATGTGCTGAGCAGGACATCAATTTCCTTATTCCCTGCCATTTCTATTAATTTTGGCCAGTTATCATTACTGATAAATTCAATCTTTATACCGACCTTAGCTGCAACTAGCCTGATAAAATCTACGGAAAAACCAGCCGGACGCCCTTCTGAAATAAACTCGATTGGCGGCCATTTTGTATAGTTTGATGCCCGGATTACAGGGTGATCTTTAATCCAGTTGATTTCTTCTTCTGTTAAATTTGCGGGAACGGAAGCATTCTGAGCATTTGCGTTCAGAAAAGGAACAAATACTGCGCCCAGCAAAAGGACACACAACAGCCGATATAAAGACACCAGCCTAATGAAAAACGTGTCGATGAATGCCCAACCCACCATAAAATAACGCACCCGTACTTTGATACTTACCCCCTTTTCACGATATCCAAATTTTCGATAAAATGAAACTCTTTTAGGGTCCATTCTCAAAATTACTTTTGATCTTAATATAAACCGCTGAAAATACATAAAAAAAGACCCGCTTTTTAACAAGCGGGCCTTTAATGTAAATTTTAAGACTAAAACGATTAACGTTTTGAGAACTGGAAGCTCTTACGGGCTTTCGCACGACCGTATTTCTTACGTTCAACAACCCGCGCATCACGTGTCAGGAAGCCAGCAGCTTTAATAGCCGGACGAAGTTCAGGTTCAAAATTGGTAAGTGCTTTACTGATCCCGTGACGAACCGCACCGGCCTGACCGGAAAGTCCACCGCCGCTAACAGTTGCGACAACATCATACTGGCCAACACGACCGGCAACTTCAAAAGCCTGACCGATGATCATACGAAGGGTTGGACGGGCAAAATAAATTGCTTCTTCACGACCATTGACGGTGATCACACCTTTTCCCGGTTTAATCCAGACACGGGCGATCGCATCTTTACGTTTTCCAGTTGCATATGCACGGCCATGTTCGTCAATTTTCTTAACATAAGCCCCAGTATCATCACCAGAAACCTGTGTCGCAGCGGCGGCATCGGTTTTAGCTGTAGCGGCTTTTGTAACCTCTTTAAGGTCTTCCAATGTTTTTTTATCTTCAGCCATTTTCTGTAATCCTTGCATTCTTAACATTCATTGCAGCAACATCAAGCACTTCCGGTTGCTGAGCAGCATGTGTATGTTCCGGACCGGCAAATACACGAAGATTTTTAAGCTGTTCACGACCCAGTGGTCCATTATTAAGCATACGTTTTACGGCTTTAATAACGACGCGCTCAGGATAATCACCTTCCAGAAGATCACGTGCTGTACGCTCTTTAATTCCGCCTGGATGTCCTGTATGCCAGTAATAGATTTTTTTATCTTTTTTTCCGCCGCTAAGCGCAACTTTTTCAGCATTAATAACAATGATATTGTCGCCACAATCCATAGAAGGCGTATACATTGGTTTATGCTTACCTTTCAGATATGTCGCAATAATGGCTGCCAGACGACCGAGAATAAGACCTTCGGCGTCAATAACAAACCATTTTTTCTCAATATCTGCAGGTTTTGCAGAGTAAGTTTTCATTGGATTAAATCCCTGTTAAATTCACGTTTAAATTTGCGCGCAATATGCCAGCAAAAAAAATAAAGTCAACGAAATTTTTAATCTATTTTTCAATATGTTATAAATATGGTATTATAATACCATAACATAAACCACTAAAAACATTATAAAATAAATTATAGTGTAGATACAACATACAGTCTAATGAACAACGTCTTACTATTTAAGTGGCGGTCAGAACAGGATGATCTTTGATCCATACCTGTTTTTCAGAGATAAATATACCAAGTAGTCAATAGAAATTTGTTCAAGGAAAATTGTGACTGTAATATTGCCGGCCTAGATACTAACTTTATTATATTTTATTACGACCTGACCCGGTTTAAAAGAAATAAAGCGGCCGATAATGTGAGCACTGCCCCTATCTGATGGGCGGCTGCAAGCGGAATTGGCACCATATTAATAACCGTTAGCACCCCAAGGGTTATCTGCAATAAAATAGTGAATAACACCAGATATGAAGCTAGTTTGACCGAGCTGCTATTCTCATTATGCAGTTTCCACCACAGAGTGACCGCAACAATCAACACCGCATAAGCAAATGTTCGATGCTCAAAATGAAGAGTCAGCGGATTATCAAGAAAATTACTGTACCAGGGACTATTCCCCAAAAGTCCATCGGGGATCAGACTGCCAAACATTAAGGGCCAGGTATCACTGACAAGTCCGGCATTTAACCCTGCAACAAGTCCACCCAACAGTATCTGAATGAAAATAATCACAACATAGGCTGTTGCAAGCTTAGTCGGTCTGTAGAAAGTTTTTTCCTTTATCGGCATAACCAGCCTTAAGGCAACCCAGAACATATAAATATATATCAGTATTGCCAGACCCAAATGGGCCGTTAGACGGTAGTGACTGACATCCGGGTTATCAATCAGACCGCTTTTGACCATCCACCAGCCAAGCAGTCCCTGACAACCGCCTAGAATAAGCATCGTCCATAAATGCGGTTTTAAGGCCCGTTTGATTTTTCGTCTTGCCATAAAAATAAAAAAAGGTACAGCGAACAATACGCCGATAAGCCGTCCTAATAAGCGGTGCGAATATTCCCAGTAAAAAATGTTTTTAAAGTCATCAAGGGACATGCCCTTGTTAACTTTCTGATATTCCGGATATTGTTTATAGGCTTCGAATTCAGCTGTCCATTGTTGGTCGTTCAGGGGCGGTATGATACCACTGATCGGTTGCCAGTTTACCATACTCAGTCCGGATTCCGTCAGCCGGGTAACGCCGCCGACCACGACCATTGCAAACACAAATGCGCAGACAATAAACAGCCATATGGCAACATGACGGTTGTTTCGGTCCTTGGTTTTTATGTATGCGTTCAACGTCTGATCTCGGTTACTAAGTCTTGATAAACGCCTTATAAGTTATTTTTAACCATAAAAAAAGGACCTTATTTAATTTATTTCAGCTGGCCAGAAACTGTTTCTCAAATTTCATAATTCTGATCGCTCCAAGTCCATGATCTGATCCCCCAACCCGGGTCAGGCATCTGATATCAACACGGCTTCCCGCCCCATCAGCTCTTACACGAACCACGATGTCATCATTAAAATGGAACCATTTGGAATAGTCTGTCGCTTCAAAACGCCCCGCTGACGGGTCCGTTGCGGCAATTTCCCAGCCAAGCTCTTTTGCAACGTCCAGTGCCCGGTTATAGGCATCAACGGGTGCCATTTCGGTAATAAGCGGTTTGACCCAGGGAAATTTTGCTTTTTGCCGTTCCGCTGTTTCCTGCGGATAATCAAAACTGTTTATTCTGCCGGGCGCATCCAGAAGTGCCTTGAATTCAGGCGGGTTTTCCATATCCGTTGTAACGTCATGAACACCTCTTAGGCCAGTCCAGTCGGTTGGCTCCTGATTGACACCATAAACATACCCAAATCCGGCAAAAACCAATGCAAGGACATAGGAACTGACGGCTCTTTTTCTGTCCTTGATAAAATAGGCGAAAATAAAAAACAGCAAAATCGCCGCCGAAATGGCCGCTGGTATCATATATTTCATTGTCATCATAAAACCGGTCAATGGCGCCCATAACCCCAGTTTGCTTCCAACCCCGCCTAATAATGGCAACATACCCAGTATACTAAGCACAAATAAAACCTTAAACAGAATAGATTTATGTTTATCCTGCATTTTGTTTCTCCCTGATAAGCTTAAAGTTATTTTTTAACGTTTGACGAATTTTTTAAAACATTACTAATGACATATTTTTCAAATTGTACGTCTTCTTCCAGCGTGATTGTTAAATATACTTTTTCATCATTTGCGTGAAGCTCTTTAACACCACGTCTTGGCAGCGGTATTTTTGAAACCATACAAAAGGCAAATAATGCAGCTGCCACCTCTGCATGGGAATAGGCTATTTTATTATCTTCAAAATCAAGGATTGGATCAACTTTAAAAATGACCCGCAGGGCATTTGTTTTATCAATAATAATTTCTTTAATATCTTCTGCTTCAAAAAACTGTTTTTTTAAAACCGAAAAATTAATCAGCGCTTTTTTAAGCTCTCCCTCGGTAAAATAAATATGTTTTATTTCTAGTGGCATAATAATCTTAGTAAATTATCTTATAAAACTTTAATATTTAAAAATAACCCGTTCTTCCCTGACTGCAATGATTTTTTTCCGACCTTAGGCAGAGGAATTTTCAGATACATGCAATACCGCATAAGTGCAGCAGCAATCTCCGGATGATCATATTTTACTGTTCCGGTTTGGCCGTTTTCGACATCATAAACTTTTAACTCTATTCTAACAGTTTCTTTACCTGTCAATTTAAAGTCGGTTATATTTTCGACTTTAAAATTCAAACCCTTC
>JAGREE010000034.1:38157-43687 GCA_020446675.1 Alphaproteobacteria bacterium | reverse complement strand
CTCTGATTCACCTCATATACTGAAATATACACTGGTAAATAGACAAAAGCGGCAATCAAAAACAAAAAAAATAATGCTTTTTTGCCAAAAGATGAAGATTCTCGTCGTAAGCTACTAGCCATATATATCCTAAACGGGTAAATTGATGCCCTTGCGGATGTATAATAATATAGTGAGTTTCCAATTGCCAGATTTTTAGATATTTGGGATTTAGGTCTAAAAAACAATACCTGGCAGGGGAGTGGAGAAGGAAATGCCGAAAAATAATAACAGGGCACATATAATTGTTGTTGGCAATGAGAAGGGTGGCTCAGGAAAATCGACAACGGCAATGCATATAATTGTCAGTTTGATGAAGAGAAATTTCAATGTTTCTGTAGTCGATCTCGATGCACGACAAAAATCTTTGTCGCGTTACCTTGAAAACCGATTAAATTATGCGACTAAACATGATCTGAAGTTATCCATTCCGGATGTATATATTTTGTCACGCTCAATGCAGGGCGATATAGATAATATGATGTTTGAGGATACGAAGAACTTCTCGGAGCTTATGGAAGAATTGCATAAAGAATCTGATTTTATTCTTATTGATTGTCCGGGAACGGATTCTAATCTTTCACGTTTGGCTCATAGTGTTGCTGATACCTTGATTACACCGATAAATGACAGTTTTGTAGATCTTGACCTTCTGGCAAGCGTCAATCCTGATACGTTTAAAGTCGACAAGCTTAGCCATTATAGTGAGATGGTATGGGACGCCCGTAAACACAGGGCAATGACGGACAGAGGGACAATTGATTGGATTGTCATGCGCAACAGAACATCATCGCTTGACGCCATTAATAAAAGACGTGTTAATGATGCGTTGAAAGAGCTGCAAAAAAGAATTTCTTTCAGATATATTCAAGGACTCGGGGAGAGAGTTATTTACCGTGAGTTGTTCCCAAGAGGTTTAACGCTCGTTGATATGCGTGATACAGATGATAAAGTGACGATGTCTCACATCGCCGCCAGGCAAGAAATAAGACGTTTGATGAATGATTTAAAACTTCCAGGCTGGCAGGAAGAAGTGGTCGAGAAAAAGAGACAGGGTGTTGGGTTTTAATGCCTTATTTAATAATAATTATAGGCGCTGTAATTTTGTATTTTGCGCTTTCTAATTACCTGAAAAATCAACCGGAAAAGTTTAATGAATTGTTCGGCAAAATTCTTGCTATTGTATTGGGTGTTGCCGGTTTTCTCATTCTGATTAAAGGAAATATTGCTGTAGGCGGCGTATTGGCAACAGCAGCTGTTCTATCGTGGCAGGGATCATTATGGACTTATTTACGTTCAAAGGCTGATGAGCAGGTTGCAGCACCGAAACAATCCGAAAACAGTATGACACGGCAACAGGCGCTTGAAATACTTGAATTGTCAGGCAATCCGAGCGAAGAAGAAATTAAAGCAGCACACCATAGACTAATGAAAAAAATACATCCTGATCAGGGTGGGTCTGGTTATTTTGCAGCACAGCTTAATCAGGCGAAAGATTTCCTGCTAAAAAAATAAAATAAGGATGAATTATGCCAGTCAAGCATCAATTTAATAATACAATTTTACGCGAATATGACATCAGAGGTGTTATAGGGGATACTTTAAAAGAGAGCGATGCTGAAGCACTTGGTCGTGCATTCGGTACGTTAATTATTCGAAATGGCGGACATAAAATTTGTTTGGGCTATGACGGTAGACTGAGTTCTCCCAATATGGAAAAGGCAATTTTGCAAGGACTTCTTTCAACTGGATTGGATGTCATTAAAATTGGTCTTGGCCCTTCACCAATGCTTTATTTTTCCGTTCATGAGCTTGATACAGATGGCGGCATTATGATTACCGGATCACACAATCCTCCCGATTATAATGGGTTTAAAATGATGATTGGTAAGGGGGGCTGTTATGGTGAGACAATTAAGCATTTAGGGCGTCTCAGTGCAGAAGGGGACCTGGAAGTAGGTCAGGGAACAGCAACGGACGTTGATATTTTTGATCGTTATATTAATCGCATGCTTAAAGATGTTGATATGGACGCAATGAAACGGGCCAATTTAACCATCGGCTGGGATGCTGGTAATGGTGCAGCAGGCAATGTCATTGTGGAACTAACCAAAAAACTTCCGGGTAAGCATATCCTGCTTAATGAAAAGGTTGATGGGACGTTTCCGGCTCATCACCCTGACCCGACAGTTGCGGAAAATCTGGTGCAGCTGCAGGAGGTAATTGCTGCCGAAAATATGGACATGGGATTGGCTTTTGACGGTGATGGTGACCGTATCGGGGCGCTTGATCAGGACGGCGAAATCGTATGGGGTGATCAGATGCTTTCCATACTGGCAGAAGATGTACTAAAAGATTTGCCAGGGTCGAAAATAATTGCCGATGTAAAATGCAGCCAGGTATTGTTTGACCAGATTAAATCTTTGGGCGGTGATCCGGTCATGTGGAAAACAGGTCATTCATTGATCAAAAGTAAAATGGTTGAACTCAATGCACCGCTTGCTGGCGAAATGAGCGGGCATATTTTCTTCAAGCACAAATATTATGGTTTTGATGATGCGGTCTATGTTGGATTGAGATTGCTGAATAAAGTCGTAAATACGGAAGGTGGACTAGGCGCATTAAGAAGAAAGCTTCCAACTGTTGTTAATACACCAGAACTTAGAATTGAATGTGAGGAAGGCAGGTCATTTGTTGTTGTGGATGAAATTCTGGAACGCCTTAAAAAAACCAATGCCAATGTCAATGACCTTGATGGCGCAAGAGTGCTTACAGATGATGGATGGTGGCTAATCAGGGCGTCCAATACCCAAAGTGTTATTGTTGCCCGTTGTGAAGGGAAGGACAATGAGGCTCTTGCACGGGTGTTTGCTGCTTTATCCGAACAGCTCGTATTAAGTGGGGTTCAGCCACCGGCATTTCCATAAGCCAATATATTTACTGTTATATTTTTATTGTTATTGAATTATGATATGATTAATTCAAATTGATGATACTTGGTTTTTTATATCAGAATTTTAAAGAAAATATATGAGTACCCCTTTAAAAATAAAATAAAAATTTTATCTTAAGAAAGTAAAATTAATTTAAATTAAATGGCATGGAAATGAGTAAACAGGATAAGGATAATAATGGTGGTGTGGACGGGGCAGTCATCACCAAGACCAGGTCCAAAACAAAAAAACCCTCGATGTATAAGGTTCTTATGCTAAATGATGATTATACGCCGATGGATTTTGTCGTTCATGTCTTACAGAAATTTTTCAAAATGCCTGAGCCACAAGCAATGCGAGTCATGTTGCAGGTTCATCAGCAGGGAATTGGCGTTTGTGGTGTTTTCAGTTTTGAAATAGCTGAAAGTAAAGTTCGTCAGGTCGTTGACTATGCGCGAAAATATGAACATCCACTCCAATGTACTCTGGAAAAAGATTAAACCAAGGAGAGTTAAGTGCCTACATTTTCGCCAAACCTGGAACATACCCTGCACCGTAGTGTTGCGGAGGCTAATAAAAGAAACCATGAGTTTGCAACTCTCGAGCATCTGTTGCTCGGCTTGCTGGACGATCAGGATGCTGTTGCTGTGCTGCGGGCATGCGATGTAAATATTGCGCAGCTCCGTGCTGAGTTAAAAGCATATCTGGATCAGGAACTGGAAAATATTACGGATGACACCAGTCTTGATGCTACACCTACCGCGGGTTTCCAACGGGTGATTCAACGATCTATCCTTCATGTACAAAGTAGCGGACGTGAAGAAGTTAACGGCAGCAACGTTTTGGTGGCTTTGTTTTCTGAACGTGAGAGTCATGCGGTTTATTATTTACAGCAACATGAGGTATCACGTCTTGATGTTGTAAATTATATTTCTCATGGGCTGGCTAAGTCGGAAGAATCATCGTCCAATGAAAATAATGAGGCGGGTGCCGAAGGTGAAGATGGCGAAGGGCGGGAAGGTGGTTCTAAAACTGCCCTCGAGAAATATTGTATTAATTTGAATGAAAGAGCGCGAGCAGGAAAGATAGACCCGTTAATAGGCAGGGTTTCTGAAGTGGAAAGAACCATTCAGATATTATGTCGTCGTTCAAAAAATAATCCGCTTTATGTGGGTGATCCCGGTGTGGGCAAAACGGCTATTGCCGAAGGGCTTGCCCTACGCATTGTGAATAAAGAGGTGCCGGAAGTTCTTCATAATGCAACTATTTACAGTCTGGAAATGGGGACTATTCTGGCGGGTACCCGCTTTCGGGGTGATTTTGAAGAACGCATTAAAGCCGTGATTAAAGAAATTGAAGAGAAAGAAGGCTCTATTCTCTTCATCGATGAACTTCATACAATTATCGGTGCAGGTGCAACAGGTGGTGGGGCTATGGATGCATCCAATCTGTTAAAACCGGCCCTTTCCAAAGGGGCACTGCGCTGTATCGGCTCGACAACTTATAAGGAATATAGATCCTATATTGAAAAAGACCGGGCATTACTACGTCGGTTCCAAAAAATTGATGTCGTCGAGCCTACTGCGCAGGAAACCAAGGATATTCTTAAAGGTCTTAGAAAATATTTCGAAGAGCATCATAACGTCAAATATAGTGATGAAGTGATAGATGCTGCCGTAGATTTATCTGTGCGCCATATTAATGAGCGAAAATTACCCGATAAGGCAATTGACGTTATAGATGAAGTTGGTGCCTCGCAGATGCTTCTTGCTGAAGCAGACAGGTCAGAAAATATTACAGTTGCCGATGTTGAGAATGTTGTCTCTAAAATGGCTAGAATTCCGCCTAAAAGCGTTTCCAAAGATGACAAATCAGTTCTGAAAACACTTTCAAAAGACCTGAAACGAGTAGTATTTGGTCAGGATAAGGCAATTGAAGTTCTCGCTGATGCAATAAAATTATCACGAGCCGGACTTCGTGAAGAGGACAAGCCGATAGGATGTTATCTGTTCAGTGGACCTACTGGTGTTGGAAAGACAGAAGTAGCAAAACAACTGGCAAGCCTGCTTGGTGTTGAAATAGAACGTTTTGATATGTCCGAATATATGGAGCGTCATACTGTATCCCGATTGATTGGCGCCCCTCCGGGGTATGTGGGATATGATCAGGGCGGTCTTCTGACTGATGCAATTGATAAAACGCCACATTGCGTTTTATTGCTTGATGAAATCGAAAAGGCCCATCAGGACATTTATAATATTTTACTGCAGGTTATGGATCATGGAACATTGACTGATAGCAATGGTAAAAAAATTGATTTCCGTAATGTTATCCTGATTATGACGACCAATGCCGGAGCAGCTGAACTGAGCAAAGAAGTTATCGGCTTTGGGCGGTCAGATCACTCAGGTGCTGATGAAGAAGCTATCAAAAAACTCTTCTCGCCTGAATTTAGAAACAGGCTGGATGCAATTGTGCCCTTTTCGTCACTCCCTCCTGTTGTTATTGAAAAAGTGGTTGAGAAATTTATACTTGAACTTGAAATGCAGCTTGAGGAT
>JAGREE010000034.1:0-38024 GCA_020446675.1 Alphaproteobacteria bacterium | reverse complement strand
GACGAGCTATTATTCGGTCGACTGGTAGAAGGTGGTGAAGTTAAGATCGGTTTTAAAGACAAGAAAATTACTCTTGATATTGAGCCAGGAAAAATTCTTCCAAAACCTAAGACAAAAAGAAAGAAAAAGGTAAAACAGGCAGTAAAGTAAGGACGTTTATTTGAGTATTTGCTTAATTCAGCTTAAATTCATCTGCTCTATTGTATAATTCGCTTATAGCAATAATTTACAGGTGATAATATGTTGAAAAAAATACTCTTTACCGGAATTGTTTTTGCGATTGGTACCTCTGGCGCTTTTTCTGAAACCAATGAAGAACGCTTTGCCAAAGCAATGGAAAAATATAAGCAGACTGGCGAATTTCAGAATTGCATTATAAATAACCAAATTAAAAGAACCCGCGTTCTTGATGATATTCATATCATTTTTGAAATGAATGGCAACAGAGCCTATTTGAACACTTTGGACAGTAAATGCCCAAATTTAGGGTTTGAAAGAAGTATAAAATATACTTCTCATGGCAATCAATTATGTAGCACTGATGTCATAACTGTGGTGAGGCCGCATGATACAGGGGCACCTTGCTTTTTGGGTAAATTTGAAACTTTAGAAAAATTGCCAAGCAAAGATGACTAAGCCATAAAACGACCATACTTTTTCTTATAATTAGAGATAGTGATATGTAGGCAGATAAATTGATTAAAATAAATGATTGGTAATCAAACGCAGTTTATGTATTGCTTAGTTAAACAGGAAAGGAAAAAAGCATGAAAAAAATGTTATTCCCATTAGTTTCAACTATTGTCCTGACTACCACATGGGCTATGGCAGGTGAAATCACGGCGATAGAAGCGGCAAAAGAAAAGCTCAATAAATACAGCCCGACAGGTGAATTCGAGAAATGTATTAATCAGAGCGAAATTAAGAATGCGACTATCATTGATGATACGAGAATTCTTTTTGAGTTGCGCAATAATAAAACCTATCTGAATACTTTGGATGGCGTTTGCAGTCGTCTTGGTACAAACCGTCAGTTTTCTTATCCCCCCAGCAGGGGAAAAATCTGTAGTACAGATTTTATAACTACGGAACGTGGTCCTTGTGGGCTGGGTGAATTTGAACTGCTTAATGAAAAACCATCTTCCTGAGAAATGATGGATATTGATTAGTCAGACGTCTTTTTAAAAGGTGTAAATTCACTTAAAAATTCTATTTCTCGGCCAACAGCTTTTCGCTCCTGGTCGAGAAATTTTTTTACGGCATCTCTGAAAGACGGGTTTTCAATCCAGTGCATGCTGTTGGTTGGGCAGGGCACATAGCCGCGGGCAATTTTATGTTCCCCCTGGGCGCCTGCTTCAACCTTTGAGAAATTGTGTTTGATGGCAAAGTCTATTGCCTGATAATAGCAAAGCTCAAAATGTAGATATTTATGATATTCAGTTGCCCCCCAATAACGACCGTAAAGAATATTATTTCCAATTAAATTTAAGGCTCCTGCAATATATCTTCCTTCTCTTTTGGCCATTATAAGCAGCAGATCGTTTGGTATTTTTTCACTTAGTAGTGAAAAGAAATTTCTGTTGAGATATGGTCTTCCCCATTTCCTATTTGCTGTATTCATATAAAATTCAAAATAGCAGTCCCAGTGATGTTCTTTAATCTGATCCGCACATATCCATTCAATTTCAAGACCGTTATCGAGCGCTTTTTGTCTTTCTTTATGTATATTTTTGCGTTTGCGTGAAGATAAATTCGCCAAAAAATCATCAAAATTTTTATAATCGTTATTAAGCCAGTGAAATTGCTGATCCTGCCGATGGAGCAGTTGACGTGCCGCCATGACGTCAAAATCCACCTCATTGATAAACGTAAAGTGTATTGATGAAATATGATAGTTTTGCGCATGATTAATAGCTGCATCGAGCAGCATTAATTTATGGTCGTAATTATGGCTAAGCAGGCGAGGGCCTGTTACCGGACTAAACGGGATAGAGGATTGTAGCTTGGGGTAATAGTGGCCACCTGCCTGTTCAAAAGCATTGGCCCAGCCGTGGTCAAAAACATATTCACCTTGCGAATGGCTTTTAAGGTAAAGTGGCATCACCCCGATAATTTTATCATCTTCGTCCAGAATTATATGTTGGGGCAACCATCCGGTTTTGGCATTCACGCAACCACTTTCTTCAAGTGCAGAAAGAAAGCCGTGTGAACAAAATGGGTTAAGACCGTCTTTTTCCGATGTTGCACAGCTATTCCAGTCTATTTCTGAAACATCTTTAATTGATTCAATTATTCGACTTTTTAACATCTGATTATAATTCAAAAATGATATTGTCCGTATTGTTTTTTGCCTTAAGACGGTCTTCATCAGTCCTAACTGTCCATGTGAGAACAGGAATATTATGATTTTGACAATAACGGGTAACTTTGTTGGGCAAGATACGTATGTCATAGGCAATAAAGTCAACGTCCAGGCTTTTAATCAGGCGCAGTTGTTTTTCAGGGTTTAAATACTCTTTTGGTAATTCCCCATCACTAACTGTTGTTGCAACCAATCCCCTCGGAACTCCGGGATAATAGGCCTTAAAATATTTTATGATTTCGGGATAAAAAGACATAATGGCAATATCATCGGGATAGAATCTTATAGCGCTCCAGACTGCCTCTGCTATTTCATTAAATTGTCCTTGATCACCTTTTATTTCAATAAGAATTCGGGTTTTTGCCCCTATTTGCGAAAGCACATGTTGCAATGATGGAATGACATCAGTGCTATTGGATAATGTAATTTTGGAAAGCTCTTCTGCGGTATAGTCTATGGTCTTTCCTTCATGAGCCGTAAGGCGGCTTAATTCAGTATCATGGAACACCATGGCAATATTATCGCGGCTGAGCAGCACATCGAGTTCTATACCAATCCCCTTTTCTGCGGCTTCTTTAAATGCAGATAAACTATTTTCCACAAATCCCGTTTTTGAACCATGGAGGCCTCTGTGGGCATATGATGTTTTTGCGAGCCAGCTTTCCGTCATGAAATTTCGACAAGTGCATCAATTTCAACAGGGACGTTAAGCGGAAGGGCATTGGTTCCCACGGCGGAACGGGAATGCTTACCTTTATCTCCAAACACTTCCACCATAAGGTCGGATGCACCGTTAATAATAGCCGGTTGACCGGGAAAACTATCAATACAATTTACAAACCCGCCCAACTTAACGATGCGTTTAACCCTGTTTAAGTCACCACCTACGGCTGCATTTATTTGAGAAATAATGTTTATGGCACATAAACGGGCGGCTTTTGCCGCATCTTCTGGTGCTACTTCCTGACCAACTTTTCCCACATAGGGTAGTTTTCCTTCACCATCAAGCGGTAATTGCCCTGAAATGGAAAGCAGGTTTCCAGTTTTTACGAAAGTCACATAATTTGCAACTGGTGCAACAGGCGTAGGTAAAGTAATCCCAAGTTTATCTAAATTTTCTTTTGGTGAAGTGCTCATAATATCTCCGACATTTATTTAGTAATATTGCCAAGAGACTACGACTTTTTGACCCATAAGAAAAGGAGATTGATTTAACTTATCCTATATTTATTCTGACTATGGCGGCGTTTACGCTTATTTAAATACATAGCCTTATCTGCTTTTTCCAGGACATTTTCTAGCAAACTACTTTCGTCAATTACCGAAAACCCGATGCTGGCAGAGGTCTGAATATTGGTTCCATTATGGTTTACGGTAATTTTTCTTAAATTATGTCGAATATACCCCACACGTTCCTTCCCTTTCTCAATGTCGCAATTGGTCAGTAATAATCCAAATTCATCACCGGCCAGTCGTGCGGCATAATCAGTTTGGCGGATTGATATATTAAGAACTTCACTAACCTGTTTCAGCATAATATCACCTGTATTATGCCCATAAGTGTCATTTATTAATTTAAAACGGTCCAGATCAATATAGGCAAAAAGGCTTCTCTCACCATATCTTTTGGCTCTGGCAATAGCATGGATTATTTCATTTTCGAAACCATGCCTGTTCAAAAGACCGGTTAGCAGGTCGGTTGCAGCTATAGATTCAAGATTTGATATATATTGCTTTTGCTCGGCAATTGTTTGTTCTGCTGCTGCTGCATAGTCAAGAATTTCTGAAAGTGCCTTCCAGTTTTTTAATGTCAGGCCGTCTGCAGACTGATGAAATTTTTTGATCAGCTCCGATGCTTTTTCGCTTACCTTGAACGTTGAATGCTCAAGCTGATATCCTTGTTTATAAGTCAATATATTCATGTTACGTCCTTTATTGAAAACCAAACTGAACCTATTTTATGCAAAAGATATGCCACGATCTAACATATTGAAATATAAGGACAAATTATCGTACGAGTGTATAGCCTAATAATGAAGGAAAAACTTGCCTGCTCTTGCCGGGCAAAATAATCTGAAACATGGTAAATGAATGGTTAATTTTTCAGGTGAACTTCCGGCCTTTGTTAATAATGTCATCGCCAAAACGCTGCCTGATCTTATCAATGGCGCGTTCGGTTTTAATTTTATTTTCCTTTGCCGGATCAAGCAGGTCCGGAAGGTCCGAAAACTGCTCATTGGCAAAGTTGGAAACACCAATCCCGATAAGTCTGTATTCAAGCCCGTTACATTCAGGCAATAACAAATATTTGCCGTGTGTATAGAGGATCTCTGCCATTTGGGTCGGAACATCAAGCGTTACTGAACGGGTGATCGATCTAAAATTGGCGGTTTTTAATTTCAAATGAATGGTTTTTGCTGATAAATGTTGGTTTTTCAGTCGTCCTGAGAGTTTTTCACAAAGTGACCAGAGATATTTCTTTAGTATTTCATAATCAGAAATGTCTTTTTCAAGGGTTGTTTCATTTGAAACGCTTTTAACTTTTTGCGAGGAAGTCACAGTTCTTGTATCCTCCCCCCTTGAAAAATAATAAAGCCGCTCTCCCATGGCCCCATAGTCTATTATCAGCTTTTTCAGTTCCATATTTTGTAACTGTCCAATCTGGCTGATACCGGCACGGTTCATTTTATTATTCAGCACCTTTCCAACGCCCCAGATTTTGCTTATCGGTTGTCTGGCGAGAAATGATTTTGCCTCTCTTTTACCTATTATTGAAAAGCCGCTTGGTTTATCAAGGTCGGAAGCCAGTTTTGCCAGAAATTTATTATAACTGAGACCGACCGAAACAGTGATGCCAATGTCATTTGCAATTTTGCTTGCTGTTTTGCTCAGTAATTTTGCGGCAGACAGGCCATGAAGCTTTTCTGTACCTCCAAGATCAAGAAATGCTTCATCAATTGAAATCGGCTCAATAGCAGGGGTAAGTTCATCAAAAATTTCCCTGATCTGGCGGCTTACATCGGAATATTTCTTCATGTTAGGGGGAAGAATAATAGCGTTTGGACAGAGTTTTTTTGCTTGAAACATTGGCATGGCAGATTTTACGCCAAATGTTCTGGCTATGTAGCAGCAAGTTGAAACTACACCTCTTTTACCACCACCTATAATCAGCGGTTTGGCACTGAGAGTTGGATCATCCCTTTTTTCGATACTGGCATAAAATGCATCGCAGTCTATGTGGGCAATTGTTAACTGATGAAGTTCAGAATGGGCAAGAATACGCGGGCTGGCGCATTTCGGACATTTGGAGATATTGGCATCAATGTTAATATCGCTTAGGCAATCGCGGCAAAAACAGGAAATTGAATTGGTGCCGTTATTTTCCATCGTTAAAACAAGTCTGCCCCCGGGAACAATCTTCGCGCTTTTTGGATATCTGTTGGGTCAACTTCATAAACTTCGGAGAACTCTATCAGATAGGTCTCATTTTGCATCAGGTAGTCGAGTACGCTTGCCAAAATTGACGGCATTTCATCAGGATTTTCAGTGTTCTTTTTAAGTTGATAAATATCTGTACCTGTTAAGTTTAGGTAGCCGGCAAGATATTTCTCATCGGCGGCAATGAATGAGAGGCAGTTAATAGAAATAATTTCGGCTCTATCTTTATCCATGTTTCTGAAAACTTTAATTATAAAAAATGGGTATTTACTATATCAATTCTTCTCAAAAAAAGATATTGCTACATATATATAAAAATTAACCGCTTTTTCATATCCTTAAGGTACAACAAATTAGGGAATATGAGCAGTGGAATGACACATTCCAAAAATTATAACAAAATAAGAGATCATTTATGCCAAAGAAAATACTCGTTGTTGAAGATAATGACCTAAATATGAAGCTCTTCTGTGACTTATTGGATGCTCATGGCTATGAGACTGTTCAGACACAGGAAGGCATGAAGGCGCTGGAACTCGCGAGAAACGAAAAACCGGACCTTATTTTGATGGATATCCAGCTTCCTGAGGTTTCCGGCCTGGAAGTGACCAAATGGATCAAAGAAGATGATGAACTAAAATCCATACCTGTAATTGCCGTTACAGCATTTGCCATGAAAGGTGATGAGGAAAAAATCAGGGAAGGTGGATGTGAAGCTTATATTGCTAAGCCAATTTCTGTTAGTCACTTTATCGAAACAGTAAGAAAATTCGTAGGATAATTTCTTAATATGACGGCCAGAGTTCTAGTAGTTGATGATGTACTTCACAACGTGAAGCTGCTTGAGGCGAAGCTTCGCAGTGAATATTTTGATGTATTGACGGCTATGAACGGTTTGGATGCTCTTGAAATTATTGAGAAAGAACAGCCTGATATAATTTTGCTTGATGTTATGATGCCGGGCATGGATGGCTTTGAAGTTTGCCGCCGGGTAAAACAAAATCCTGCCGTAGCACATATTCCCATCATAATGGTTACGGCTCTGGATCAGCCTAAAGACAGGGTGATGGGGCTGGAAGCGGGCGCTGATGATTTTCTGACCAAACCAATTCAGGATCTGCCCCTGTTTGCCCGTGTAAAATCACTTGTTCGTCTGAAAGTCTTGATGGATGAACTCAGGATGAGAAATTCAACCGGTGCGGCATTCGGTGGTGTTGGAACAAATGATAATAATACACCGATTAAATTTGATGGCTCAAAAATATTACTCATTGAAGATTATGAAAGAGTAGCCAACAGGATTATCAGTTATCTTGAAAATACGGTTGGAACCATCGATCTCGACACTGTTAATGACGGCAAAATAGAGACCCAGAATCTGGAGCAATATGACTTATTTATCATAAGCTTGAGTTTAAGGGAAGCAGACGGCCTAAGGCTATGTTCATCCTTACGGTCAACAGAAGTGACCAGGCATACGCCAATACTCGTCCTGATTGATGATGGCGATAATAAGAACCTGATACAGGCGATGGAACTTGGGGTTACAGATTATGTGACCAGACCAATTGACGGAAACGAACTTGTTGCCCGGGTAAAGTCACAAATCAGGCATAAAAGATATGCCGATTATCTTCGCGGGAAAATGAAAAAGAATATGGAAATGGCAGTGACAGATGCTGTCACCAATCTTTATAATCGCCATTTTCTGGATACCCATCTTGAAAATATTTTCTCTGCGGCAAACGAAAAACAGACGAATGTGTCGCTACTGATGCTGGATATAGACCATTTTAAGAAAATTAATGATACCTATGGTCATGCGTCCGGTGATGAAGTATTGGAAGAATTTTCAAAACGCATTTCAAGTAACATCCGCAGTATAGATCTCGCTGCCAGATATGGCGGCGAGGAATTTGTTGTTGTTATGCCGGAAACAGATGCCGGTTTTGCATTGTTTATCGCAGAACGACTTCGAAAAACCATTAGTGATGAACCTTTCAGGATTTCAGGCTCTGATCAACCAATTACCGTTACAGTAAGTATCGGTGTTTCAATAGTCAGTGAAAGCTGCAACACCAAAGAAAAGCTTTTTGCAGAAGCTGATAAAGGGCTATACAAGGCTAAGGAAACCGGCCGCAACAAAGTATGCGGCATTTCTTGTCTTGATGAAGTGTAATCTATAAAAAAGGCCGCTTAAAAAGCAGCCATTCTTTATTTTAAATTAGTCGATTAAGCGTAAAATTATTTAATTTTTGCTTCTTTAAATTCGACATGCTTGCGTGCAACCGGGTCATATTTGCGCATTACCATTTTTTCGGTAATATTGCGTGGGTTTTTCTTTGTTACATAATAAAAACCTGTGTCCGCAGTGCTGACAAGTTTAATTTTAACGCTTGCTGGTTTGGCCATCGCTAGCCTCCGTTTAAAAAATTGATAATTTACGTTTGCGGAAAATACAGGGATTATGGCTTAAGTCAAGTAAAAGTCTGTGTTTTTTCTTATAAATTATTTTCTTTTTCTTTTTCGTGGCCTTCTGCTGTTTTTCACGGTCTTTTTTGAAGAAGCATTTTTTAAAAGTCTATCATCAATCAGTTCAAAAATTAATCCGCCGGAAATCGGATTCGCTTCGCGCAGTCGAACAGTGACAGAATCACCAAGCTGAAATATTAGTCCACTATGCTCCCCTTCAATTAACTGATGATTCTTATCATAGTGGAAATAATCACCTGTTATTGATGATATCGGTATAAACCCTTCTCCCCCTGTCTCTGTCAGGCTTATAAAAAGACCTGCGTTGAGGACGCCATTAATTTTACCCTCAAATTCCTCATCTATTTTTTGGCTCATATAATGGGCGATATATCGCTCAGTTGAGTTACGCTCCGCAACCATAGAATTACGTTCGGTCGTGCTGATATGTTCAGCTGTTTCATAGAAATTATCGGTATCAAACTGGCTTAATCCGTCGTCACCTAACCTTAAAGCCCTAATCAACGCCCTGTGAACAAGAACGTCGGCGTATCGTCTGATAGGGGACGTAAAATGGGCATATCTTGTCAGGGATAAGCCAAAGTGACCATGATTTTCTGGGCTGTATTTTGCCTGCATTTGTGTTCGTAAAATTATGGTGTTGACGACTTCTTCATGAGGGCTGCCGGCAACGATATTAATTAAATTATTGAAAATTTTAGGCTTTATAACCTGTCCCTTTGAAAATTTATAATCAAGACCAGCCATGAATAGTCGAAGTGTTTCAATTTTATCCAGACTGGGTTGTTCATGAATACGGTACATGCACGGCGTGTTTTTACGTTCAAGTTCTTCGGCGGCAGCAACATTGGCCTGGATCATGAATTCTTCGATTAATTTATGGGCATCAAGACTGACCTTATTTTCAATCCGGATCACGTCACCTTTATCATCTAAAATTATCTTTTTTTCAGGCGTCGTAATATTCAGTGGGTCACGATGGTGGCGCCCTTTCAGTAAAATTTCGTAAGCCTGATAAAGCGGG
The DNA here is from genome assembly GCA_020446675.1 of Alphaproteobacteria bacterium. Classification (GTDB taxonomy): domain Bacteria; phylum Pseudomonadota; class Alphaproteobacteria; order Sphingomonadales; family Emcibacteraceae; genus Pseudemcibacter. The sequence goes on along the minus strand of JAGREE010000034.1, from coordinate 28,707 downwards.
TTGATCACAGAATCGATAAGATCGTTAGTGTGTTCAGATAAATTGCTATCTCGCGCATTTTGAAATTCTTCGTAAGAGAGACTGGCATAGCTTCTCATCAGACCACGGATAAATTTATGTCTGATTTTCTTGCCTCTATTATCAAACCATATATGAACCGCCATTGTGTAACGGTCCTCACCTTCATGAAGAGAACATAGGCCATTTGAAAGTTTTTCTGGCAGCATGGGTACGACCCGGTCCGGGAAATATGTTGAATTGCCCCGCTTTCTTGCTTCCACATCAAGGGCGGATCCGGGTCTGACATAATGGGCAACATCCGCAATAGCAACGATGATGTGGCATCCACCTTCATTTTCAGGATCAGTGTCCATTTCGGCCCAAACGGCATCGTCATGGTCTCTGGCATCCGAAGGGTCAACAGTTATGAGTGGAATATCTCTTAAATCAACTCTTTTGCCCAAAACTGGTTTTTCCGATTTTTCAGCTTCATTTAGGGCTTCTACGGGAAATTCGGTTGCAATACCTTGAGAAATAATAGCAATCAGGCTTATGGATTTAGGATCGCTGACTGATCCGAAGCAGTTTATCACTTTTGCAGGCTTGGCCTTGGCATGTCGCGATATTTGCCTTCCCGGTTTTAAGGCGATCAGTACCAGTGATCCGTTTGTTGCACCATTCCAGTCATTTTTAGCAATTAAATATCTGTTGCGATCCTTTTTATCAGTCGGATTGACAAAGGCTATATTCTCATCATCGGAATGGAATACACCGATTATCTGGGATGATTTCTGATCAAGTTTTCGGATGACTTTTGCAACATATCCTGTTTCCCCTTTATTTTTATTTGGGGTCAATCGGACTAAAGCCCGATCTCCCAGGCCAAGTTTGGTGCGTTTGTCAAAAGCAAACATTAAAATTTTAGGTGGCTCTTCCGGGAATTCCCAATCAAGGGGACGGGCGGTTAAGTCGCCTTGTCCGTCAACACCATTAATTTCGATTACAAGTACTGTCGGCAAATCACCGGAAACATGAAGTCTGGATTTATGCGGCTTTTCAAGTTTGCCATCCAGCGTCATTCTCCGCAGCAATTTTTTCAGCTTGATTTTTTCTTCCCCCTTAATCTGAAAGGCACGAGTTATTTCGCGTTTGGAGGCGCGCCCCGGATTATCCCTGATGAAGTCAAGTATTTGTGTTTCATCAGGGAATGGAGCATTCTTCTTTGTCATTTTATCACTTATTCGGTTTTAGCCTTTTTGGGTTTAGCTTTTGGCTTTGCCTTTGCTTTGGCTTTCTTTTTTGGTGCCGTTTTGGCGGGAGCTTTTGTTTTCTTCCCTTTTTCCGCTCTGGCTTTAATCAGTTCCAGTGCTTCTTCAATCGTAATGCTTTGCGGGTCTTTATCTTTTGGAATTGTGGCATTTATACGATTATATTTTACATATGGACCATACCGCCCGTCCATGACAAGAATATTATTGTCGCCATCCGGATGAGGTCCAAGATCTTTAATCGGTTCAGATGTTTTGCCTCTTTTTGCTGCCGCTTCTGCCAGTAATGTAACGGCATGATTGGTTCCAATATTAAAGACATCCTCGGGATCCTTAAGGCTGGCAAAGACACCATTATGGGAAACATATGGTCCAAAACGCCCGATTGCTGCCTTAATGATTTTACCATCCTCCGGATGAACACCGACATCACGGGGCAGGGCAAGAAGTTTTAACGCCCGCTGAAAATCAATTGTTTCCGCGCTCATGCCTTTTGGGATAGACGCCCGTTTGGGTTTTTCTTTTTCCACGGGTTCACCAAGTTGGATATAAGGTCCGAACCGACCTGACCTGAGCGTGACTTCCATCCCTGATGCAGGATCAATACCCAGCGTTTTTTGGCCTTCCTCTTCAACGACGGCTTCGTCATTATTCTGAATTTGCCTTGTATAATCACAGGTTGGATAATTTTCACAACCAATAAAGGCACCGAATTTTCCTGTTTTAACGCTTAATCGGCCTTCTTTGCATTTTGGACAAATGCGTGGGTCTGACCCATCTTCGCGTTCTGGAAAAATAAATGGGGCAAGTGCATCAGTAATCACATCCAGCACTTCAGAGACCCTTAGGTCTTTTGTCCCTTCAATTGCGCCACTGAAATCAAGCCAGAAATTAGCTAGAACCTCTTTCCACGGAATCTTGCCGTCAGAAATCAAATCCAGTTCGGATTCCATTTCTGCCGTAAAATCATACTGAACATATTTATTAAAATAGCTCTCAAGGAATGACGTTACAACCCGGCCTTTACCTTCCGGAACAAAACGATTTTTATCCATCACGACATAATTACGTTCCCTGAGGACAGTAAGAATAGAGGCATAAGTGGATGGGCGGCCAATACCAAGTTCTTCGAGCCGTTTGACGAGACTGGCTTCCGAAAATCTTGGTGGGGGCTCGGTGAAATGCTGGTTAGCTTCGATTTTTTCCTTATTTATTTTTTCACTGACAGAAAGCTTGGGTAGACGTCTTTCATCATCATCCTGCTTATCGTCCTGCCCTTCCTGATAAAGGGTAAGGAAACCGTCAAATATTTGAACCGTGCCGGTTGCCCGCAAAATAATTTTACCATCATCGGATTGAATATCGGCAGTCGTTCTTTCCATTCTTGCTTCAGCCATCTGACTGGCAATGGTTCTTTTCCATATCAGGTCATATAGACGCTTTTGATCTTCATCCAATTTACTGGCGACGGCTTCAGGCAGGCGGGAAAGGTCTGTCGGCCTAATTGCTTCATGAGCTTCCTGAGCATTTTTTGATTTATTTTTATATATTTTTGCTTTTGCCGGAACGTAATTCTGACCAAATTTTTCGGCGATTACATTTCTGGCACTTGCTATTGCTTCATTTGCCAGAGAAACTCCGTCCGTACGCATATAGGTGATCAGTCCGGTTGTTTCACCGTTAATTTCAATGCCTTCATAAAGCTTTTGTGCGGTACGCATCGTACGCTGGGCATTAAAGCCAAGCTTACGGGCAGCTTCCTGTTGTAAAGTTGATGTTGTGAAAGGGGCGGCCGGATGTCTTGTGGCTGGTTTGCTCTGCACATCCTTTACAGTCAGATTGGCCGCTTCAACCGCTTTCTTTGCCGCTGTCGCACTATCTTTATTTGAAAGCGAGAATTTTGTTAATTTCTCGCCATTAAGAACGGTAAGCTTTGCGGAAAAGGGGGCTGCCGCCGAATTTTTAAGATTTGCTTCAATGGACCAGTATTCTTCTGATCTGAATTTTTCAATTTCCAGTTCACGTTCACAGATAAGTCTGAGTGCAACAGACTGGACACGTCCCGCGGACTTTGATCCAGGCAGTTTGCGCCACAAAACCGGTGACAGGTTAAAGCCAACCAGATAATCCAGCGCACGGCGGGCCAGATAAGCCTCAACCATTTCATTATCAATATCACGGGGTTCCTGCATGGCTTTAAGGATTGCAGACTTGGTTATTTCATTAAAAACAACTCTTTTAACGGCTACATCCTTCATGACCCCGCGGCGGGCTTTAAGAACTTCTAGCACATGCCAGGAAATAGCTTCACCTTCCCGGTCTGGGTCGGTCGCGAGGATCAGTTCTTCACTGCCCTTGGTCGCATCAGCAATTTGTTTGATACGCTTTTTGCTGTCACTATCGACTTCCCATGTCATGGCAAAATCATTTTCGGTATCCACAGATCCATCTTTTGATGGGAGATCACGGATATGGCCGAAACTTGCCAGAACCTTATAATCTTTACCAAGATACTTATTGATGGTTTTGGCTTTCGCCGGGGATTCAACAATTACTGTTTTCATTGCGCCTCATTTACCACTAGAATCGTCAAATATTTTATTCTTCATGGGGCTTTTACATAATGTTTTAACAAAAAGATACCCTGTTTCCTGCATGACGGGTAATTTCTCCTGCCAGTTCCAGTTCCAAAAGTACGGTCTGGATCATGGAAGTGTCTAATTCTGTTAATCTAATTAGCTCGTCAATTGATATCGCCGTATGGCTTAATTTTTCTTTAATCATATTGCGTGCTTTCCCCAATTCCTTATTCAGATTGTCGTCGGCCTGTTGTGCAGTGTCTGGAAAAGTGAATAAATCATATTGCGGTTCAGACAGGCTTCGCTCATCCATAAATTTTAGGACATCCAGAATATCCTGAACGGATTCGGTAAGCTGTGCACCCTGGCGTATAAGGCTGTTTGGTCCTTTAGACCTTGGATCAAGTGGGGAACCCGGAATGGCAAAGACTTCACGGCCCTGTTCAGAAGCAAGCCGGGCGGTGATCAGGGTTCCTGACCGGTGGGTGGCTTCCACGACCAGAACGCCAAGGGACAACCCTGAAATAATTCTATTTCGTCTTGGAAAATGGCGGGCCTGCGGCTGCGTGCCAAAGGGCATTTCGGATAATATCAAACCGGTTTGCTTAATTTGTTCATAAAGTCCGCTATTTTCACGGGGATATATAACATCGGCGCCGCCTGCCAAAACGGCTATCGTACCTGATGCCAGGGCGCCATGATGTGCTGCGGCATCAATACCACGAGCCATGCCGGAGCTGATTATATACCCTGCTTCTCCCAGTTTCTGAGCAAAGGACGCTGCAATTTTCAATCCAACGGCAGAGGCATTTCTTGCGCCGACAATGGCAAAACTTTTTTGTTCTAAAAGATGTGAATGACCAAGGCCCATCATTACGGGTGGTGCATCTTCTGTTGCAGCAAGCGGAAGAGGATAAAGACGATCTCCAAACACAATAAGTGTTCCATTTTGTTTTTCGAGTTCTTCCAAATCCTTTTCGATCATTGATTTGCTGCAGGCGATGAGGGGCTTTTTCCGTCCACCGCGCTTTGCCAGTTCCGGCAGCATTTCAAGGGCTTTCTCCGCAGTTTTATAGCGTTCAATCAATTGTCTGAATGTTACGGGTCCCACATTTTCAGTGCGGATCAGGCGAAGTCTGGCAATTTTTTCTTCAAGAGATAATTGCTCTGCTGTGATGCCCATATGACTTCCCCCTGTTACTTTTTGCCAATCCTTGGTTCTGTGCCGTTTAGGAGGCGTTTAATATTTTCATTATGCTTAAGTAGAATAAGAATACACAATATACCCGCGAGAATAGCAAGTTTAAAATCTGAAAAATAATAACTGTAAAGCGGCGACAGAAGGGCAGCCACAAGAGCTGAGAGGGAAGAAATTCTGAAGATAAGTGCTGTAATCAGCCAGCTTAGACAACAGGCAATACCGGAAAAGGGATTAAGGGCAATCATAATTCCAAGGAAAGTGGCGACCCCCTTGCCGCCTGTAAATTTTAGAAAGACGGAATATAAATGACCAATAAAGGCACCGCCACCCGCAAATAGGCCAAGCCCTGGATAATAATATTCTGCAATGACAACAGCAATGGCCCCTTTGCCGATATCAAGGATCAGTGTCAAAAGAGCAAGAAATTTGTTGCCGGTGCGAAGGACATTGGTCGCCCCAATATTGCCTGATCCTATATTACGAATATCGCCGTACCCGGCCAACCTGGTAAGAACAAGGCCGAAAGGAACCGAGCCTAGGACATAACCCCCTATAAAAATTAAAAGAATGAGTATGTATGAATAGTCAGCTTGCATATTCATAAACACTTACCCCGCCGACAACTGTTTTGATTACCCGGCCCTGAACCGGGCGGCCATCAAAACAGGTATTTTTGGTAACACTGACCATTTTTTCAGGATCAATTCTGTAAGGCACATTTAAATCAAATATACAAAGATCGGCAGGTGCTCCAACCTTAAGAACACCACTATCCAGTCCCATGATCCGGGCGGGATTACAGGTCAGTTTGGAAAGAATATCCAGTAGATCAAGGCTACCGTTATGATACATTTCAAGGGAAACATTTAAAAGGGTTTCAAGCCCGATCACACCCGCTTCGGCATGCTCAAAGGGAACACGCTTGCTTTCAGGGTCTTCCGGATCATGTCCACTGACGATGACGTCTATAATACCTTTTCTGAGGGCATCAATGACGGCCAAACGGTCTTCTTCTGAGCGCAAGGGTGGTGAAAGTTTGGTAAAGGTGCGATAGTCCTCAATGGCATATTCATTCAGGGCAAGGTGTGGAACAGCAACGCCGGCAGTAATTTTTAAGCCAAGCTCTTTGGCATTTTTAACGACTTCAATACTATCTGCACAGGTAATCTGCGATGCATGATAGCGGCAGTTAGTTGATCTGAGCAGTCTGATGTCCCGCTCCAGAACGATCGTTTCGGCGGCAGTCGGAATGCCGGGAAGGCCAAGCCTTGTCGCCAGTTCGCCTGCATTCATGCAGCCGTTTCTGGAAAGGCTTGGTTCCGAAAGATGTTGAACAATCTGTGCGTCAAAGGCTGATGCATATTTAAAAATGCGGCTCATTAACGCGGCGTTTTCAATTGTCGCGCTGCAATCGGTGAAGGTTTTGTACCCGGCTTTCGACATAAGACCTATATCTGTCATTTCCTTGCCTTCAAGCTGCTTTGTTACGGCGGGCATGGGAATGAATTTGACCAAAGCATTTTTTGCTCTCGATGTCAGATATTCAATATTGGGAAAGCAGTCGATGATCGGGTTTGAATTTGGCTGTACGCAAACTGTCGTGACCCCACCGGCAGCGGCAGCTTCGCCCGTGTTTAAAATAGTGTCCTTATAATCGGCACCGGGAATGCCGACAAAAACACGCATATCGATAAGTCCGGGACAAAGACACTTGCCCTTCAGGTCAAGTATCTCAGCGTCATCTGGTGCATCAACTTTTTTGCCGAGCGCATCAATTTTGCTGTTTTTGGTAAGCAGTTCGCCTTTGATATCAAGTCCTGATGCAGGATCAAGCAGGCGGGCATTTTTATAGAGGACATATTTAGTCAATTGCTTACTCCTCTTTTTGTGCGGGTCAGCAGATCAAGACAGGCCATCCTGACAGCGACGCCCATTTCAACCTGTTCCTGAATAGCACTTCGGGTCAGGTCATCAGCAACGGCCGCATCAATTTCAACGCCGCGGTTCATGGGACCCGGATGCATGATCAATGCATCTTCCTTGGCCACGGCCAGCTTGTCATAATCAAGGCCATAAAGGGAAAAATATTCTGTAACACTTGGGAAATAGCCGCCATGCATGCGCTCCGTCTGAAGTCTTAACATCATCACGATGTCACAGTCTTTAAGTCCTTCTTCCATATTATAATATATTTCTGCCCCGAGTTTCTCGGCGCCAGTGGGGATTAGCGTTGGTGGACCAATTAGCCGGACCCGTGCGCCCATAATATTCAATAGATGGATATTTGACCGGGCAACCCGGCTGTGTGTTACATCACCGCATATAGCAACAGTAAGCCGGGCAAGCCGCCCTTTACGTCGCCGGATGGTAAGCGCATCAAGAAGGGCCTGTGTCGGGTGTTCATGCTTTCCGTCCCCGGCATTAAGCACCGCGCAGTCCACTTTCCTGGAAAGAAGCTTTACCGCACCGGAAGAATCGTGACGAACCACCAGCAAATCCGGCCTCATGGCATTTAATGTTGACGCCGTATCAATAAGGGTCTCGCCCTTTTTAATCGATGACGTCGATGTAGACATATTAATTACATCGGCACCAAGCCGCTTGCCGGCAAGTTCAAAGGACATTCTGGTCCTGGTGGAATTTTCAAAAAACAGATTTATCTGCGTCATCCCTTCCAGAAGATCTTTTTTCTTGTTTGTTCGGCGGTTCTGTTCGACATATTTGTCGGCAAGATCAAGAATTTGTTTAATTTCAAACTCGTTCAGGCCTTCAATACCAAGCAGGTGCTGGTGTGGGAATGGGGCATTGTCTGACGACATATTCAGTCCTTAAATCTGCTGTTTTATAAGGTTCTGAAAATCAAGTATATAGATGTAATCGGGTAGGGGGGCAAGTGAATTATTGTTTTTCTAAAGCTTGCCCAGATTATCAAGAACCCCCTGTAAAATATAAGAGGCGGCAATCTTATCGACAAGCTGATCTCGCCGTTTGCGGCTGGTGTCTGCCTCAAGAAGTGTACGGGTGGCGGCAACAGTGGAAAGCCGCTCATCCCAGAAACAAATGGGAATATCGGTTTTTTCGGCCATGTTTTTGGCAAACTGCCTTGTTGACTGGCATCGTGGCCCCTCCGAACCGTCCATATTTTTGGGCAGGCCAAGAACCAATGCGCCAATTTTCTGCTCATTAATTATGGTGAGCAAACGTTCAGCATCGGTTGTGAATTTTTTTCGGCGGATGGTTTCCATTGGTGTTGCAATACTTAACCCCACATCAGACAGCGCAAGACCGATCGTTTTTGAACCAAGGTCAAGTCCAAGTAATCGCTCACCTTTTTTTATTTGTGATTTTATTTCGCTGATCTCAATTTCCATGAAGCACCTTATACAGGGTAAAATCCGGATTTACTATCTTATATTTCCCTTGTATTGGGCGGGAAAATGTTTACTCTTATAGGCATTCCTAGGGGAGTCACTGAGACTGAGATTCTATTGCGAGGATGATAGTAACCCTTAGAACCTGATCCGGGTTATTCCGGCGGAGGGAAGGAATTTTTAATTCTAATACCGTTACCGCTATATCCCGGGTCTCCAATCAAAACTTATGGAGATCCTAGCTATGAACGTAGAAACTAAAATTGAAAAAATGGAAGTCACCACCGGTGCGCTGCCAGCCTCAACAAAAATTTATGTTGAAGGTTCGGATAAAAGCATTCAGGTGCCGATGCGGGCCATTAAGCTTGACCCGTCCTCGGGGGAAAAAGATCTGCATGTTTATGACACATCTGGCCCCTATACCGACCCAAATGTAAAAACGGATATTGATGCGGGCCTTTCAAGGGTGCGTCAAAGTTGGGTGCTTGAGCGTGGCGATGTGGAAGAATATGAAGGCCGGGATGTGAAGCCCGAAGATAACGGTAACGCCACCGGGAAATTCCTGGCCCGTGAATTTCCGATTAAAAATAAGCCGCTGCGTGCAAAGCCGGGCAAAATTGTGACCCAGTATCACTATGCCAAGGCCGGCATAATCACCAAGGAAATGGAATATATTGCCATTCGTGAAAATATGTCCCGTGCCGCGCTCGGCAAGGACTATAAGCCCGACCCTTATGCGGAAAGCTTCGGCGCTAATATTCCAGATGAAATCACCCCCGAATTTGTGAGAAGCGAAGTGGCCGCCGGCCGCGCAATTATCCCGCGCAACATCAACCACCCGGAAGCGGAACCGATGATTATCGGCCGTAATTTTCTGGTTAAAATTAACGCCAATATAGGCAACAGTGCTGTCACGTCATCAGTCGCGGAAGAGGTTGACAAAATGGTCTGGGCCACCCGCTGGGGTGCTGATAATGTCATGGACCTGTCCACCGGGCGCAATATTCATAACACCCGTGAATGGATCATCCGTAATTCTCCTGTTCCAATCGGCACCGTGCCGATTTATCAGGCACTGGAAAAGGTTGACGGTGTGGCCGAGGACCTGACCTGGGAAGTGTACCGCGACACGCTGATTGAACAGGCAGAGCAGGGCGTTGATTATTTCACAATCCATGCCGGGGTGCTTCTCCGCTATGTGCCAATGACCGCCAAACGGGTTACCGGAATTGTTAGCCGTGGTGGCTCCATCATGGCGAAATGGTGCCTTGCCCATCATAAGGAAAGCTTCCTTTATACCCATTTTGAAGAAATCTGTGACATTATGGCCGCCTATGATGTGAGCTTCTCACTTGGGGATGGTCTGCGTCCTGGGTCAATTGCCGACGCCAATGACGAAGCGCAGTTTGCCGAGCTGGAAACCTTGGGCGAGCTGACCAAAATCGCCTGGGCCAAGGGATGCCAAGTCATGATTGAAGGCCCCGGCCATGTGCCGATGAATAAAATCAAAATTAATATGGATAAGCAGCTAAAAGAATGCCATGAAGCACCCTTTTATACGCTTGGGCCACTGACCACCGATATTGCCCCGGGTTATGACCATATTACCAGCGGTATTGGCGCGGCGATGATCGGCTGGTTCGGATGCGCCATGCTTTGCTATGTAACGCCGAAGGAACATTTGGGCCTTCCCAACCGGGACGACGTAAAAACCGGGGTTATCACCTATAAAATTGCCGCCCATGCCGCCGACCTTGCAAAAGGACATCCCGGCGCACAGCTGCGCGATGATGCCATGAGCCGGGCCCGGTTTGAATTTCGCTGGATTGATCAGTTCAATATCGGTCTTGACCCTGAAAAGGCGCGTGAATATCACGACCAGACCTTGCCGAAGGAAGCCCATAAAGTGGCCCATTTCTGTTCAATGTGCGGGCCGAAATTCTGTTCCATGAAAATAAGCCAGGAAGTCCGCGACTTTGCCAAGGACGGCATGGCGGAAATGAGCAAGAAATTCAAAAATGAAGGCTCTGAACTTTATCAGACCGTTGATGCCAACAAACAAAGCAACGAGAGTCTTTAGGATTTAGCCATTAAATGGACAAAATTCAAATTTACCTTGCCCGAGTGGGGGGAAGGTAAGGCTGAGTTATGCGAATTCAGCCAAAAGGAATATATAAATTTTTGCGGAGATACTATGTTGAAAAAAATAACCATTAAAGCAGCGATTATCATGATAACGTTGGCCATTGCCAACACAGCATCAGCCGAAATGGGTATTGGTCTTGCACTTTCGCTTAATACCAAAGGTGAAATTGGTGCCGGACCCCGTATTTTTACATCAAAAAAATCAAAGGAAGTCGTCGCCAGTTTCGGGGTAAATTATAATTTCACCAGCAAGGATTTTGAACCACTCGTCGGCCTTGGCTATACACTTGATAATGCCTTTGTCGGTGCGGAAGCCAGTTACCGCTTAAAACAAAAGGATTTTAATATTAATGGTACCATCGGGGTCCGTTAATACGATAATGAGATAATCTCAATATCTTGACGGCATTGGATAATTAAAACATACTTGCTCTTCATAAAATGGATAAGGGGAGAGCAGTGCTATGGGCCATGATAAAAATTTTGTGCGGTTTATTATCATAAAATTATTCGTTATTTTTTCCTGCGTAATGGCTTCCACGACCATGGCGCAGGAAGAGCATCAGAAAATTCTGGCGGAAAAATTTCAGGAAAAACTGGAAAAAATAGCCTGGGACCTGCCCGGGGTGATGGGGATATCGGTGATTGATGTGGCCGGAAAACAAAAGTTCGGTGTTAATGAGAAACTGATTTTCCCGCAAGGGAGCGCCATTAAGGTTCCGCTTTTGATCAGCCTATATATTCGCGCCGAACGCGGCGAGCTTGATTTGAAAGAAGCCGTTCCCATACGGGCACAGGACCGCGTTGGCGGGTCAGGATATATCAGCCATTTTGGTGACGGCACATCCAGTCTGTCCCTTCATGATCTTGCGGTAATGATGATTACGGTTTCTGATAATATGGCAACCAATATCCTGATCGATAAAGTCGGGATGGACAATGTCACGGAAATTATGGATGATCTGGGTTTTCCAAAAACCAAACTGCAGCGAAAAATGATCCGGCAGATGGAAAGTGTGAAGGGAAATGAAAATCTTTCCACGCCACTTGAAGCCGCGTCTATTATGGAAAAAATATATCATTGTGATCTGCCGATCAGTGGTGATGCTTGCAAGGAAATGCAGGATATAATGGCCATTCCCCATGAAGGGGCGATTGCTACGGGAACGCCACCGGGCATTCGCGTTCTGCAGAAAACCGGATCAATTGACGGGGTTTATACGTCCTGGGGGGCTGTTGATCTGGAAGGGCGACCCTATACGCTGGCCGCGATGGGCAATTATGGTGATACGGATGAGGCCAGAGAAGCCCTGACCGAAATAGCACGGCTTTGCCACTGGTATTTTTCCCGACTTGCCGGTGTTACGAAATATGGCACCCGCGTGCCACCCGAATTTCTTGAGGAAAGCAGATAACAGCGCTTAAAGGGCGAAACGTTTTTTAAGAACATTACCGAACAGGTTGCCAATAAAAGCAGAAACAAACCAGATCCACCCGCTTAGGCTGGCACTACTGACCCCGCTGAAAAAGGCACCGATATTACAGCCGTAGGCAATACGTGACCCATAACCAAGCAATAATCCGCCGATGATGGACACAATAATCATTTTCGGGGTTATGTTCCATTGTGGCTTAAAGGTTCCCATCATTTGTGCGGCAACCAGTGCACCTAACAAAATACCAAAATTCATGACAGAGGTGACATCATAAAAAACCGACTTTGAAAGCGGGGCGGCATTTTGCCAGTATGCCCAGCCGGTGACATCGGCACCGGTAAAAGTGGCGACCTTTGACCCCCAGAGGACAAAGGCGCTGGTAACCCCCCATGGACGCCCGGCAAGCATAAGGGTCAGGAAATTTGCCAGAACCAAAAGCAGGATAACTGCAATAAGTGGCCAGTTGCCGCTGATAACGCGCTGCAAGGTCATTGGTGTTTTGTCTTCACCATTAAAAGGCAAAATACGTCCATGATGACGCTTTTCATAAATAAGAGTGATAAAGGCAACGGTCGCACAAATTAATATCGTCACCCCCAGACCGCCAATTACCCCAAATTCATCGGTCAGGCTAATGCGCATGCCGGGCAATGATCGCCAGAAGGCAATATCATAAGCGCCCCACATACCACCAAGAATAAAACCGAACAGGGTGATTATAATCCGCGTGCTGCCGGCACCGGCCCATGACAACGCACCTGATGCGCAACAGCCGCCAAGCTGCATTCCTATTCCAAAAAGAAAACTTCCGAAAATGGACGCCATGCCGATGGGGGACACAAAACCCGTTACGGGTGAGCCGAATAATGACCCGCTGGCAAGAACCGGATAAAAAATAGCCGATGCAAGTGCCAGGATCAGCATTTGTGCTCTTAGGCCACGTCCATCGCGCTGGTTAATCCATGCCGACCAGCCGCCGGTAAAACCGAACTGACCATAAACCAGCGTTAATCCGATCATAATCCCAACCAATGAAAGCAGAGCATTGGTCAGCCCTGCCGTCTGGTAAATCATGAAAACAAGGATGAGTGCTGCCAGTGCTGATAGCGCCTGCCCGCGGCCAAAATTTTGTAATTTTTGCGACTTAACGATAGCTTTTTCATTCATTGACTAACTAACCCTGTTTATATTTGCCTGTTCATTGCCAACAGGTCATCGTCGAAAAATTAAAGTGAATTATAGCATAAAAATATTAAATGCACGCATCAATCCGGACATGTAATATCTGTTTTTATTGGGTTTACGGCGATAAAATTAGGAAAAAAGACGGGAAACCCAATAAAAGTCCAAAATTGCCGTAAATTAATGCATTTTTATTGTCTGGCTTTATATCTATACTTGAATGGTATCAGGATTTCCCTATACTGCGCCGCGAATGCAGAATCGTCTGTGGCAAAGAATTTCGATAAGGAAAAATACGATGTCTATCAATAAAGTTGTGCTTGCCTATTCGGGTGGATTGGATACCTCCATTATTTTAAAATGGCTCCAGGATGTATACCAGTGCGAAGTGGTGACTTTTACCGCTGATCTTGGTCAGGGTGAAGAACTGGAACCGGCCCGCAAAAAAGCGGAAATGTTCGGGATTAAGGAAATTTTTATTGAAGATCTGCGTGAAGAATTCGTCCGCGATTATGTTTTTCCAATGTTCCGTGCCAATGCGCTTTATGAAGGAACTTATCTATTAGGCACCTCAATTGCCCGCCCGCTTATTGCCAAACGTCAGATTGAAATTGCGGCACAGGTTGGCGCGGAAGCGGTATGTCACGGTGCGACCGGTAAAGGAAATGACCAGATCAGATTTGAGCTGGGCTATTATGCATTAAATCCGCATATTAAAGTCATCGCCCCTTGGCGCGAATGGGATCTTAACAGCCGTGAAAAGCTGATTGATTATGCTGAAAAGAATCAGATTCCAATTTCCAAGGATAAACGCGGTGAGGCACCATTTTCCATTGATGCCAATCTTCTTCACACATCTTCTGAAGGAAAGCTTCTGGAAGATCCGTGGGTTGAAGCGCCTGAATATGTTTATAACCGGATCAATTCGCCGGAAAGTGCCCCGGACGAGCCGACATATATTGAGATCGAATTTGAAAAGGGCGATGCGGTGGCGATTGACGGCGTGCGCATGTCCCCGGCCACTATTCTGACCAAACTAAATGAGCTTGGTAAAATTAACGGTATCGGTCGTCTTGATCTGCTGGAAAACCGCTATATCGGAATGAAGTCGCGCGGGATCTACGAAACACCGGGGGGAACAATCCTGTCCGTTGCGCATCGCGGTATGGAAAGCATTACCATTGACCGTGGGGCCATGCATTTAAAAGATGAAATTATGCCGAAATATGCCGAAGCCATTTATAACGGTTTCTGGTTCTCACCGGAACGTGAAATGATGCAGGCACTTATTGATAAATCGCAGGAAGATGTTTACGGCACAGTGCGCCTTAAACTTTATAAGGGCAGTGCGACACTGGTCGGCCGTAAGTCACCAAGGTCCCTTTATTCCATGGAACATGTCACCTTTGAGGAAGACGAGGTTTATGACCAACGCGATGCCGAAGGCTTTATCAAGCTCAATGCGCTGCGTCTTCGTCTTCGCAACTTGCGCGGATAATTAAAATTCCGGATCTATGGGGGCAGGCTCATATGTCCCCATAAGCATTGACCATGTTACATTAAGCGCCCGCCCGTTTGGACGGATGTAGCTGATATAATCCACATGATTTTCCGGTTTGTCCGGATGGACCCTGATGCCCCAGAGCGGCTGAATTTTATGCGGTTCCGCACTATAGCGAAGATCGGCAATTGTCCCGTCATATTTAAAGAGGTAACTTTCCGCAAAATAATCAAAACGGCGGATATCTTTTCGGCCCACACTATCGGGCCCCAGTTCAGGATAAATGCTTTCCGGGTCAATCATTGGGACGGACGTCCCCTCAATCACTGTTGGTGGTGAAAAGGGCTGGGCGATCACTGCATTGACATAATAATTGCCGCCGGACTGATAGATGGTTCGCCAGACAATCAGATTGCCAAGGGTCGGGTTTAACTTTATGCGGTTGATATTATGGCCGCGCGCTGCGGCGATTTGTTCCACTTTTTTGGTGACACGGTAATTTTGCATAAACCCAAGCGCCAGATAGCCGATGAAGCAGGCCATACCGACCTGGGCCAGTGTTCTTGAATATCTTCTATAGCTTAATACCACAAAAATCGTGATGATTATGGTGGGAAGCGGGTCAATGACGGCGACCGTATCCCATGCCACCCGTTCATTGGACAGTGGCCAGAAAAGCCGTGTTCCATAACTGGTGCAGGCATCAAGTGTTGCATGTGTTGCGTAGCCCAGTGTTGAAAAAAGCGCCAGCGATTTAAAATCGCATTCTTTTGTTTTGAGAAGTTTCGAAAAAACCAGCCACATGGCCATCGCCACCAACAGGCCACCAAAAGGTATAAACCAGATTGAGTGGGTAAAGTGACGGTGAAATTCAATGGCGAGGAGCGGGTCAGTAGATGATCTGATAAAAATGTCAAGATCCGCTGCCATGCCGCCAAGTGCCCCGGCGAGACAGGCCACACGTATTTTCTTTCTTCTTGCAAAGCTTTGCGAGAATGCGGCCCCAAGGACACCTTGCGTGAATGGATCCATCAATATACCCTAATTTATTACTTTTGTTATTTATAACAGCAAATAACGATGAGCCAAAATTTTTAGTTATTATATTACGTTTAAAGGTGATTTTTAGAAATGAATTTGATACTGTCCGCGCCATGAGCACTGATTGGAGACATATCTGGCAAACCATCCGCGACTGGGATGCGGAAGGGAGAAAAATGGTTCTGGCCACCGTGGTAAAAACATGGGGGTCATCGCCGCGTCCTGTGGGTAGTCATCTTATCATTGATGCCGACGGTCATATGGAAGGATCGGTTTCCGGCGGATGCGTGGACGGGGTTGTGGTGACGACGGCCCACGACTGTCTTAAAAGCGGCAAAGGCGAGCTTCTGAAATTTGAGGTCGCCACCGACCAAGCCTGGGAAGTGGGCCTAAGTTGTGGTGGGGAAGTTCATATTCTTGTTGAACCAATAACAGGTATTAAGGAAAAGGCGGCTACCCTTCTTGACGGGGACCCGAACATCACCCGCGAGCTTAAAAGCGATACGGAAATTGCCCCGGGCAAATATTTTATCCATGAATATAAGCCGGCCTTAAAGATGATTGTGGTGGGGGCCGTTCATATTTCACAAGGTCTCGTCAGCATGGCAAAAACCCTTGGTATTGATGTGACCCTGATTGATCCGCGCACCGCCTACGCCTCAGATGAGCGGTTCCCGGGCACAACGTTCCTAACTGATTGGCCGGATGAGGCCATCGAAAAAATTGGTATTAATTCTAGCACAGCGATCGTCACATTAAGCCATGATCCGAAAATTGATGATCCGGCACTGGAATTGGCCATGCGCTCGGACGCTTTTTATATTGCCGCGCTAGGAAGCCGCAAAACCCAACAGCAAAGAAGAATAAGACTGAGGGACAAAGGGTTCAGCAAAGCGGAAATTGGCCGCATTCATGGCCCGGCAGGGCTGGATATTGGTAGTCTTGAACCGGCGGAAATCGCCCTTTCCATCCTCGCTGAACTGGTATCCGTGCGCCGCGCCGAAAATATTAAGGGCATCGCGTGAGCGCCCGTATCACAGCCATTGTCCTTGCCGCGGGGAAATCAACCCGCATGGGTGAAGACAATAAACTGCTACTGACATTCAATGATAAAACCATGGTCAGTCATGTGATTGACCAGCTTATGGCGAGCAATCTTGATGATATTATTGTGGTCACCGGTCATGAACATGAAAAAGTAAAGGCGGGCATTGGTCAGCCTGTAAAATTCACCCATAATCCTGATTATGACATTGGCTTAAGCGCGTCTTTAAAAGCGGGTATGGCGGCACTTCATAAAGACTGTGATGGGGTGATGATCTGTCTTGGCGATATGCCCTATATATCTTCCGCGCATTATAAGCGGCTGATTAGTGAATTTCAGGCGGATAAGATTGTTGCCCCGACCCGTCACGGTAAAATCGGCAACCCGATTATATTTTCCAGTAAATTTTTCCCTGATTTTGACACCCTGCAAGGCGATAAGGGTGCCAGAAAACTGCTTCAGAACTATCAGGATGACGTGATATCCGTTGATCTGGAAACAGATGCCATCCTTAATGATATCGATACGCCGGATTCCTATAACCAGATCATGGAACAATTTTAGCCCCCTTGTTTTTCTTTGATTTCACGATATAGTATTTATCGGAAGGGGAGAGAAACATGACACATTCAAAGACGAAAACACTGGTCGTTGATGCGACCGATCAGGCTGCCGGGAACGGCCTGATGAGCCGCCGTTTTTTTATTAATTCGGCACTTGCAACCGGGGCAACGCTGGCCAGCGGCGCCCCCGCCATTGCGCAGGACGCCATCGTTGGGGAGGGGCAGGAAGACTGGACCCTTTATCCCGGTGATGATCTGCCGCTTTATGGCGATGTCAGCCAGTTTGAAAAGGGACGGGTACAGCGCTTTGTCGCGCCACCAACGGGCGGGCGGACCGCGTCCTCATCCGGGCGCACGCCGCACCATTTGCTGCAGGGGACGATTACGCCAAGCGGCCTTCATTTTGAAGTGACCCACCACGGCATTCCGGATATTGACCCGGCAAAACATAAAGTCGTCATTCACGGCATGGTCAAACAGCCATTAAAGTGGGATATTGAGGCACTTGAAAATTACCCGACGGTTACAAGAAAATATTTCATGGAATGCTCGGGCAACAGCCGGGTTTGCTGGGCAGAAAAACCGGACCAGAATTTTATGTATATGACCCACGGGCTTGTCTCGGGCAGCGAATGGACCGGCATACCGCTTTCAACCCTGCTTGATGAAGTCGGTGTCTCACCAGACGCCAAATGGATTATCGCCGAAGGTGGCGACAGCGGATCACTCAGTCGCAGTATACCGATTGATAAGGCGCTGGACGATACCATAATCGCCATTTACCAGAACGGGGAACGCATCCGCCCAAGTCAGGGATACCCGATGCGGCTTTTAAACCCGGGCTTTGAAGGAAACACAAGCGTGAAATGGCTGCGGTCGCTCTATGTGACCGATAAACCGGTGATGTCGCGCTTTGAAACATCAAAATATACCGACAAGCTTTATGACGGGAAAGCGCTGCAATTCTCGCTTGAAATGGACGTGAAATCAATGATCACCCGACCCTCAAGCGCCATCAGCCTCAAGAAAAAAGGGCTTTATGAAATAACGGGGCTTGCCTGGTCGGGGCGCGGTAAAATCGCCAAGGTTGAGGTTTCCGCCGATGGCGGCAAAACATGGGCCGAAGCGGCAATTGAAGGGCCGGTTTATGATAAAATGCTGACACGGTTCAGAATCCCCTGGATGTGGGACGGTAGCCCGGCGATCCTGCAAAGCCGCGCAACCGATGAAGCCGGCCGCCTGCAGCCAACCCGTGAAGAGCTTCTTGCCGCCCGCGGCAAGGATGCCTTTTACCATTATCACGCCATCCACAGCTGGAGCGTCAATGCAAAGGGGGCGATCAGACATGTCTATGCATAAAATTCTTATTGCCGCCCTTATGATAAGCGGCGCCCAGACTGTTGTGGCACAGCAAAGCCGCTTTGGCGAACCAGCGACACAGGCCGATATTGATAAACGGTTCTGGTCCGTCTTCCCAGACGGGGAAAATCTGCCCGACGGGCAGGGCACCGCCGTGGAAGGCGCGGAACTATTCGAAAATAACTGTCATATATGCCATATGAACCCGCCCGATAAGCTGACCGATTATGAACCGGAGGACCCGGCAGATACGCTGTTCGGCGGGCAGGGCACAATCGGCACCGATCATATGGTGGCAACCATCGGCAGCTATTGGCCATATCCGACAACGGTGTTTAATTATATCCGCAAGGCCATGCCCTATACATCGCCGATGTCGCTGACCAACAGTGAATATTATGCGCTGACAGCCTTTCTCTTGAGCGAGAATGGCATCATCGGTGAAAATGATGTGATTAATAAGGATACATTACCGAAAGTGGTGATGCCCAATCATGATAATTTCATCAATGCCTATCCGGAAGTGCCGAAAAAATACCGCACGAAAAATGAATAGATAGAGACGGGATAGAAAAATTCAATTCAATGGGGTCGGGGTGATTGCTTCGGCCTCTTTGATATAACTATTATAGTGTTTATTTAATTTCTTAACCCATTTCAGAAGAATTTGTCGTATTCCCGTGTTGTCTTTTTCATAAATCAAATTAATAATTTTATTCAGAGCTTGAATTTCAGCAGTAATATCTTTTCCTATAGATTTTTTGACTATACTCACTTTATATAAGCTTTCAGAAGCCTCAAATGATTGAATAATTAAATCTCCATAACTAGATTTAATTTCATGGCATAAATTTTTTCTTTGTTCTAAGTTAAAATTCACTTTAGAAACCATATCCATTACTTGTAAGAGATCTTTTTGAAAACTGCTTTTACTTTCATCTATATTGGAAAAGTATTGGTTAATATCTTTCGGATAACTCGACAAAAACTTTGTTGCTAAATTTTTTCTGAAACTTTTATTTTTTTCAGAAATAATATCAGCATAAATTATCTGAAATTTTATAAATGGATTTAATTCTGGAAACTCTAGAGCAGCTAATTGAAGATCTTCAATTTCTTCAAATTTCGTAATATCAATAGGAAATGATTCAGGATAATGTGACAACACTTCTTTAAATAGCTTCTCAAAATCATGAATCTTTGTCACATACTTTGTTGATTGTTCTTTTTCCCAAAACCAATAATTTATTATTGACAAAATTCTATAACGATTAAACCAGAAAATATTTCTTTTATAATATTCGTAGTTATGTTCTTCATTTAATGAATCAACCTTGTAAAGATCTTTATGATTCATAATAAAATTATCAAGTATCACGTAATATTCATTCATTGCTTGATAATTTTGACTGTAAAGAGCATTAAAAATCTGTGCGAAATACACCTTTATAAATTCGTTTCTATTAGCAAAATCATCATAATCAAGGTTGCCTAATTCTATTTCTTTAGTTTCTTCTAATGACTTTAATGGAAAATTATACTCTTCTAACTCATATTTGTAGCTATCTTCCTCCATAATAAAGTCAATGGCAGAATATTTTACCCCACAATATTTTTGAGCAACTGTAATATCAACATTAAATTCTTGATTAAAGGCTTCATAGCTCTTATTTCCTTCTTCAGAGGCTAGATTCTGACCTGTTTTGTTCGTTTGCTCTGCATGAAGTTGGGTGCATCCTGAAATGCTAACCAATACCAATACTTTTATTAAGGCTAAAAAGAACATAACATAGAAACTGTTGGAATTCATATTTTTGCTTCGATGGTTATCCAATTTACTGATGCCCCCAATCTATATACTACAAACCTACACTATAAATCCACTAAACCAAAATCCCTTACCCGTCAAAATTATCAATCGTGATTTCCGGCAGGTCGCCGGCCGGCGTAAAGCCGAGGATTTTACCGTAAAAGACCAGCTCTGCCTGTAAACTATGAATGATATTTTCCTTTTTGACGAAACCGTGATATTCGCCCGGGTAAGGGTAATAGGCCACGGGCACGCCTTTATCGCGTAAGGCACTGACAATCAATTCCGACTGGTTCGGCGGCACAACCGGGTCGGCAAGCCCCTGAAACACAATCAGCGGTTTGGTAAAACCGTCGAGATGATTGATCGGCGACCGTTCCTTATAAATATCAATATCTTCCGGATATTTGCCGATCAGGCTATCGAGGAAGCGGCTTTCATATTTATGTGTATCACGGGCCAAGATTTCCAGATCGCTGATGCCGTAATAATTGGCGCCGGCGGCAAAAATATCCGTGGTGCTTAAGGCAACGAGAACGCTGTAGCCCCCGGCGCTACCGCCACGGATCAGCAGTTTTTTGCGGTCGGCCAGTCCCTCGTCCACCAGATAATCAAGCGCGGCAATGGTATCATTGATATCGACCACGCCCCACTGCCCACGAAGCCGTTCGCGGTAGGCGCGGCCATAGCCGGTGCTGCCACCATAATTAATATCAATGATGGCAAAACCACGCGATGTCCAGAACTGGTTACTGGCGTTGAAGGCCGAACTGGTCGCACCGACCGGACCACCATGAAGGCGGACGATGGTTGGCGGCAGTTCGTCTTTGGGAGCGACAAAGTCCTTATTTTTCGGCGCGTAGTAAAAAGCATGGGTTGGCTCCTCCAATAAATTGGTAAAGGTAATCGCCTCCGGCTCGGAGATATAATCTTCATCAACAATCGGTTCCTGGCTTTTTTTGATGGTGATAAAATCGCCATTATCTTTTTTGGCATCATATTCGGCAATCTCGGCAGCCGTCGTGGTGGTCGCGCCGATCAGGTATATTTTGCCCTTATTTGCATAAACCCTCGAAATGCTGACGTAAGGGGTTTTAATTTCATCAACATCACCGTCTGTCAGGTCAATGGTCGCCAGATGCGATATGCCGTCCTGATCATAGGCGGCGACGGCGGTTTCATTGTCAAGATAGGCATATGAATGGGCGCCAAGCGAACTGAAGCTGCCGAATTCCGCTTCCTCTTCGGTAACGGGTTCGCTTTCACCGTCATTATAGCTTTGCAGGTTTTCCCAGCCGTCAGGGTCGGAAATATAATAAAGCCTGCCGTCATCGGTCCAGCGCGGTTCCTGCACCGACAGGCTGGCTCGGCTGACCACGGTTTTGGTGCCCGACAGACTGCCCTGCGGGGTGAGGGATGCCATCCACATTTTTGTATCATCCCAGTTCATGTTGGGATGGTCCCATGTGATCCAGGCGACGGTTTTGCCATCCGGGCTCATGGCTGGGCTTGAGACAAAATCAGTGCCGCTGAATAATGTTCTTACCTTTGCGCCGCCCTCAAGACTGACGGAAACAAGGGTGTTGACCGGTTCGCCTTCGTGGCTGTGGTCTTCCTGCACGCAGATCAGCTGATTATGACCACCATCCATAATACAGTCGGCATAGCGGTAACCGTCGGCGGTCAGTGCTTCCGGCGCGCCGCTGCCGTTATAACGGTAAAGTTTCTGGTCGCTATGGTTTGAAAAATAAATAGTGCCGTCCCAGACATTATAGGACCCGCCGCCATATTCATGAACGCGGGTACGACTGCTGAAGCCTTCCGGTATAGCATCGCTGACATTTCCGTCCTTATCGCGCTTTACAATAACCCGGCGGCCGCCTTCGTCGGGGCGGCCCTCGATCCAGTAAATATCATCGCCGTCAAATCGAACGCTCCTTAAACTGACCGCATTGCGGGTGGTCAGTTCCGCCGTGATCGGGGATGCCCACGACCCATAAGACGCTTCGGTGACATCATCACCACAACCGGCCAGAAGGGTAAGCGAACCAAGGACAACAGATATTTTTTTGATCATTTTTCCACCATTATTTTGTTTGGCTTCAAGGATAGTGTGTGCGCAGCAAAAATAAAAGTGAAATTGCTGTCATTTATTTTGCCGCTTAATCTGATAGCTCGAGCGGGACAGCGGTGGTGTATTTGACCTGGGTTACGGCGAAATGGGTATTGACCTCGCTAACCATGGGCAGGCGCAGCAGTTTCTGGCGCAGGAATTTTTCATATGACTGCATATTTTCCGTGACGATACGCAACAGGAAATCCATGGACCCGCTGATGGTATAGCATTCGGTGACTTCGTCGAATTTGATCACTTCCTTTTCAAATTTTTCAAGCGCGTCTTCCTGAATATGGGAAAGTTTGACATTGGCGAAAGCGATAATGTTTAGGCCGAGCGCCTTGGGGTCAAGCAGTCCGACCCTTTTTGAAATGATGCCCATATCTTCGAGCTTTTTTATGCGTCGCCAGCACGGCGCGGCAGAGAGCCCGACCAGATCCGCCAGCTCATTATTGGTGATGCTGCTGTCCCGCTGAATAGCCTTTAAAATCTTCTTGTCAATATCACTTAATTTAATCAGCATTATTTTACCCTAAAAATTCACAAATATGATATAATCTTTCGCAATATAGGGAAAATTGCCAAAAATAGAAAGGTAATTTCCCGAAAAATGTGCAATTATTATCCTTTATCTATTATGGGCATTGGAGCGCTTGCCATGGGTATTAAAATTTCACTGAATGATAAATACGAACTCGCCGAAGGTCGTGCCTTCATGACGGCGACCCAGGCCCTTGTCCGCATTCCTATTGTGCAGCACTGGCGCGATAAGGCGGCCGGGCTAAATACGGCCGGGTTTATCTCCGGTTATCGCGGCTCACCGCTTGGCGGGTATGATGCGGCGCTGCATAAAGCCGAAAAATATTTAAAAGCAGAAAATATTTATTTCCAGGAAGGCATTAATGAAGAGCTTGGCGCCACGGCCGTCTGGGGGACCCAGCAGGTCAATATGTATAAGGGGGCCAAATATGATGGTGTTTTCGGCATCTGGTACGGTAAAGGTCCCGGCGTTGACCGTAGCTGCGATGTGCTAAGGCACGCCAATGCCGCCGGAACATCGCCTTACGGCGGCGTGCTTGCCATTGCCGGTGATGACCATGCCTGTAAATCATCAACCATTCCCCATCAATCTGACCACAGTTTTTATTCAACCATGCTGCCAATGCTTTATCCGGCCAATATGCAGGAATTTGTTGAATATGGGTTGCTTGGAATTGCCATGTCGCGGTATAGCGGTTGCTGGACGGCGTTTAAAGTCACCAGTGAAACTGCGGAAAGCACTGGCGTAGTCGATCTTAACCGGGAACACCGAAAAATCCTGATCCCCGGTGATGATGAATTTGAAATGCCAGAAGGTGGTGTCCATATCCGCCCGGCTGATGTCTGGCGCGAACAGGATTACAGATTGCAGCGTTATAAGCTTTTTGCCGCGTTGGCGTTTGGTAAGAAAAACAAACTTGATTATGTCGTGATGGACAGCAGCAAGCCACGCTTTGGCATTATTACCAGTGGCAAAACCTACGGCGATGTCCGTCAGGCGCTTTATGAGCTGGGCATTGATGAAAAGGTGGCCGAAAAAATCGGTCTGCGTCTTTATAAGGTGGGGATGCCCTGGCCTCTGGAGCCGGAAGGGGTGCGGAAATTCTGTGAAGGGTTAGAAGAAATCCTGATTGTTGAGGAAAAACGTGAACTTATTGAAAATCAGCTAAAACAGCAGCTTTTTAACTGGCATGCTGATAAACGTCCAAAAGTGGTTGGAAAATATGATGAAAAGGGCCGCTGGCTGCTACCGCCGGAAAATGACCTGTCCGTTGGGTTGATCACCCATGTGATTGCTGACCGGATTTCCCATTTTTATAAAGGCGAGATGGTTGAATTTGCCCGCCGCTACTTTAACCGCCGCGAAGCGATGCAGGCGGAATACCATTCTCCATTGATCAGAAAGCCTTATTTCTGTTCGGGATGCCCGCATAATACATCAACCAAAGTGCCGGAGGGAAGCCGGGCAACAGCCGGGATCGGCTGCCACATCATGGCGATGTGGATGGACCGGAAAACCGATACTTTTACGCAAATGGGCGGGGAAGGGGTGCCCTGGATCGGGCAGGCGCCCTTTACCGATGAAAAGCATATTTTCACCAATCTGGGTGATGGCACCTATCAGCATTCCGGCATTCTTGCCATTCGCGCTTCTATCGCGGCGGGGGTCAATATCACCTATAAAATTCTATATAATGATGCGGTTGCCATGACCGGCGGTCAGCCGGTGGAAGGGGCATTGACAGTCGAAAAAATAGCGCAGCAGATGCGCGGTGAAGGGGCCAGAAAAATATGGATTTTGACAGAGGATTTGGATCGTTATAAATCCCGCGGCGCTATTCCCGAAGACATTCCCATTCTTTACCGTGATCAGCTCGAGGCCATTATGCTTGAAGCGCGTGAAACCGAAGGCTGCACAGTGATAATTTATGATCAGACCTGCGCCGCGGAAAAACGTCGCCGCCGCAAGCGCGGGAAATTCCCCGATCCGGACCGGCGGGTGTTTATCAATGATGCAGTGTGCGAAGGATGCGGTGATTGTTCGATAAAATCCAACTGTGTATCGGTAGAGCCGCTTGAAACAGAATATGGCCGCAAGCGCACCATCAACCAGTCCAGCTGCAATAAGGATTATAGCTGTGTTGAGGGCTTCTGCCCGTCATTTGTCAGCGTAATAGGCGGTGAGCTTAAAAAACCACAAGTCACCGGGCTAGATGCGCTTCTTCAAAATATTCCGCTTTCCAAAGTGGATGAGGTTGAAAGCGAATATAACATTTTGGTGACGGGTGTCGGCGGTACCGGGGTTTTGACAATCGGCGGCATTCTGGGGATGGCGGCCCATATTGACGGACTTGCCAGCAATCTGCTGGACATGACCGGGCTAGCACAAAAGGGCGGCGCTGTGCTGACCCATGTAAGGCTGGGTCGGGATATTGATGTGCTTAGAACCCCCCATATTTTAACGGGCTGCGCGGATCTTCTTCTTGCCTGTGATCTGGTAGTGGGGGCAAGCCCTGATGCCATAGAATGTGTCAGAAGCGACCGGGCCAGTGCGGTGATCAATTCACATAGTTCACCGGTTTCGGCCTTTGTGGAAAATAACGCCATTGATTTTATGCAGGAACAGTTAAAAAAATCGGTTGAAGCCCACACCCGGGATGACAGCCGCCATTATGTTGAGGCAACCAGGTTGGCGACCCTTCTGCTGGGGGATAGTATTGCCACCAATATGTTTATGATGGGGTATGCCTGGCAAAAAGGGCTTATTCCCTTGTCACTTGACGCGATTATGAGGGCGATTGAGCTTAATGGTGTTTCCGTGGAAAAAAATAAACAGACATTTTTATGCGGGCGGATGGCGGCTCATGATCCGGAGCGTTTGAATAGATTTATCGAGCCGATGGTAAATGGTATAGAAAGTGAAGAAATTTCATCCAATGTCACTGACATGATTGAAAAGCGGTCAATTATGCTGGAGCAATATCAGGACGGCGCACTTGCCGAAAAGTATCTTAAACTTATGGAACAAGTGAGAAAGTCTGATAAAGGTGCCATTTATGGGGCAGTTGCAAAAAGCTATCATAAATTGCTGGCTATTAAAGATGAATATGAAGTTGCGCGACTTTATACAAACGGTGATTTTATGAAAAAACTGGATGCCCAGTTTGACGGAAATTATAAATTGAAATTTCACATGGCTCCACCAATTTTTGAGAAAAAAGACCCGGTTAGCGGAGAAATCAAAAAGCGTGAATTTGGCCCGTGGATGATGACGGTCTTAAAAATTATGGCCAGATTAAAATTTCTGCGTGGCGGACCATTTGATATTTTTGGCTATTCAGCCGAACGTAAAATGGAACGGGCATTGATCAAAGAATATGAGGATCTAGTTCAATTAGTCCTCGACAAACTGGACAAAGACAATTACGAGTTGTGCCTTAAAATTCTTGAACTGCCCTTATCCTATAAAGGATATGGCCATGTTAAGGAGAAAAATATTCAAAAAGCTAAAATTGAACTGAAGCGGCTTTTGAATGAACTTGAGAATAAAACACCAATGAAGCAGGCTTCCTGAGCGGGAAGAAGAATATAATGATCGATAAAAATCAATTTCGGGGCCATGAGCAGCTCGCTTACTTAAACGATAAAGACACCGGCTTAAAGGCTTTTATTGCGGTCCATGATACGTCACTCGGCCCAGCGGCCGGGGGCTGCCGCATGTGGCCTTATGAAAATGAAATGGACGCACTTAACGATGTGCTTCGACTTGCCCGTGGGATGAGCTATAAAAATGCCATGGCGGGCCTGCCGCTTGGTGGGGGCAAAGCCGTTATTATCGGCGATGCTAAAACCGATAAATCGGAAGCAATCTTTAAAGCCCTTGGACGCTTTGTTGATAGTTTTGGGGGCGCTTATATTACCGCTGAAGATGTGGGTATGACCACCGAGGATATGATGACCATCGCCACGGAAACCGATTATGTCGCAGGATTGCCGCAAGGGGATCATGCCAGTGGTGATCCGTCACCATTTACCGCAAAAGGGATCTATAATGGTATCAAAGCGGCGGTGAAATATAAGTTGGGCAGGGACACACTTGATGGTCTGACCGTAGCCATTCAGGGGGTTGGGCATGTTGGACAGTATCTTTGTGAATATCTCCATGCTGATGGTGTTAAATTGCTGGTCAGTGATATAGTTGCTGAAAATTTGGTCATGGCCGTGGAAAAATTTGATGCGGCCGTTGTTCCGGCGGAAGAGATTTTGTCAGCAAAAGCGGATGTGCTGTCCCCATGTGCTCTAGGGGCTATCTTAAATGATGAAACAATTCCCAATATCAGAGCCTCTATTGTTGCGGGGGGTGCCAATAACCAGCTGGCTAATGACAGTCATGGTGTGCGTCTTATGGACCGGGGAATTCTATTTGCCCCGGACTATGTCATTAATGCTGGTGGGATTATCAATGTATCGGGGGAAACAACAGGTAATTATGATATCGACTGGGTGAACCGGAAAGTGGATAATATTTATAACACGCTGATCCATATTTTTGAACGTGCTGATAAAGAGCAGCGCCCAACCAATGTGGTTGCCGATGAAATGGCCGAAGAAATACTTGCGGCAGCAAGGTTGAAGAAAAAATCAGCCGCATAAGTTAAGCTTCTATCTGGTGAAGGATAGCCTGGAACAATGGGCTGTCCTTTTCATTTAAGTCAAAAACAATATCAAAATGATTGACCGCCGGCATATCAAGATAGGCACAATCAATGCCTCGGCGCAGGCATTCATCCATATATTCATGGGTTTGACGTTTAAATTCGGATGTCTCATTTTCGCCGTAAGTGAATATAATCGGGCAGCAATCGTCCGGAACATGATGAAGCGGACTGGCGGCGCGGGCGTCATCAACGGTCATTTTGAGTGGTTCATTGACATAGGTCTTTACCAGCGGTTCAAGATCAAAAACACCACTAATAGCAAGAGCCCCTTTTAACGGGCAGCGATCATATCCGTATGCGTTCCAGTCTGTGCTGAGCACTTCCGCGACAAGATGGCCACCAGCGGAACTGCCCGATATCGTGATGTTTTCGGGATCGCCGTTGAAGGACGGTGCATTTTTTAATATGGCGATTACACCACGTCTAGTTTGATCAATTATTTCACCAATACTGGCCTGTGGTGCCAATGTATAATCAAGGGCAATAAATATAATATTATGGTCAATAAAGTTCGGGGCAGCAAAACAGCTCTCATTTTTGGAGAGTTGTTGCCAGTATCCACCATGAATAAATACATGAATGGGGAAAGGACCGGTACCGTCTGGCACAAAAATATCCATATGTGAGCGTTCTTCAATACCATATTTTATATTGGGCCGGATTTGATATTGAAGTTTTCTTTGAGCCTCGGCACTGCGTTTTTCATACTGATCAATATAAACCATAATATCGTCAATACAGCTGCTTGGACTATATTCACGTTCCAGTGTTTCAAGATCCATGGTTTCATATGGTTTCAATGATTTGCCCCTTATCATTATTTTGTTATAGT
>JAGREE010000033.1 GCA_020446675.1 Alphaproteobacteria bacterium | reverse complement strand
GTTGTTTCCGCTTCAAAGCTGGTTTTCTCAAATCCATATATTTCGGTAATCAAACTGTATTTTTTCAGCCAGTCCTGTTTGGGAATTTTTTGGTAAATAGCCGCATTCTCGACAGGTTTGGGAAGATATTCCCTACCCCCGTCTTCATAAGCAAACGTCCAGAGTTCATCAGTGGATATTTTCCCGGCATGCCAGAGTTGAATAACGGCTCTGCTGACCTCCTCATGCCGGAGATGCCTGGTATATTCTCCGGAAGGATTATGCGTAATGACCAGGCCGAAATGCCTGGGAGGCAACAAGTCCAGGATAACACCTTCCACCACTGCTTCATCCAACGGCCTTTGATCAGGCCCGTCGTCAAGACAGCCCATGGCCCCTTCGGATTTAAGTACTTTTAACGCATCGTAAAATTTGGGGGCGCGGTCCGTATCATTTCCCCGGCAGGCACAAACCATAAAGCATTGCCAGGAAGGATGGCTAAGTATCGTTCCGCCGGCCCATAAGGTTTCATCATCGGGATGGGCCACGATTAAAGCTACCGGCTTCCGCATTTCACCTTTCATTTTCATACCGTTCGACCGTTAATCGGGCCATCAAATAACATACCGTTGACTCTGACCCCTGATTGAGGTTCACATGCGTTTCCTCCAGCCCGTCATAACAGCCGCCGGTGCAGGGGTTATAGATAATTTGATGTAAGCGGTTGTCTCCCAAAAACCAGTTGAATGCCGTTTTCATCTTTTTAAGATATTCTTCATCCCGGAATGCTTCGTAAAAATTGCTTAGGGCTAAAATCGTATAGGCCACATCAATGGGTTGTTCGCCCAATGGCCCTGCTTCCTGTCCTTTTTGCAACCAGTTTTTGTTGGAGATGACTTCTATCCCGTTTTTATTAAAGGTTTGCGACAATAAAAAATCAAACGACTCAATGGCGATGTCTTTATAATCCTGGCCTCCTGTTTCCAGCCAGGCGCATAACATCGCTTCCGGCAATACACTGTTGGCATAAGTCAGGTAACTTTCGTACCACTGCCAATCCTGCTCCGATTCATGGCGGTACATTTGGACGATCCGGCCGGCCAGTGCTTTTATGAGGGCGGAATTTTGGGGTAACTTATTTCCAAGGTTGCCGTAATACAAACCTTTCAGGGCAAAAGCGATGGCGCGGGTGGAATGCATCATTTCTATCCGGGGCAATGCCTGCTGAAAGACGCCTTCAGCCGTTGCGTTTAATGCTGCCGGCAATAAAGCGCGCCTGGAAAGCAAATACCCCAATGCCCAGATAGCCCTTCCATTGGCGTCAGCCAGATTGACGGCATTATTTTGTTCGGTGAATTTTTTATCCGAATCCACATAATTCAAAAAATATCCTTCGGGCTGCTGGCAGTACTTTATGAAATCCAGATAGGTGCGAATATAATCCACATCCGTTTCGTCAGCCGTTAACTCATAGTGCATACACATAGCGATCAAAGCCCGGGCATTATCATCGAGGGTGTAACCGGAATCAACATCAGGCTGGTTGATCTTTGAAAACTGGATAATCCCAACATCAGTGGTCATCTTTTTTAAATGATCCAGCTTGATTGGCGGAAGACGATATTGCAAAGTGATATTTTTGCCCTGATGGAATAGGGACTTCGTATTTTTCATCGAGGCGTCTGTGCCGTTTGCGTCTTCAACAACACGCTGGAGCAGCAGGGCATGAGCAATGGCTGAATTTTCCCAGGCGCTTGGAACGATCCGTTGCAAGGTGCTTAAGCTGAACGCGGTTCTTAATGCATCATCGCTCATTAAGCGGTTGATGGCATCGGCCAATTGTTTTGGGTTTTCAAAATCAATAAGGATACCGGTATCCTTGCGAAGCACCTCGCGCGCGTGCGGGATAGGGGTCGAAATAATCGGGCAAGCGCAACTCATGGCATAAGAAAAGGTGCCGCTAACCGCCTGGTTGGGGTCGTTGGAAGTAAACAGGTAAATATCAGTAAGCTGCAAATACTCCAATAAATCCTGTAAAGGAAGATAACTGTTGATAAATGCCACATGCTGATGGAGGTTTAATTCGGCAACTTTCTGCTCCATATTGTGCCGGTATTTTTCTCCCTCCGATTTAATTACTCCGGGATGCGTTTTACCAATGACCAAAAACATCACTTCCGGATTTAATTTGATAATGGCCGGCAGGGCGTCCAGTGTGGTTTCTATGCCTTTCCCGGAGCTGAGCAGCCCGAAAGTGGACAACACTTTCCTGCCGGTTAATCCGTATTTTTCTTTCAGAAAGGCCTTATCCAAATGCGGCACCAGGTGGGCGCCATGCGCTATGACCGCAATTTTCTGAGGCAGCACGTCATAATCCTCTATCAATATCTGCGCTGAATTTTTTGTCATCGCGATCACGGACGCACTGACTGCTGCTATATCCCGGACTTTTATTTTTAAGGATTCATCGGGATGAGGCAGCACAGTATGAAAAACGACGACTACTGGTTTGATAAGCCTGTACAAAAATGGGAGAAAAGCATCCTCTCCGGCATCCTCAAAGAATCCAAATTCATGCTGCACCACAACGGCCCCGATGCGTTCGTCGTTGTTAATGGCGCGGGCTATTTCAAGGTACTTGGCGGGGTCATTCGTATTGAGGGTATACTTCACTTCATCCGCATAGGTGTAGCTGGAATCCCCGGATTCCAGCGCACAAACCTTGATCGAGAAGGAATCGCTGAACTTGTTATGAAGCGCTTTTATCAGATCCTGCGAATAGGTTGCTATGCCACATTCTCTGGGTGGATAGGAGGTGATGAAAAGAATTTCGGGTATTCTAGCGCCGGCGGGAAGCAGGTTTTCTTCCTGGCTTTTTAATATGGCGTTTTGAAATGAGCTAAAAACCTCTTCGCCAACAATGTTAGCAATGACCTCATTTTTCATTTTTTAAATTTTAAACATATCAATAAGCCCCTGGCAGCGCCGCTTATTCGGGCACGGAAGCGATATAATTAATTCAAGTTGCGATAAATCATTGGCATTACTTTTTGCCTCCCCGTCCTTTACCCTTCGAGTCTTCCTTTGGAATAAAAACATCGAGGCTAGGCTCCTTTGTGTTTTTACTTTCGGACTTGTATGCAGACACGGCCTTCTTTTTACCTAATGACTTATCCGCCTTCGATTTTTTCTGGTTTTTGCTTCCTTTATCCTTACTCATTTTTTTAAATTTTAGCTGTTCGGTTCAAATAAATAATACGCACTATTATAAAGGTAGGCGGATAAGGAGAAAGGGGCGTTATACAATTCTTGATATAAGTTACATTATTCACACATTTAGAGATTATCGCATTCTTGCCCA
>JAGREE010000032.1 GCA_020446675.1 Alphaproteobacteria bacterium | reverse complement strand
AGTTTCCTCGAAGCGAAGCAGAAAAAGATTATACACAAGGCTCCAGGGGAAATTCCTAACCACCAAGTGCTACGCTTGGAAACAGGGCTGCGATAGCGGCGCTCGCTTAAGAAGTAGCAGCCTGTGAGAAGTAGGCCTCACCTTACGCGAAAGCACCGTTACAGGTTACAAGTTACTCTGATAACCAGTATTTTACGAGGCTGTTGACACAGTTATTTGAAAACGCCTCCACCGTTTTAAAAGTACCAAATCTCACCAAAACGTCCGCAATTTCATTTCGGGACGATTAACCTCTTTACCCTCCCCATCTTTGCCTTGTCAATTCGGCAAAAGAATTTTCAGAACAAGCTCTTGATAAACATTCCTCTTCTGGTTTTTGAATGGCAATGATATTAAGCACAATGGGAGCGGCCCAGGCACGGCCTGTAATTTACAATTCGATAAAAACGGCTATTCAGGGTATCCCTTAATGACTAATATGGATGCTTCGACTGAGGAACATATTACCATTTATTTCACCACTTAAAATTTTCAACAATGAAAAACTTATTAATTTTCATTTTAACACTTGTTACGTTTAGTGCTATTGGCCAGCGCAACCAACAAACAGGTAAGGGAAGCGATGTTACGCATAAGTACAGGGCTAGTTTCCCTGTGATTATTTTACCTCAGTTATTTGAAAAAGCGTGGGACGATAGAACACATACGCAGCACATAGAATTTCATGTCAAACGTAATTTAGATAATAAGAACATCATTGGGGTAAAGTTTGCCACCTGGCGCTTATTCCAACCTATGGGAATTCTTTGGTGGGATGGACTCCTGGATAAAGTAGATTCCGGAAGTGAGTTCTATCCCGGACATGTGCGAGAAACAGGCTTAGGAATATCCTATCAACGCATGTTATGGAAAGGGCTGTTTGCTACAGTTGAAGTCTTACCACAATACAAAACCTACCTGGATGAGAATAAATCCAAATTAGGAAATGGGTTTAAGCTATATACCTCTTATCATCTTGGCTATCATCTCTCTTTTGGTAAAAATAAACGGTTTTTCATAGAACCTCAAGTTCATTGTCAAACTTGGGTATTTGATACCAATACACCAGATGAGTTTAAAGTAATGGACGATAAATGGAGAAATTATTTCCTCTTTGAGCCCAATTTTTACTTCGGAGTGAATTTCTAAAAAAAATGATTTATATCTCCGCTGCCATTGCGCCGGAGCCACGCAAAGATAATAAAGCGGCGCAAAAGAGCCCCCTTCCACCGGCTTGGCCGATGGCCCCGAATTTTGACAGGAGCGCGTGTCGCCCGGGCGGGCTAAAGAGAGG
>JAGREE010000031.1 GCA_020446675.1 Alphaproteobacteria bacterium | reverse complement strand
GACTATCTTCACTTAGACGATGGCAGCCCGCTGCCAACAGGATATCGTCTGAAAAACCCGGACTATGCCGAAACGTTAAAAATTGTTGCCAATAATCCCAATGATTTTTATCACGGTAAGATTGCGGAGGATATCGCCAAAGCAGCACAGCAAATGCCAAATGGCGGCACCCTTTCGGCTGAGGATCTGGCCAATTACACTGCTGTAAAGAGGGACCCTTATTGCAGCAAATATCGTAACACCACACTTTGTGGCTCCGCCCTGCCATCTTCATGGGTTTCGGTGTCCATGGTCATGAGCATCTTAAATGAAGCACCGCAATTTTCTGCGGCCGGGGCCGATGATCCACAGAACTGGACCCTGCTGGCAGAAGCGCTTCGCATAACATATGCCGATAATAACCAGTATATCGCCGACGATGCATTTGTTGATGTGCCGATCAAGGGACTGATGAGCGAAGCTTATATCAAAGACCGCGCCAAACTGATTTCCCGCGATCATGCCAATGATAATATCACGGCGGGCGATCCCTGGGCATACCAGAATGACCAGGCAAGCCTTGATTATGGTAAGGACGCGACCCTTGATACGCATGGCACCACCCATTTTGTGATCGTTGATGCTGACGGCAATGCCGTTTCCATGACCGCAACGGTGGAAGGCTATTTTGGTTCCCTCCGTATGGCGGATGGCATGATCCTTAATAACCAGCTGACCGATTTTTCATTCGACTATGTTGATGCGGATGGAAAACCGATCGCCAATGCGGTCGCCCCTGGTAAACGGCCCCGTTCCTCCATGTCCCCAACCATTGTGCTTGATGAAAATAATGACTTCCTGATGGCGGTCGGCTCACCCGGTGGGCGCAACATCATATCCTATGTGGCCAAAACCGTGGTCGGGATCATGAGCTGGGGGCTTAGCCCGCAGGAAGCCATTGACCTTCCCAACATGGTGGCGAAGACCGAACAGGTCAGGATCGAGAAAAACCGCGCCAAGCCCGAAATTATCCAGGCGCTGCGTGATTACGGCCTTGATGTATTCGAATCTGAAGGGGAAATATCCGGCCTCAGCGCCGTGCTGAAACTGGAGGACGGGACCCTTCAGGGCGGTGCTGATCCAAGGCGCGAAGGCACCGTTGGCATTCTTTATGACAACGAGCTTTAAGGCTATTGCAGTCAAATATCCCCTGTGCTACTTAGTGCCCTGCGTGGTCCCGTAGCTCAGGTGGATAGAGCGCAAGATTCCTAATCTTGAGGCCACTGGTTCGAGTCCAGTCGGGATCACCAAAATTAAAGGCCGCGCCACCCGCGGCCTTTTGTTTTTCCATTGCCGCTATTCTTCCATCTTGTCCGAATATGAACAAAACTGTCCGTTTGCGAACAGAATGAGCCATAATTTTCTGGGTAGAATTTGTTAAAATACTGATTATATTATCTTTTTTATTTGGCATATAATTTGCTTTTAAAAGCATCATTTCAACAGACCGTAAGAAAAACTGCCGTGATCAAAATTATAATTAAAAAATGGGGAGCAAATATGACTGGTAAAATAGTGTTATCAATGGTCACAGCCATTTTGAGCATTGTGGCAAATGCAAATGCATACGCATATGACTGGTCGAAGGATTTAGACGTTTACCGCGAAACTCTGGAAGAACATCATATTGATCTTTATCACCACCTCAGCAAAGAGACGTTTGGTCAAAGACTTCAATCCCTTAAGATGAATGCTGCGACCCTCACTGATTTTCAAGTGATCGTCGAACTGATGCGCCTTACACATGATATTGGCGGCGGCATGGGTGACGGACATACTGCGGTGCCACTTTGGAACAGTGAATTACACCGCTTTCCCATTGAAGTGGTTAATTTTAATGGGGATATTAGAATTGTCAGCGCAGAAGAAAAATATGCTGGCCTGATAGGCCGGAAAATTCTTTCAATCAATGACACTCCAATCGAAAGAATAATTGCGGACGTGTCAGCGATTACCCCCTTCACGGAAAATAAATTTTCCGGTCTGGCCCGGACATCAAGCTACATGATGATATCGGATATTTTAAAGGCTTTGGGCATTACTGAAAGCATTGATCATGCAAATTTTACACTGCAGAAGGATGGTAATACAATCTCCACTATTGAGATTAAGACTGACTTGGAAAAAAATATTGATCAATCCGCCTATCATAAAATGAGCCTGAAATTGCCCCCAAAAAGCGATCAGGATACCATCGGGCTTGATAGTTTATGGTTTTCATTTCTGCCGGACAAAAACGCCGTCTATATAAAATTTGTAAAATATCCCTCATTTGAGCAAATGAATAGTTTCGCGCAAAATCTGTTTGACAAAATTTCCAAAACAAAAACCAGAAACCTCATCATCGATATGAGAGATAATTACGGTGGCGATCTTTTTATTGGGATGGTGCTGGCTTCTTACCTGAACACAATTGACATGATTGACTGGAATAAGGGCGTCTTTGTTCTCATCAATCGTAAAACCTTTTCCGCTGCCGCTGTAAACACCGCTCAATACCGGCAACTTTTAAACGCGACAATTGTTGGTGAACCAACAGGCGGAAACCCAAACGGCCCCCAGGATATGGGTAGTTTCACACTCCCATCCTCCGGATTATTGGTTACCTATTCGAAAAGAATTTTTCGCCTGCAGGATAAAAATTCGGCTGGCATAACCCCGGACATTGAAGTCATGACCACCTGGCCGGACTACAAAGCCGGTTTGGATAAAGCATTAGAGACTGTTTATAAAATTATCGCGGATCATTAAAAAAGCAAATACTATATAAGTGTAATATATGACCGCTTCCGACCCTAAGCGGACATTTTGAGAAAGAGTTTGTTAAGGCCCTTTCATCATGAGCTGCTCGGAAAAATTACAGTTATTTTTAGCCCTGATTTTGACTTTGGGTCAGCGTAGTTGATTTTTATTTCTGCATCGACTTGTTCGGCAATAACCCGAACTATTGACAATCCCAATCCAGACCCGACCTCATCATTCCCCAGAACCCGATAAAAAGGATCAAAAACCCGTTCCCATTCTTTTTCAGGTATGCCGGGTCCGTTATCCTTAACTTCGAATATAACCTCTTTATCATTTTTGTTGACTGACAGATCAACTTTACCGCTCTGCGGTGTATATTTGATGGCGTTAATGGCTAAATTTTTAATAAGTGAAATTAAATCAATTTCATGCATGGAAATGCGGGCATCTGTTTCACCAACCAAGCCAATATCTATATTTTTTGCCTCAGCCAGAGGTAGAATGTCTTCAAGGACAAGGCGGATGGAACTTACTATGGAGACGGAAGAGGCAATAGTCTTTGATGGTGCCTGAATGCGGGCAAGAACAAGCAATTGATCAAGTAATATCCGGCTTCGAGAAATTCCGCTGCGCAGGGTTTCAAGTCGTTCCTTTGCCGTCTCGGTTAACTCAGTTTTTGCAAGTCTTTCGGCTTGCAAAGAAATTGCCGTCATGGGCGAGCGAAGTTCATGTGCCGCGTCCGTTATAAAACGTTTATGGATATCCATTGACTGTTTAATGCGGCCAAATAATCTGTTGATTGCCATTACAAATGGAATAATTTCCTCGGGAATATTATCCGCTGTAATAGGGTTTAATTCCGGTTCTTTTCTCTGCTCAATATCCTTAGCGACCTCCGCCAAAGGCAATAGAATGCGTTTAACGACCAAAATGACAGAGAAAATCATCACCGGGATCAACAAAAGCATAGTAATTAGGGCTATGATTGTCCCTTCTTTCGCTGTCATGTCACGCTCATCAGTAGATTGTATCACGGCAATTTTTTTATCTTCATCTACGGTTTTGACAAAAACCCTATATCTTACATTGTTAATTTTTACCGTCTGAATTCCATCTGACAAACCAGCCGGTAATTTTAAGGTTTTTTTATTGGTTCGCTCTTCTTCCTTTTCACCTTGATTAATCATCTGAATAAAAATCGGACCTACTGTCCCATTATAATTGGGAT
Organism: Alphaproteobacteria bacterium; assembly: GCA_020446675.1. Lineage (GTDB taxonomy): Bacteria > Pseudomonadota > Alphaproteobacteria > Sphingomonadales > Emcibacteraceae > Pseudemcibacter. The sequence goes on along the minus strand of JAGREE010000031.1, from coordinate 63,310 downwards.
TGTCATACTGATAGCTTGCCGAAATTGAATTCGGCTGTTCACTGATCAGCTCTGCAACTTGTTTCAGAGTATCATCCTGCCATTCTATCCCTTCATTAAAAATGACATAAAAGGCAACACTGGTAATCAGAGCAGCAAAACAGATTATGATTATGGCTAACCATAGTGAAAGTTTTGATTTTAGGGAACTTACAGATTTCATTTGGCGACCATCCAACCCACACCCCTGACATTTTGAATAACGGTGGCGCCTATTTTTTTTCTTATAGAGTGAATTATAAATTCTATGGCATTGCTCTCTACTTCTTCGCCCCAGCCGTAAACCCGCTCTTCCAGTTCCTGTCTTGACAAAATAGCGCCTGGCCTAAGCATCAATGTATAAAGCAGGGAAAATTCCCTTGAAGATAAGCGGTGCGGCAGACTTTCATCAACACTGACCTCATGAGTCGCCGGATCAAGTGTAATTAAAGTTGTTGTAAGAAGTGGACTGGCGGAACCGTTCTTACGACGTAAGACCGCCCTTATGCGTGCCAGCAATTCAGTCATATCAAAAGGTTTTATCACATAATCATCTGCACCAGCATCAAGCCCCTTAATTCGATCCTCTATGGAATCCTTAGCCGTCAATATTAACAAGGAAACATAGTTTCCAGAAGTTCTAATCTGATGCAATACCTCAAATCCGTTCTTGCCCGGTAGACCAAGATCAAGCAGTATCAGATCATATTCCTGATTGATCAGACTATCCAATGCCGTCTGTCCATCACGTACCCAGTCTACTGCAAAGCTGTTATCCTTTAGGGACTGGACAATGATATCACCGATCATGTGATCATCTTCAACCAATAATGTCCTCATGCTGAATCCTTAAGGTTTAATTCGGGAATATCATATCCGGATTAATCAAAAAATGTCGATGTTTATTATTAAATTTCAGGACAGGGGTCTTTATTCGATCAGCTAAGTATCAGCTAAGTTTACTGATATATACTTGCGCGGAAATTATCAGATAGAATTTATTTTCTGGGGTCAAAAATGAAAAAACAAATCGTACCAACAGCAGTAATGTTAATGGCGATAAGTGTAATTTTTTCTTCGCCGATAATCGCGCAATCAATGTCAGGTTATCATTTAAGCAAATCTATCCATATTGATGGTAACGGATCATGGGATTATCTGATTGCTGACAGTAAAACCCGCCAGCTTTATGTAACCCATTCCGATACTATATCAGTCATTAACATGGATAGCGGCAAGGTTGTCGGCGAAATAGGCGGATTGTCCCGTGCGCATGGTGTGGCCGTGGTTGATGCTTTGGGTCTTGGATATATTTCAAATGGCGGCTCCGATAAAATAACGATTTTTGATTTAAAAAATCTTGAAATTAAAGCATCTCTTCCCGCCGGTAAAAATCCGGATGCTATTATTTATGACCCTTTTTCAAAACGTGTTTTTGCCTTTAACCACTCCGGTGGTGATGTCACCGTCATTGACCCAGCCGAGAATAAAATAGTCGGGACCATCAATGTTGGAGGTGAATTGGAGTATGGCGTATCTGATGAAAATGGTGCGATTTTTGTCAATGTTGAAGATAGAAATGAGATAGTCAAAATTGATAGTATCAACCTTAATGTTCTATCCCGCTGGTCGATCGCCCCATGTGAAGCACCAACCGGAATTGCCCTGGACAGGGAAACCCACCGATTATTCAGCTCTTGCAGCGATAATGCTATGCTAGCGGTGGTGAATGCCGATGATGGTCATCTCGTTACAGAAGTTAAAATAGGAGAAGGGTCAGACGGAACACGCTTTGATCCAGCGACAAAACAGATCATTACATCCAATGGGGAAGGCAGTCTAAGCATTATTCAGGAAGATAACGCTGACAGCTATCATGTTGTTCAGACAGTAAAGACATTACCTGGCGCCAGAACACTTGAAGTTGATTTGGACACCCACCGGATTTATACAGCGACGTCGCAATTTTCCCCAGCGCTTAAAAATTCTAATAGTAGGCCGGAACGGCTTGAAGGTACATTCAGGGTTATGGAGTTTACACCTTGATCATTAAAAGGTTTTTGTTCATTCTGGTTTTATTTTCTATTACTGGCTGTAGCACATTTGAAAATAAGCCCATTGTGCCTGATGAAACAGCATTAAATATTGAAAACAGATCACTTGATGATCCGGGATTAAAAACATTTATTAATCAGGCTTACAACCGGCCTTCAGATCAAAATCAGTTTGATAACTGGGGCCTTGATGACTTAACCCTTGCGGGCTTTTATTATAATCCGGCAATAAAAGTTGCCTATGCACAGTGGAATGTTGCAACGGCTGGCAAAAAAAGTGCCGCTGAACGCCCCAATCCATCCATCGGTATCACCCCTGGCAACAATCAGTCTAACTCAACTCCTACACCGTGGATGGCTGTGTTCTCCACCAATTTCATCATTGAAACGGCTGGTAAGCGTGATTATCGTATTGAAAATGCCGATCAGCTGGCCAATGCTGCCCGTCTTAATGTTATCAGCGCTGCATGGCGGGTGCGACAGGATATATGGAACAGTTTTATTGATCTTTATGTCTCTACAAAAAGGCAGATCCTGTTAAGTGACCAGTTTGATATTAATCAGGAAAACCTCCGCCTTCTAAAACTGCAATTCGATGCAGGGGCAATTTCTGCATTTGAACTGGCCCAGGCGCGGATTGCCAGCGACACTACTAAACTTGCGCTACTGGATGAAACCAGAGCTAAAGCAGCTGCACTGGCTCAACTCGCCAAAGCCATAGGGGTACCCGTAAAAGCGCTACAGAAGACAATTTTTACATTTGATGATTTAAATGTTCCAGCGCAAATGCCAATTCAGGAATTACGCAGGGCTGCTCTGATAAACCGTGCAGATATTCTAGCTTCACTGGCGGAATATGCCGCCAGTCAATCCACCCTTGGGATTGAAATAGCAAAACAATATCCGGATATCGGCATTGGTCCGGGTTATGAATATGATCAGGGTGATAATAAATGGTCACTTGGGTTATCCTTTACTTTGCCATTATTCAACCAAAATCAAGGGGCCATTGCCGTTGCAGAAGCCAGACGGGAGGAAGCCGCCGCAAATTTCAACGCCCTGCAAACACAGGTGCTTAATGAAATTGATATTGCCCAGATAAATTTTAGAGCAACCCTGAATAAGAAAAAAAGTGCCGAGGCAATGCTTGCGGACCTGATTAAACATCAGCAGAATGCTCAAAAAATGCTCAATGCCGGGGAGATTTCCTATATCCAGCTGATAGGGGTACGTCTTCAGAAAAATTCCTTAGAACTTAGCCATCTTCAGGCTGAAGCAGACCTTCGATTGGCTTATGCGCAACTTGAAACATCTCTTCAAATCCCACTTGAATTTAATGCGGCAATCTGGCAGGGCGCATCACAAAATTCTGAACCTTTAATCACAAGGAACACACCATGAAAAAATATGGCTTTCTCATTGTAATTTTTTTCGTACTGGTCGGGATTTATTGGCAAACACGTGGTGTTCAGGATAATGGCAGCAATGAAAATGCCCAGGATACTGAAGTTTCCGTTCAAAGTGGTAAAATAGTCAGCAGAGATATGAGATCCATAGTTACTGCATATGGTACTGTTGCCCCTGTGCCAGCAGGCGCGGAAGAAGCGGCAAGCGCGCGACTGGCCCCTTCTGTTTCTGGTGTTGTTGTTACTGTTAATGTTGCCGAAGGGCAGGCCGTGAACAAGGGGACGCTTTTATTTAAGCTCGACAGCCGGGCTGCTGATGAAACTGTTGCCTTTGCCAAAACAACGCTCGAACGCCAAAAACAACTGGCCAAAGATGGAAATTCATCACAAAAACTGGTGGATGCAGCACAGCACGATCTTGATGCGGCTCTGGTACAACAGGCATTGCTTAAAGTAACAGCGCCCTTAGCAGGGATCGTTACAAAAGTGAATGTCAAGCCCGGTGATGCCGTTGATTTAACCACAAATCTAGCCGAAATTGTTGATCTTAATCGGCTTGTCGTAAATGCCCGTGTCCCAAGCAATGAAATTATGCCTCTTATGCCTGGTCAGAAGGCAGAAATTCAAATGACTGATGCGAAAGAGCCAATTGCCGGTACTTTAAGCTATATTGCTTCAGACGTTGATACCAGCACAGGAACTGTTGCAATACGTATTTCATTGCCAGCTAATTCAGGCCTTCGGCCCGGACAGTTTGTGCCAATTCATATAGTCAGCAACATTCACAAAGACAGTCTCACGGTTCCGAACACAAGCATTGTTAAAAATGAAAATGATGAAACGTTGATTGCGGTAATTGAAAATGGCATTGCCCGACAAGTGCCGGTAGAAGAAGGAATTCGTGAAGGTGATTTTACAGAGATAATTGCTGAAAATTTGAAGCCCGAAATGAAGGTCGTGACATTGGGGGCTTATGCCCTGCCTGATCAGACCAAAGTTCGCGAAATAAACCGTCAGGGGAATGATGGCTAATGGCTTATAGTATAAATAATAACGGGCTCGGTTCTTTTGCCATCAAACATAAGCTGGCAATTATCTTTATTAGCCTTGCCCTTTGTGGTATCGGTATTTTTGCGGCAACGACTGTTCCATCATCCGTGTTTCCACAGACCAATTTTCCACGAGTTGTCATTCTGGTTGATAATGGAGTTATGCCAGCAAATGAAATGATGTCGACAATTACCCGACCGATTGAAGAAGCAATGAAGGATATCCCGGGGTCCGTATCGGTTCGCTCCTCCACCGGGAGAGGATCAGCAGAAATCAACGTTTTCTTTGACTGGAAAACGGATATGATCCAGTCAGAGCTTTATGTCAACAGCCGCCTTTCGCAAATTCGTACTGTTCTACCCCAGACCGCCACAACAACAATATGGCGACTAACCTTTTCCGCATTTCCTATTATTGGTGTTAGCCTTACTAGCCCTATTCGCAATTCAACTGAGCTTTGGGAAATTGCACGTTATGATATAAAACCGAAATTTTTACGTATTCCCGGCGTGGGACGGGTCGATCTTGTCGGCGGCAGTGCGCCTGAATATCATATTGTAATTGATCCGATTAAGCTTCAGGCGGCAAATTTAAACCTGCAGAAGGTAACATTTGCGCTTGAGCAAAATAACATACTTGTTCCTTCAGGAATGCATGAAGAGGATTACACGCTCTACCTTACCGTGGTGAATAGCCGCGTTCATAATATAACTGATCTGGAGAAATTTCCTGTCACCATCGTTAACGGTCATCCAATCCTTATAAAGGATTTTGCGCAAGTTGTTCGTGCACCCGAGCCTGTTTTTAATGTGGTTACGGCTGATGGTGTTTCAGCTGTGCTTCTGAATGTGCGCAGTCAGCCAAACGGAAGCACTCTAAGCATTGCAGATAATCTTGAACAAGTTCTGGATGAACTAAAAACCGAACTTCCGCAGGATATAAAAGTTGCTTATTATTATGATCAGTCAAGCTTCGTCCGTGAGTCTGTCGCCAGCGTTCGTGATGCGATTATATTTGGCCTGCTACTTTCTGTCTTCATCATTTATATGTTTCTGAAGGATTGGGGTATCACCATGACCGCAATTGTTGTCATCCCCATTACAATATTGATCACTCTGGTTGCTATGCAGCTCGCTGGTCTTAGTTTTAATCTTATGACACTTGGCGGCATTGCTGCCGCAATCGGGCTGGTTATTGATGATGCCATTGTCGTGGTTGAAGCCATATACGCAAAAATTGCTTCAGGACTTTCAAAACTCGATGCCATCAAATCAGCTATAGGAGAAATATTTGGCGCACTGATCGGCTCAACCCTTACACCTGTTGTTGTTTTTATTCCCCTAGCATTTCTTGACGGCATTACGGGCGTTTTCTTTCGCTCGCTTGCCCTGACAATGGTGGTTGCATTACTGACTTCACTTGTGCTTGCCTTAACGCTAACCCCATCCCTTGCTGGCTGGTTTATTAAGGACAGGTTTAATAAACAGCAGCAGGGACATAAGGAAAGTGGCCCACTGCTTAAAACTGTCCTGGGACTTTATGATAAGGCATTAAGGAAAAGTCTAAATCATATCTGGATCGCTATAGGCCTTTGTGCCGTCGTGTTTATTCTTGCAGTCGGACTTTACAAAAATCTTGAAAGTGAATTTTTACCGCCAATGGATGAAGGCGGCTTCGTCATTGATTATGTTGCTCCGTTTGGGACCAGCCTTGAGGAGACGGATCGCCAGCTACAACAGGCGGAAAAGATATTATTATCCTTACCGGAGGTTGAAAGCTATTCCCGTCGAACGGGCGCCCGCCTTGCTCTGGCCATTGCGGAACCCAATACGGGTGACTTTCTGGTAAAACTTAAATCTGATCGCAAGCGATCTACCCAGGATGTAATCACAGAGCTTCGTCACAAACTAACAGCGGCACAGCCGGGTATAGAATGGGAATTTCCTGGCATCCTGTCTGATCTGGTTGGTGATCTAACCTGGTCGCCGGAGCCTATTGAAATTAAATTATTCTCAACGGATGTGAACCTTTTAAAAGAAAAAGCACCGGAAATAGAAGCAAAAATTTCTAACATTGACGGCGTTGTTGATACGTTTAACGGTCTTGTTTATGCAGGACCAAATATCAGTTTTAAAGTCCGCCCTCTGGATGCGCAGCGCGCCGGATTAACCGCGGCCGATATTGCAACCGCTGTTCATACGGCAATGCTTGGACAGCAGGCTTCGATAATGCTTGAAGGCGACCACATCATTAATATCAGGGTTTTGGAAGAACCTGAAAAAATTGATACGTTGGTAAAACTGAAAGACATGCCGATACACACCCCTGATGGCAATCTTGTGAAACTGTCACAGGTAGCCGATGTGGTCATAGAACCCGGGCAAATGGAAATGAGGCGGGAAGACCTGAGACAGAATGTTGCTGTAACGGCACGGCTTGAAGGGCGTGATCTTGGGAGTGCTATGAAAGAAATCCAGTCAGTTCTCAATCAGGAATTAAATGTTTTTCCGGCAACAATTGAATATGGAGGCCTTTATCAACAGCAGCAGCAATCATTCAAAAATCTGGTGTTTGTGCTGATCGTGGCTATTTTTCTTGTATTTACGGTCCTGCTTATTGAATTCAGATCATTTTATGAACCAATTGCTATCGTTTTTGGCGCGGTACTTGCCTTGTTTGGGACTGTGCTCGCTTTATGGATAACCGGAACTTCGCTTAATGTTGTTTCTTTCCTTGGCGCGATTATTGGGGTGGGTATCGTGGCCAAAAACGGTATTCTTATGCTTGATTTTGTCAGCCTGCTTCGCGCACAAGGTATAGGCATGATTGATGCCCTTGTTCAGTCCGGTCATAGGAGATTGAGGCCGGTTCTTATGACATCAATGGCGGCAGGGTTTGGTATGTTACCTCTGGCCTGGGGGATTGGTGCAGGATCAGACATGCTGCGCCCACTCGCTATTGCGGTGATCGGCTCACTATTTATTTCAGTACTGTTATCCTTGCTTGCAACGCCAACCGTATATTATTTACTTTTCAAATTATTTCGATCTGAAACTGTGTCTAAAATAAATTAAATATTTCAATTCAAATCAAAAGTATTTTATTGATTTTACTCTTTCTGACTGTCCGCTTTGGGTCGACAGCAGTCATTCAAAATAAAAGGTAATAATTCTGTTCTCGCTATATAATCGAGAATGGCATTGATTTAAGCTGTTGGTTTAACCGCCACGGTTTCAATCAGGCTGACGCGTCCTTCATCAAGGTTACGGTGCAGATTATAAGCCTTGGTGCTGATGTCTTCGCCGACCAGCATATAAACACCAAGAATGGGTAAATTCGGTTTGCCCGCAGGCTTTTGCGCTTTTGAGAAGGCAATCTGGGCAAGGTCAGTTTTATCATTCCAGACAGCAATTTCAAAACCGGCTTCGGTAATAATATCCCGGAATGTTTCCGGCGGCACCAGAAAGCTCATGGAACTGTCCTGCGCCCAGGGAACAGGAAAATGCTGGGTGTTATTTTTTCCGCCGCAAACTTCGTAAAGCACCGCCCGTCCACCCGGCTTTAAGACACGGCAGGTTTCCTTTAACCAGCCAAGCTTATCTTCAACATTCATATTCATTTGCAATGACCAGACACCCTCAAATGAATTATCCGCATAAGGAAGATCAAGTGCACTGGTGGCGTGGAATTTAACCCGGTCCTGCATATTGAGAAGCTCAGTCAGCCGCTCAGCAACATCAATATATTCATCGCTAAGATCAATGCCAGTGACAAAGCAGCCTGTTTCATGGGATAAACGCCGGGTTGAACCGCCGATGCCACAGCCCACATCAAGAATATGCATATCCGACGTGAACCCACAAAGCGCGATCAGTTCTCTGGTCGCCGTGTCGCCGCGAATATGAAATTCGTCCACCGGCTGAAGATCATCAAGGGTGATTTTTGATAAATCCTTACCCAGTTTGTTAAGGCCATCAATAATTTTATTATATAAATCATTGGGGGAATAATACCTGTGAATATGATCTTTGCCGCCTGCCATAATTAATTCCTGTCTTCGGAAGTTAAATTTATTATCGGCCTTTTTTAGGGGTCTGATAAGGATGGTAGTCTATTCGCAATGCTCCGTCCATATCAGAATTTCGGTCTTGTTACCGGGATAAACATTTTTCCGGGGTATGGGTATCAATCAGATAAGCAACCCGCCAGCCGTCCGGCTGTTTAACGAGGGTAAACTGGTTAACCCCACAGGATTTAAGCTCCCCGTCAAGGGCAATGGTGAAAGGGGCCCAGGCAACCGCCAATGGCCCCTCCACATGAATTTTTACATCAAAAATCTGTTCGTCCGCCTGACCCGGCTTTAAGGTGCTGACCCAGTCAATCCAGTCTTTTGAAATACCGCGGGTTACCGGCTTATCCGGGTTTGCCCGGTCAAGGGGTGTATCGGGAAGGATCAGGGTTTTTAAGGTTTCCGCATCGCCGGCCCGCATGGCGGCAAATACCTGATCAAGCACTTTCTGAACGGCCGCTTTTTCAACCAGGCTGCTTTCAGCACTGGCAAAATTCATTCCCAGAAAAATGATGATGACCGCTTTAAGGATAATTTTTAACATATGACCTCTCCCCTGAAATATTTTTCAGGGGAGAGCATATCGTTAAACTATTTGAATGACAATATCCGAGATTACTCAGCCGGTGCTGGTGACTTTTCCGCTGTCCGTTCACCATGGAACATTTTTTCCACAGCAATATAGAACATCGGCACGAAGAAGATCGCCAGGAATGTTGCAGCAAGCATACCGCCAATCACCGCTATACCAATGGCATTCTGTGACCCGGAACCCGCACCCGTTGCAAAGGCAAGTGGGCTTACCCCAAGCACAAAGGCCATAGAGGTCATAATAATCGGTCGGAACCGGCGGCGGGCGGCAAGCGCTGTTGCCTCCATCAGGCTGACGCCTTCCTCATATTGACTCTTGGCGAATTCCACAATCAAAATAGCATTTTTGGATGCCAGACCAACCGTGGTCAACAGTGCCACCTGGAAGTAAATATCATTGGCCATACCAAACATTTTGGTGGCGATAACCGCACCAAGCACCCCAAGCGGCACCACAAGCATAACAGCAAGCGGGACAGCCCAGCTTTCATAAAGCGCGGCCAGACAAAGGAATACAACCAATACCGAAATTGTATAAAGCGCTGGTGCCTGAGCACCGGAGAGCCTTTCCTCATAACTGAGGCCGGACCATTCGATGCCAATCCCTTCGGGGAGTGTATCAACGATTTTTTCAATTTCGTTCATGGCAACTCCTGAGCTAACCCCCGGTGCAGGAGAGCCCTGAATATTAAAGGAGGCAATACCGTTAAAACGTTCCAGTTTAGGTGACCCAAATTCCCATTTGGTGGTGGCAAAGTTGCTGAATGGAATCATTTCACCCTTGTCGTTTCTGACATGCCAGTCAAAGATATCCTCAGGTGTCATGCGGAAATCTGCATCCGCCTGAAGATAAACTCTCTTAATCCGTCCTTTATCAAGGAAGTCATTGACATAACTTGAGCCAAGCGCAATTTGCAAAGTACGGTTAATATCGCTTAAAGACAGACCGAAAGCGGATGCCTTTTCACTGTCAATATCCACTTTTAACTGCGGCACATCATTCAATCCGTTTGGCCGAACGCCAGATAGTAAGCTATCCTGGGCAGCTGCCCCAAGCAATTGGTTTCGTGCATTCATCAGTGTCTGATGTCCAAGACCGGCCCGGTCAACAATATGGAAATCAAAACCGGCGGCATTGCCCAGTTCCTGAATGGGCGGCGGGAAGAATGTAAAAGCCATCGCATCCTTTATCTGCGACAGCGCCCCCATCGCCTGACCGAATATTGCAAAGACGCTTTGGTCGGGACGTGTTCTCTCTGACCAGTCTTTAAGGCCGATAAAACCCATACCATTATTCTGTGCGGCGCCGGCGAAGCTAAAACCAGTGACCGTAAAGAGATGCTCTACATTTTCCTTTTGGCCTTCAAGGAAATAGTCTTCAATTTTGGCAACACTTTCCAGTGTACGCTCGGTGGTTGCACCGGGCGGTGTGTTCACCAGCATTATCATAATGCCCTGATCTTCGTTTGGAAGAAACGATGTCGGCAATGATAAAAAGATATAGACAAGCCCTGCTGCAAGTGCAGAATAAACCAAAAAGAAACGGGCAATCCGCCGCGCCATATAAGACGTGCTTTTCTGATAAAAATTACGGACCTTGTTAAAGTTCCTGTTAAAAGCCCCGAAAAATCCTGTTTCCGAACGTCTTGCATGGCCTTTTTCATTTTTCAGGAATGTGGCACATAATGACGGGGAAAGAATAAGCGCGACCAAAACCGATAAGGTCATCGCGGCGACAATGGTTATTGAAAACTGCCTGTAAATCACCCCGGCAGAACCGGCAAAAAAGGCCATTGGAACAAAAACGGTCGATAGCACAAGGGCAATCCCCACCAGAGCACTGGTGATCTGGTCCATCGATTTCTTTGTCGCCTCTTTTGGCGACAGCCCCTCTTCGCTCATTATTCGTTCAACGTTTTCGACCACAACAATAGCGTCATCCACCAAAAGTCCGATCGCCAGCACCATAGCAAACATTGTCAGCGTATTTATTGAAAAGCCAAAGACGGAAAGCACCCCGAACGTTCCCAGCAAAACAATCGGCACCGCAATTGTCGGGATCAGGGTTGCCCGTATATTTTGCAGGAACAAGAACATAATCACGAACACAAGTCCGACAGCTTCCAGCAGTGTGACAATCACAGATTCAATCGAAAGCTGTATATATGGTGACGTATCATATGGGAACATATATTTAACGCCTTTAGGCAAAAATTCTGCCAGTTCGGCAACACGTGCTTTAACCGCTTTTGCTGTTTCCAGCGCATTGGCCCCTGGTGTCATGCTGACAGCAATACCGGTGGCTGGCTTTCTTTTATAACGCACAACAACGGAATAGTTTTCTGTTCCAAGCTCTAATCTTGCCACATCACGAAGTCTGACCTGTGATCCGTCTGTATTAATCCGAAGGATGATATTGCCGAAATCTTCGACAGACTGTAGCCGTGACTGCGCTGTAATCGTGGCATTAAGCTGCTGCCCGGAAACGGCCGGCAATGCACCGAGCTGTCCGGCTGAAACGTCAGTATTTTGCACCCTGATGGCGTTCTGAACTTCCACAGGTGTCAGATTATAGCTGAGCAGTTTTTCAGGATTTAGCCATATACGCATAGCATGCTGTGCACCAAAAACCTGTGTGCTTCCGACGCCATTAACCCGGGAAAGCTGATCCTGAAATGTTGAAACGGCGATATCCCCAATTTCGCTTTGGGTCATGCTGTCATCATCTGCGTAAAGACCGACAACGATAAGAAAGTTTCTGGTTGCCTTTTCCACAGTAAGGCCAAGCGCCTGCACTTCCTGCGGAAGCTGTGTAAGGGCGCCTTGCGCCTTATTCTGGGTTTGAACCTGTGCTATATCCGGGTCCGTATCCGGTTCAAAGGTAAGGGTAATGACGGCGGACCCGTCAAGGCTGTTTGAAGAAAAATATCGCAGATTATCAATACCGACAAGACGCTGTTCAATTACCTGCGTCACGGCATTTTCAACCGTTTCTGCCGATGCACCCGGATAGAATGCCATAATGGAAACTGTTGGCGGTGCCACCTGCGGGTAAAGTTCCACCGGCAGCGAACGAATGGAAAGCACGCCCGCCAGCATCACAACTATTGCAATAACCCATGCAAAAACCGGACGTTCAATAAAAAATCGAGCCATAATATCTTTCCTAATACCCTAATTTAGTTTTTGACTATTGTGCCGCTACCCAAGGAGTAGGCGATACAGTCATTCCCGGGCGAATTTTCTGATATCCTTCGATAACAATTGTCGTGCCCGCTTCAACACCCGAAGCTACAATCCACTGATCACCATAATCACCCGAAACGGTAATCGGTCTTGGCGCAACTTTATTCTCAGCATCTACTGTCCAGACCAACAAACTCCCGTCAGGATTTCTTGTTGTCGCGCGCTGTGGCACCAAAACGGCTGGATGCTCGCCCAATTCGATTTTTGCCCGAACGAAAAGTCCTGGCAACAAAGTCTGGTTCGGATTGGGGATCAAAGCCCGCAATCCTACTGATCCGGTTGTTTCATCAACCACCACATCTGAAAATATCAGATTACCTTTTTGCGGGTGGACCATACCTGAAGTGCTGTCGATGATAATTTCAACGGGGATATTATCTTTATCAGACAGTTCATTTCTAAGACGCATTGAATCAACACCTGGCTGATTAATATCAACATAAATCGGGTCAAGCTGCGTAATCATGGAAAGGCTGTCAGACTGGTTGGTAGTCACCAGCGCGCCTTCGGTTACCGATGATCTTCCAATTCGGCCGGCGATCGGGGCATAAACCCGCGTATATCCAAGGTTGACTTCTGCCACCTCGACCGATGCCTTTGCAACGGCTATCGATGCAACAGCCTTATCAAGGTCCGCTTTGACATCATCATAAGCCTGTCCGCTTACGGCGCTGGTTTTCAGCAATTCTCGATATCTGGCTTCTTTAGCAGTTACCGCTTTCAGGTTGGCTTCCGCACTGACAAGATCAGCTTTGGCACTGGCAAGTGCTGCCTTATATGGTGTATCATCAATCTGGTAAAGGGCCTGTCCCTGTTTGACCAATGAACCTTCTTCAAAAAGACGGCTTATAATAATACCATTTACCTGAGGCCTGATTTCTGCCTGTCTGAATGCCGAAACACGACCAGGAAGAATTTCTTCACGGTTAATTGTCTCTTCCTTTAATGTAAGGACTGAGACGGCTGAAGGTGGCATTTGGCCCATTGCCCCCATCTGACTGCCTGATTGTGGACCTGACGACAACATATACCATGCGCCAACAGCAACAATCACGACAGTGACAGCAATGATCACTATTCGATTTGACACAATTATACCCTTTACTCTCATTTGGTTAATGCATTTAATTATGCATTTGAATTAATGAAGCACTTAATAATATTAACAACGACAAAAGTAAATGCTTCAATTGAAATTTATTATTTACTGGAAACTCATAATTTAAACGGAACTTTCTTTTTTTGTAGCGATCACTATATAATTAAAACGTGAGACGCTTGTCAAGCCTTATGAAATACCCCCTTCAAGAGAAGTAAAAATTAATCAATGTCTAATCCGGAAAGTCCTGAAACTGGCGTATTCTATGACGCAATTGATTAAGGCTATATTTTACTAGTGGTATATATAGGCACTTTATACAGCATTAAAAGTGCACATGCTAAAATTTTATTCTTTTTTTCTTTTTCTTTTTATTTTATCCATCTGTGATGACAGCTTTTATTGATGAAATAAAAAAGAATATTCCCTTGCTGTCATAAACAATCATTAAATAAAATATATTTTTCTTGTCTTGTTTTATTGGCTCAATTCAATATCATGATCCTGTTCAATAATCCGGTTTAGAAAATGAAAATTGCATCAATTAATGACACTAATATACACTATAAAGATACGGGCTCCCGAAAAGGCCCGGTGATTATATTCTGTAATTCTCTGGGTACTGATCTTAGACTTTGGGACAGCCTATCAAAATATCTTGATAAGTCATACCGCATCATCCGCTTTGATAAACGTGGCCATGGATTGTCAGATATTTCAAACACGCCCTATACCATTAAATTGCTGAGTCAGGACGTTATTGCCCTGATGGATTACCTGAAAATCGAGAAAGCCATTCTTTGCGGCATCTCTGTCGGCGGTATGATTGCCCAACAGGTTGCAAGCTCATTCCCAAACCGGTTAAGGGGGGTGATCCTTTGCAATACTTCGCCGCGGATCGGAACGGAAGAATTCTGGAAAGAACGTATCAAGCTGATTAAAAACGAGGGAATTAACTCACAAGCCGATGCCATATTGGACAGATGGTTTTCTGCCCGATTCAAGTCAGAAAATAAAGCCGAAATCGTGGGGTGGAAAAATATGCTTACACGAACAACTCTGGAAGGGTATGTGGCAACCTGCGAAGCCCTCCGGATTACAGATCTAAGTCATGTTGTTGAAAAGATTACAGTGCCTGCCCTATGCATAGCCAGTGACGAAGATTTGGTTACCACTCCCAAAAATGTTCAGGATATGGCTATGATGATTGAAGATGCGACCTTCGTCCGTATTGACGGAGCCGGGCACCTTCCCCCAATTGAGCAACCGGAAATTCTCGCTTTTCATATTCATGATTTCATCAAAGAAAATGGCTTAGGATTATTTGATTAATCATAAGTCATTTATTCTAAGTTTTTAAAAATGCATTATATAAAGGATAGCTGAAATGTCAGAAACAGTAACCGTCATCGTACAGGAAACAGGGACCGGAAAATATACCAACAAAATCGAAACGAGCACCGGTCACTCACTAATGGCAGATGAGCCAAAAGATGTAGGTGGCGAAGACACTGGCCCATCCCCTTATGATTTTTTACTGGCGGCTCTTGGCAGTTGTAAATCAATGACCATGCGCATGTATGCAGAAAGAAAAGGGTTCAAGCTCGAAAATGTTGAAGTAAAACTTTCCCATTCAAAAATTCATGCTGAAGACTGCGCAAAATGTGAAACTAAAAAAGGCATTGTTGATCACATTCAGACGGATATTACGATTACTGGTGACCTTACTGATGAGGAACGTCAAAGAATTTTTGATATAGCAGAGAAATGCCCGGTGCACAGAACAATCACCAATGAAATAATCATTGATTCAAGCCTGATGGAGTAAAAATATGACTTCAAAAAGCAAGGATGAAAATATGAGCAATCAGAAGTGGGATGGAATTCATCAATCAACAAAAGCAGTATGGGCCGGCGAAACGGACGGATTTTTTGAAGGTGTGGCCCAGGTACCCATCGTAAACAGTGTCTCCTATAATCACGATGATGTTGATGAATGGTTTGAAGTTGCAACCGGAAAACGAGAAGGTCATATTTACAGTCGCAACACCAATCCGACCGTAAAAGTCTTTGAAGAAAAAATGCGTGTGCTCGAAGACGCTGAGGCCGCGACCAGCTTCTCCACAGGTATGGCTGCCATCAGCAACACCCTTTTTACCCTACTTTCCCCTGGTGAGCGCGTAGTGTCTGTAAAGGACACTTATGGGGGCACAAGTATCGTCTTTCTTGAACACCTTCCCCGCTTTGGTATTGATGTTACCATGTGTGAAACCCATGACCAGGATGAGATCGAGGCAGAATGCTTAAAAGGCTGCACTGTACTCTATCTTGAAACGCCAACCAACCCGACAATGAAAATACTGGATTTAAAAAGGCTGATAGCCGCCGGGAAAAAAGTGGGTGCAACGGTCGTCGTTGATAATACATTTGCCACGCCAATTAATCAGAACCCTCTTGCCCTTGGGGCTGATCTGGTGGTTCATAGTGCCACCAAATTTATTGGTGGTCATTCAGATGCCCTAGGCGGCGTTATTTGCGGCAAAAAGGATCTGGTAAAGAAAATATATGGTTTTCGTGAAATCAATGGCGCCACACTGGATGCCAATTCCGCCTATCTTCTGCTTCGTGGGTTAAAAACCTTAAAACTGCGCATCGAACGTCAGAATGACAATGCCATGAAGCTTGCCAAATTCCTGCAAAATCATAAAAAGGTTGATCAGGTGTTTTATCCCGGTCTGGAAAACAGCCAAAATTATTCAATCGCAAAAAGCCAAATGCATGGATTTAGCGGCATGCTCAGCTTTTCACTAAAAGGCGGATTTGATGCGGTCCGTCACTTTCTGCCGCAAATCAGATTTGCTCACCGGGCAGCGCATCTAGGCGGCGTTGAAACGATTGTCGGTCCACCGCGAACAACAAGCCATGTAGAACTGACAGAAGAACAGAGAGCCAGACTTGACATTCCTGAAAGCCTTATCAGGTGCTCTGTCGGGATTGAGGATATAGAGGATATAATTGCCGATTTTGATCAGGCACTGCAAAATATATAAGGGGAATTGATTGTCACTGAAGCTTGAAAATGTGACTTTAAGTATTGACGGTGAGCCACATATTTATCAGACAAATCTAGCGCTTGAATCTGGCAGTATGAATATTCTGCTTGGCCCGACAGGCGCGGGAAAAACCACCCTGATGCGGCTGATGGCAGGACTGGATAAACCTGATACAGGTAAAATTATCTGGAACGGTGAAGATGTCACCAACCGAAAAGTTCAGCACCGTGATGTCGCGATGGTTTATCAGCAATTTATCAACTATCCCTCGCTAACTGTTTATGAAAATATTGCTTCACCACTTCGGGTTAAGAAAAAAACTGCTGTTGAAATTGACACCGCTGTCAGAGAAACAGCAGCGCTTATGAAACTGACCCCTTTTCTGAAAAGTAGACCACTTGAACTATCCGGTGGGCAGCAGCAAAGATGCGCTCTTGCCCGGGCATTGGTTAAAGGGGCGGGGCTTGTGCTTCTTGATGAACCGTTGGCAAACCTTGATTATAAATTACGTGAAGAATTGCGCACTGAAATACCAAAGATTTTTGCCGCGTCCGGTTCCATTTTTGTTTATGCCACCACCGAACCCGAAGAAGCCCTCCTTCTTGGCGGCAATACGGCCACAATGTCTGAAGGTCGTATCACCCAGTTTGGAAAGTCGTCTGACGTTTATCACCGGCCGCAAAATAATATCACAGCGCGTATATTTTCTAACCCGCCGATGAATTTTCTGACCCTTAACAAACGGCAAGACAGAATTATTCTGGGTGATGGAACGCTCATGCCTGCAACAGATGCATTTCTGACATTAAATGACGGTGACTATATGGCCGGATTTCGCGCTAATCACCTTGCCCTTCATCATGAAGACAAAAAATTGAAATTTGATGCCCGGCTTAACGTTACCGAAATTACCGGCTCAGAAACATATATTCATATGGAGCACGAGGGAAATCCCTGGGTTGGCCTGCTTCATGGCATTCATGATTTAAAACTTGGCAGTCAAATTTCCGTCTATCTTGATCCGGATCATATTTATACATTCAAAAAAGACGGTAAATTGGCCCTGCCCGCAAGATATGCCGAAAGGGTTGAATAATGGCAAAAATCACCCTGTCCAACCTGGCGCACAGTTATCAGAAAAATCCTGAAACAGAAAATGATTATGCTTTAAAAACCTTAAACCATGTTTGGGAAGACGGGGCCGCCTATGCCCTACTGGGGCCATCCGGCTGCGGTAAAACGACACTGCTGAATATCATTTCCGGTCTGCTAAAACCTTCCAAAGGGCAAGTATTGTTCAATGAACAGGATGTCACCGAGAAAAAAACCGCAGAGCGAAATATAGCACAGGTTTTCCAGTTTCCGGTGGTTTATGATACTATGACTGTTTATGAAAACCTTGCTTTCCCATTAAAAAACCGCAACTTAAAACCGGCTTATATTGAGAGCCGGGTTCATGAAATCGCCCGAATAATTGATGCAGAAGATATCCTTACCAAAAAAGCAAAGGAATTAACCGCCGATATAAAACAAAAAATTAGCCTTGGTCGTGGTCTGGTGCGCGAGGATGTCAATGCCATTCTTTTTGATGAACCATTAACGGTCATTGATCCCCACATGAAATGGCAGCTTCGAACCCAGCTCAAAGCGCTTCATCAAAATCTGGGCCATACCATGATTTATGTCACCCATGACCAGACGGAGGCTCTTACTTTTGCTGATAAAGTTGTTGTCATGTCCATGGGCGTAGTGGTGCAGATCGGAACACCTGAAGAGCTTTTTGAAAAACCGCAACATACTTTTGTTGGTTATTTTATCGGCTCGCCGGGAATGAATATTCTCAATGCTGATGTGGTTGGTAATAAAGCCATTATCGGCAATCACGAAATAATATTAAATAACGGCTATAAAAACCTTCAAGGAAAACTGGAACTGGGCATTCGCCCGGAATATGTCCGCCTAACAGATAATCCCGATGACCTTCCCATAACCATCAACAGGGTTGAGGATGTGGGTCATTATAAAATTGTTCGAGCCACACATCAGGGGCAGGACATAAATATCATATTAAAAGAAGAAACCGGCATTTCAGAAAATATGCGTTATGTCAGTTTTGATAAGGCACGGACCAATATTTATACCGATGACTGGCTGGTGACACCATGAGGAAAACAACCAATCAAAAAGCATGGTTTATGGTGCTGCCGATGTTGGTGCTGGTTGCATTTTCCGCCATCATCCCGCTAATGACTGTCGTAAATTATTCAGTGCAGGATACATTCGGCAATAATGAATTTTTCTGGGTCGGCCTTGAATGGTTTGAAGAAATTCTTGCTTCCGAGCGAGTCCATGATGCCCTAATCCGTCAGATTATCTTCACATTAATTATTCTGGCCATTGAAGTGCCCCTTGGTATTTTTGTTGCCCTGAATATGCCCAAAAAAAGCGGCCTTTGGACGACCCTCTGCCTGGTACTGATAGCTCTGCCGCTGCTTATTCCATGGAATGTGGTTGGAACTATCTGGCAAATTTTTGGCCGGATCGATATCGGGCTTCTCGGCTATATGCTTGATCAGCTTGGCTTTGATTATAATTATACGCAGGATGCCACCGACGCCTGGATTACCATCATTATTATGGATGTCTGGCACTGGACATCGCTGGTGGTGCTGCTTTGCTATGCCGGACTTAAATCCATTCCGGATGCCTATTATCAGGCGGCAAAAATTGATCAGGCCAGCCGCTGGAGCATTTTTAGATATATTGAGCTGCCTAAAATGAAAGGGGTTCTGCTGATTGCGATCCTGCTTCGGTTTATGGACAGCTTTATGATTTATACTGAACCATTTGTAGTTACCGGAGGAGGTCCCGGCAATGCGACGACATTTTTATCCATTGATCTGGTTAAAATGGCGATCGGCCAATTTGACCTTGGACCGGCGGCTGCATTTTCACTCATTTATTTTCTGGTGATACTTCTGATCTCCTGGGTGTTTTACACAGTTATGGTTCAATCCGACAAGGGAGCTGGCGCATGAAAATAAACAAGTCCGCTCTTGTCATGACCCTATATATCCTTTTTCTTATGCTGCCGATTTACTGGCTAATAAACATGAGCCTTAAAACCAATCAGGAAATACTATCCGGCTTCTCTCTGTGGCCGGAAAATCTTACATTTGATAATTATCTGGTGATCTTCACCGATGCCAGCTGGTATGGTGGTTATATTAATTCCATCACTTATGTTCTAATGAACACGGTGATTTCTATTTCAGTTGCCCTGCCCGCGGCCTATGCGTTCAGTCGCTATAATTTTATGGGAGATAAACATTTATTTTTCTGGCTTCTGACCAACCGCATGGCCCCGCCGGCTGTCTTCGCCTTGCCATTTTTCCAGCTTTATTCAAGTATCGGCCTTTTCGATACCCATATTGCTGTGGCGCTGGCCCACACCCTGTTTAATGTGCCGCTCGCGGTATGGATATTGGAAGGGTTCATGCGCGGGGTGCCAAAAGAAATTGATGAAACGGCCTATATTGATGGTTACGGTTTTTTCACATTTTTTAGAAAAATATTTATGCCGCTCATCGCATCCGGCGTTGGGGTAGCAGCATTCTTCTGTTTTATGTTTTCATGGGTGGAATTGCTTTTAAGCCGGACCCTGACATCGGTCGATGCGAAATCGATTGCGGCCACGATGACCCGAACTGTTTCCGCATCCGGTCTTGACTGGGGCGTGCTCGCTGCTGCCGGCGTACTCACGATTATTCCGGGGGCATTGGTGATTTATTTTGTCAGAAACCATATCGCCAGGGGCTTTGCCCTCGGCAGGGTTTAGAAAGGGGAGCGGCAAATGGATTTATCATGGATGGCCTGGACACTGCCCACAGCAATATTTTTTATTTCTATTGCATGCGCCCTTCTAGTTATGATCATATGGGCCATAAAAGCACCGCAGGCACCAAGACGGGGAATACTTGGATTGGAAACAACACCGGGTGACAGATTATTCATCAGCCTGCTTGGATCGGCCTTTATATGTCTTGGTTGGCTGGCAGCCTTTGGCTCACCCATCTGGGGCGGGCTTTTGGTTTGTATCATTTTTGGTGGAATGGTATTTAAATGGGTTTAAGAGGGAGACTATAATGAAACAAAGCTTTAAACTGGCGCTATTGATTTTGGGGATCAGTACAAATGCCTTTGCTGATGAGGTGACTGTTAATAAATGGATTGAGGAATTTCAGCCATCCAGTTTGTCAAAAGAACAGCAAAAACAAGAAGTCAACTGGTTTATCAAAGCAGCAGAGCCTTATAAAGGCTTGGAAATAAAAGTTGTTTCAGAAACAATCGCCACCCATGAATATGAAAGCAAGGTTCTGGCCCAGGCTTTTACCGAGCTGACCGGAATTAAAGTCACCCATGACCTGATCGGAGAAGGGGATGTGGTCGAGAAACTGCAAACCCAGATGCAATCAGGGGAAAATATATATGATGCCTATATTAATGACAGCGATCTGATCGGAACCCATTGGCGCTATCAGCAGGCAAGAAACCTAACCGACTTTATGGCTGGCATCGGCAAGGATGTCACCAATCCAGGGCTTGACCTGGCTGATTTTATTGGCACCTCATTCACCACCGGGCCGGACGGCAAACTTTATCAACTTCCTGACCAGCAGTTTGCCAATCTTTACTGGTTTCGATATGACTGGTTCACAGATCCTAAAATCATGGCTGATTTTAAGGCAAAATACGGCTATGAACTTGGTGTTCCCGTCAACTGGTCCGCATATGAAGATATAGCGGAATTTTTCACCGGCCGTGAAATAGACGGTAAAAAAGTTTACGGCCATATGGACTATGGCAAAAAGGACCCATCCCTCGGCTGGCGCTTTACCGATGCCTGGATGTCCATGGCGGGTATGGGTGATAAAGGGGAACCAAACGGACTGCCGGTTGATGAATGGGGCATTCGCGTCAATGAAAATTCACAGCCTGTCGGCTCCTGCATGGCGCGGGGCGGCGCAACCAACAGCCCGGCTGCCGTTTATGCCCTGCAAAAATATATTGACTGGCTTAAAAAATATGCCCCTCCTGCCGCCGCAGGCATGGTCTTTTCCGAAGCGGGACCCGTCCCCGCGCAAGGCGACATCGCCCAGCAGATATTCTGGTACACAACGTTTACCCCTGACATGGTCAAGGATAATATCCCCGTGGTCAACACTGATGGTACCCCAAAATGGCGAATGGCCCCATCGCCACACGGTGCTTACTGGTCAGAAGGAACAAAGATCGGCTATCAGGATGCGGGTTCATGGACACTCATGAAATCAACACCGGATAATCGGGCAAAAGCAGCCTGGCTTTATGCCCAGTTTGTTACCTCAAAAACCGTTGATGTAAAGAAATCACATGTTGGGCTGACCTTTATCCGTGAAAGTACGGTGCAACACCAGTCTTTTACCGAACGGGCACCAAAGCTTGGCGGACTTGTTGAATTTTACCGTTCCCCTGCAAGGGTGCGCTGGTCACCGACCGGCACCAATATCCCGGATTATCCAAAACTGGCCCAGCTTTGGTGGCAAAATATCGGTGATGCTGCCAGTGGTGAAAAAACAGCGCAGGAAGCACTTGACGCCTTATGTATGGCGCAGGAAAGATTATTAAGCCGGCTGGAACGGGCAGGTGTACAAGGGCAATATGGACCCAAATTGAATGATGAAAAAGGGGCCGATTACTGGCTATCGCAGCCCGGTGCCCCAAAAGCAAAAATTGCCAATGAAAAGCCAAAACCGGTGACTATCGGCTATGATGAACTGATTAAATCATGGCAATAAGACTTTAGAATTTGGTGGAAAAGAAAGTATCCGGCAGTCATAAAACCTTACAGACTGTCGGATCTTGCAAGCTCCCTTCCAGCCGCCTATAAAATTATGGGGTAGACAACAATAGATACGCTTGATGTCTTAATTTCCACTCAGAAATTAAACAAATTCATTTTATTGATTAAAGTCAAACCGTTAATGGCCGAAATCTAATATTGTAATCATACATTAAATGAATGGAGATATTATGAGCCACACACCACATGAATTAAGAGACGATTTTCCAGAATATAAAGATAAAATACATGAGCTAAAAGGGAATAATGCCCATTTTGCCAAACTGGAAGCTGAATATCATCAAATCAACAGAGAAATACACCGCCTTGAAATTGGTGAAGAACACGTGTCTCAATTCACAGAAGAAGATCTTCGTAAAAAAAGAATGATGCTTAAAGATGAAATTTACAGTCTGCTGAAACAAAGCTAATTATTTTTTGCAGAATTGCAGATTGAACGATTGCTTACTCCTGCGTACCTAATTTCCAGGTAAGCAGGAGCAAGCCAAATTTTGTTTTTCTATTCGTTACTCATTTGAAGCAACACTAAGTTTACCGTCCTTAATGGTAACGATCGGTTCATTTTCAATGGTTACGCCTTTTGGATTTCCATCAATTTCAAGATAACAATCGCTGCATATTTCTGAAATGGTTTCATTGGGCGCTATGGTTATAGTTTTTGACCCATCATCAGTATCGACAAATATTGTGTAACTTACATTATCACTATTGACGAGATCGGCAGCATACAAGGTGACATTTGAAAAGCCTGACAATATCGCCAGCACCAAAAATGCTTTTTTTATTATTTTCATAACAGTTCCTTCAAAAAATGATTGATGAAAGAATTGTCGAATTTGTCGGACACAAATTAAAGCGAAATATTTTCATGAATGCCATTTGAGAAATGCATATTAGGGAATATTCAACATGAAATTCGGTTTAGCTTTATATATTATCATTACGCAGATTCTGCTTATTGATCATGCTTATTTAACAAATTAAACACCCACTCCAATGCTATGTATTCTCCCGTTTTTCCAAGAAACCCAATTAAATCAAATTATTGATAAATTTATCTATCCTTAATTATTTTTTGATGGTTTGTGTGTAATCTTGATCTTATTTTATTAACTAGATGAAAGTATGAAGCCATATGTGGACTAAATTAATGGTTTTTTCGCAACATCTAAAGAATATAAGAAATTCGGAAAATGGGGGTACACTTGTATTTGTTGCGCTAATGATGCCGGTTATTGCCGGTTTTGCCGGACTGGCGTTTGATGCTACCGGCTGGTATATGGAAAAACGTATGCTGCAGAATGTAACCGATTCTTCGGCACTTGCCGCCGCCTATTCAATATCCAAGGGAAATGAAGCAACCGAGGTTGAATTGGCCGCATATGCGGATGCTCAAGTAAACAGCTTTACAGTTGGCGGTAGCAATACAATGCTCATTGAAAGCCCCCCGACATCCGGCGATTATGCCGGGCAGGCGAATTTTGTTATGGTCACATCGACCACACCGGCATCAGGAACTTTTACCCGAATTTTGGGAAGAGCCGACGGCACCATTAAAACAATTGCCACCGCCGGCATTCTGGCAGTGGGTGAGCACTGCATATTGGCCCTTGACCATAAAATTGACAAGGCCCTGGAATTTACTGGCTCATCAATTGTTGATATTAATTGTGGTGTTGCGTCCAATTCAAGCAGTTCGGAATCCATTTATCTGAATGGACACGCCACGTTGACGGCAAACCCGTCTGCACAGGCTTATGGTGATATTTACACCGGCGGCAGCGCAACGCTTAATGTGCCAAACCCGATTCAGCCATTTTCACAAAGATCCCCTGATCCTTATGAAAATATTACGGTTCCAAGTGATCCAGCCACCTGTACAGATACAAACCTCAAGCTTCTTAAAGATACCGATCCAGCGCCAACGCCTGGTCGTTATTGCGGTGGAATAGATTTTGGCTCTCAGTCCAATGTTACTCTTGATCCTGGCGTCTATATTATGGATGGGGGCGAGCTTAGAATAAATGCTGGCGCTACCGTAACAGGGGATGGGGTAACCATAATTCTCACCGGCGATAGCCCTGAAAACGTAGCCACCATGAAAATAAACGGTGATGCCTATATTGATCTTTCCCCTCCGACATCCGGTGAATATTCTGGGGTTACCATTTATCAGGACCGAAATGCCGACCCAACCGGTAATAATGACTTGCTTGGTACGGCAAATACGATCATCAACGGCGCTGTTTATTTTCCGTCCCAGGAAATTAATTATTCTGGTGGGTCAACCGGTGTAGCAACCTGCCTGCAGATTATTGGTAAAAAGGTTACGTTTAACGGGAATGCCGAACTTTATAACGATCAGTCAACATGTGACATATACGGCATTAAAAAGATTTCACGAACACTTGTGACATTGGTGGAATGATGATGAGTATGAAAAAATTAAAAACAATGTTGCTGTCAGACGAACAAGGAGCCTCCTTGGTTGAAATGGCATTAATTCTGCCAATTTTATTATTGATAATGGTAGGCTCACTTGATCTTGGATCAGCATTCGTTCGTAAAATGGAATTATCCAATGCCGCCAAAGCCGGAATCCAATATGCTATGGTTCGAAAACCATTAGAAGGTGACCTGACAGCGATAACCAACGCAGTAACACAATCAATCGGCGATTCAGGCAATGCATCCACTGATATTGATGTTGAATTATATTGTCTTTGTGATGGCGCGAAACAGCTTTGCACGAATGTTTGTGCTGATGAAAATGTATCTGCATTTGTAAATGTTACCGTCAGTGAGAATTATACGACACCATATTTTAACTATAACTGGTTATTTTCTGATTTCCCGCTCAAAGAGAGCCAGACAATACAGTTAAATTAATGAAAAGAATGTGAACATGAAATTTGCAGAATTTCTAAAGTTAAAAAATGACAATAAAGGCTCTACGATCATTGAATTCGCTATTACGGCACCGGTATTATTGCTTTTATTATTTGGCATGTTTGAATTCAGCCGCGTTCTGTTCACCCAGGGTATCCTGAGTTATTCAGCAGAACAGGGAACAAGGTTTGCTATGGTCAATTTTGATCATGATAATCTGGACCCTGACTATATAAACGCTATCAAAAGTGATATTGAAGACGTTTCAAGAAATAGTTTCATCCTGGTAAATGATACAAATATTTCAAATTTCGATGTTGAAGTGGTTACCAATGCGGATAATACCAGCACCGTCAATATTACGATTGATTATGATTATAAAATGTCATTGCCATTGATACCGCATTTTGACTTTACGCTTACCGGGTCATCAAAATCATTTCTGGTTCAGTAAGTTAGCCTTGCTTTAAACCCGTTCAATTACCAGAGCTATACCCTGGCCAACACCAATACACATTGTGCAGAGTGCGTATCTGCCGCCTGTCCGCTCCAACTGGTTTAGGGCTGTTGTCACCAGGCGAACACCACTCATCCCCAATGGGTGCCCAAATGCAATGGCACCACCCTGCGGGTTAATTCGCGGATCGTTATCTGCAATACCCAATGTCCGGGTACAGGCAAGCACCTGTGCGGCAAAGGCCTCATTAAGCTCCAGAATATCCATGTCATCAAGCGAAAGCCCGATACGGGCCAGAAGCTTTTGGCTTGCCGGAACCGGGCCGATCCCCATGGTTCTTGGCGGAACACCCGCAACAGCCATTCCCAATATTCTGGCACGTGGCTTTAGGCCATGTTTTGCTGCTGCAACTTCTGAAGCAATTAATATTGCACCTGCACCATCATTAATACCTGACGCATTTCCCGCTGTTATCGTGCCCCCTTCAAAAATCGGTCTGAGCGCTGCCATTTTTTCCAGATTTGTCTGACGCGGATGTTCGTCATTTTCAATAATAATTGGATCGCCGCGTCTTTGCGGTACTGACACTGCCGCAATCTCTTTTGCCGTATATCCTGCCTCTATCGCGGCGGCGGCCTTACTCTGGCTCCAAAAGGCGAATTGATCCTGATCCTCGCGACTGATATTCAGTTCTTCGGCCAGGTTCTCGGCCGTGCGCGGCATCGCATCACTGCCATATTGTTTTTCAAGTTTTTTATTGATAAAGCGCCAGCCCATTGTTGTGTCATACATCTGCTGACCCCGGTCATAAGGTCCTTCCCCTTTGCCAATGACAAAAGGTGCCCTGGACATGCTTTCCACACCACCTGCGATCATTAAATTACCTTCACCAACGGCTATGGAATTAGCGGCAATTCCAATGGCATTAAGACCGGAACCGCAAAGTCGGTTCACCGTTGTTGCCGCGACCTTCTCGGATAACCCAGCCAGAAGCGTTGCCATCCGCCCAACATTGCGGTTATCTTCGCCAGCCTGATTGGCACAGCCATAAACCACATCATCTATAGCATCCCAATCAACGTTTTTATTTCTGTCCATCAGTGCCGAAATCGGCGCAGCGGCCAGGTCATCAGCACGAACAGATGATAACCCGCCACCATAACGACCGACCGGAGTTCTGATCGCATCACAAATAAAAACATTCTTCATCATTTAACCTTCTAAAACTGATTTTTCATTTTCTTCAGACCACTAAGCACAGCTTCAGCAAGACGGTCAATTTCTTTTTCCTTCATCACAGTCGATAATACACCGGTACAGGTATTAATCATCATGATGCCATCATCAAATAAATGATCAAGAAGGGTTTTTGTCAGTGCCGCTTCAGCCGGTGTGACATAGCCGTCACGATAACTGACCGGTGCTGTTTCCTTCATATGTATACGGAACATAGACCCTTCACCAGTCACGCAAACAGGAACGTCAGCAATTTTTATCGCTTCATTAAGGCTATCCCGCGCATAATCAGCAAGATTATTCAGCTTTAGCACAGCGTTCCGGTCAAACAGTTTCATGGAAACAAGCCCTGCAGTCATCGTAATTGGATTTGCAGAGAAAGTCCCGGAATGCGGGAACAATACTTTGCTCGCTAACGGATCCATAACATCCATAACATCCGCCCGCCCGGCAAGTGCACCAACAGGAAAACCGCCGCCGATCATTTTGCCCATGGCGGTAAGGTCAGGCAACACACCCTCATACCATTCTTGGGCCCCACCATAGTTGGAGCGGAACGTAATGACCTCATCAAAAACCAGAAGACTTTTATTTTTGCGTGTCCAGTTATATATGCTTCTGGCAAATTCATCACTCGCAGGAATGAGACCAATCCGGTGCGGCATGACATCCAGCAGAACACACGCAATATCATCGGCATTTTCCTCTAATATTTTTATGGCACGATCAGGTTCGTTAAAAGGAATGATGATCACATCGTCAAGCGCTGCTTTCGGTGTGCCATATGCCACAGGAACGCTACTTGGTTTATCGGCATCGCCCCAATTTTCAGGTTTTGATGTCTGGCTGACCTCAGCATAATCATAAAGACCATGGTAAGCACCTTCCGCCTTGGCAATTTTTGACTTGCCTGTAAATGCCCGTGCGGCTTTAATACAGCTCATAACCGCTTCGGTTCCAGAATTCACAAACCGCATTTTTTCAAAAGATTTGCTTCTGCTGACAATATGCTCAGCATAATCAATTTCCACTTCAGTACCGATGGTAAAAGCGGTCCCTTTGGCAAGTTGCTCACTGACCGCAGCCACCACCGCCGGATGAGCATGCCCATGAATAAGCGAACACATATTATTTGCAAAATCAACGCGGGTTATACCCTCGACATCCGTAACATAACAGCCTTCGCCTTTTTCCACGTAAAGCGGATGGGGTTTTCTTAAAATTGTATTTCGGCTGCAGCCACCTGGCATGACCTTAAGGCCGCGTTCATAGAGTTCAGAGCTTTTTGACATTATTTTTTCCTTTATGCGGCAATAAGCTTGCAGCCGGTTCTTTCCTGTACATAATCGAAATCAACCCCGGGGGCGAGTTCAACAATTTTAAAGCCTTGCGGCGTTACATCAATCACTGCAAGGTCTGTGTATATCCGGCTCACAACACCAACGCCGGTCAGGGGAAATGTGCATTTGGAAACGAGTTTCGGGTACCCCTTGTTTGTAACATGCTGGGTAATGACATTGATTGTTTTTACACCTGCAACAAGATCCATTGCACCACCCACAGCTGGGATATCATCTGAACTTCCAGTTGACCAATTGGCCAGATCGCCATTTTCAGCAACTTGCATGGCACCAAGCACACAAATATCAATATGCCCGCCGCGGATCATGGAAAAGCTGTCTGCATGATGAAAATATGCAGCACCCGGAATGGCCGTAACAAGTTTTTTCCCAGCATTAATTAGTTCCGGGTCTTCCTCGCCGGGTGCAGGCGCATCCCCCATGCCGAGCAGGCCATTTTCTGTATGATAAATCACTTCACGACCGGCAGGCACGTAGCGCACCACTTTTTCAGGAATTCCTATACCCAGATTTACATAAGCGCCGTTTGGTATATCCTGAGCCGCGCGCTCCGCCATCTGTTCACGGTTCCAGCCAATTTCTTGTTCACTCATGGATATGTCTCCCCGGCTTTAACAAGTTCAGATTCGTGTAGTGGGTTTGGAACTTCAACCACTAAATCCACGAAAATGCTTGGGGTCACCACAATTTCAGGATCAATACTGCCTGCTTCCACAAATTCTTTGGTTTGAACTATTGTCGTTTTCGCGGCCATTGCCATAACCGGTGCAAAATTTCGGGCCGTTTTATTATAAATCAGGTTTCCATAACGATCTGCTTTTAATGATTTTATCAAGGCAAAATCAGCGGTCAGTCCATATTCAAGCACGTAATCACGACCTTTAATATTGCGGACCTCCTTACCTTCGGCAAGGGGTGTTCCAACGGACGTTGCCGTATAAAAAGCCGGAACACCAGCACCACCTGCGCGAATGCGTTCGGCCAAAGTCCCTTGAGGCACCAATTCCAGTTCGATTTCCCCCTTGGTATAGAGATCAGGAAACACAAATGAATTTGCTGATTTTGGAAATGAACATATCATTTTGGCCACTCGTCTGTTTTCAATCAGCGCGGCAAGGCCGACATGACCGGAACCCGTATTATTATTGATGACCGTAAGGTCCTTGGCTCCCTGATCGATCAGGGCATGGATAAGTTCAATAGGGCTACCCGCCTCACCGAACCCGCCGATCATAACGGTGGCACCATCATGGATGCCTGCCACCGCTTCGTGGACCGAACTTAATTGTTTATTGATCATAAACTCGACGTCCCTAATCTATTAGGCTTTAATGCTGAAAAGACCTGCTTCGTCGTAAATGACACGGTCTTTAAAACCATCAAACCAAATAGCATCAGGGTTTCGTCCAACAATCGCTACCTGACCTTTTTTCGGCGCATCTTCAGCAGAACGAAGAAGCTTAAAGATCACTACGCCATTTTCTGCGCCTTTTACCCCTTCCATCGGCTCATTTGTAACCGCAACAACTTCGGTTTTGCCATAATAATGGGTGATTGAAAGCCGGGCATGGGCCTCAACACCGGACAGACCACGTTGAGAGGTATTCAGAATACGCCAGGCTTCTTCAATTGGAACGTTAAACGCTTTATGACCAACAATATCACGTCCACAGAAGAAATAATGGTTTTCAACTTTGTTGCGACGAAGTTCACGCTGCATGATACGGAGCGCATCAGGGTCATTATTGATATTTTTAATAATCGGAGCTTGGTTATCGACCGTCACAAAATTACGTTTGCCAAACTCTCTGATCGCACGTTGGGTGCTCTCAACCCATTTAAGACCGCCATCTGGCAGATCAATATAATTGCCGTTCTCATCTTTATCGAGGAATTCATCAGGATGATTAAAATGAATCATAAAGCGCAGTTTTGTTTCAGGATATGCTGCATGAAAATCATCCATCATTTTAAAGAATGCATCATCAAAACGATCAGGGAAGAAAGCAAGTTCTTTTGTTCCAAGTCTGATGCTTTCAATACCAGCTTCTGCAAGCGCTGCCCACCATGAAGCTATCCCCTTATTGGCCAGAACCATTGGGTCACCGCCGGACATCAGTATTTCCCGGAGCTTTTCACGTCCTGTCTTAGGATGATGACCGCCATTTTCAGCCACAATTTTATTATGCTCAACAATATATTCAACCAGATCAGGAATTTGGGCCAGGCCTTTTGCCTGAATTGACCCATCTTCACGAACGATTTCCTTCTTGGCAATCAATTCTTCACGGTAACAAAAACGACAATGTGCGGAACATGTCCCCGCCACATAGATAAGCCCGAGCTCATATTTATGAATAAGCCCTTCAACCGGGCTGTAGCTCATTTGCTTTCCTGGGTCTTCAGAACCTTCAAGATCAAAGGTTTCAGCAGGACTTGCTTTAATCAGGGTGCGAAGAGGGGCACTGACACGGGCGCGCTCAAAATAATGACGGGTAATTTTAACAGGCATACGGGCTTCAAGATCACGATTAGTCCCTTTAAGGGCAGAAATGGCATCAATTTCTTCCTGGCTGTAAAAATCTTTCATGTCATCATCAACTTTTCCGTCAATGAATTTTTGAAGACCGGCAACGATTTTCCGGTCATATTTTGCATTTTCCACTTTGGAAAGAAAATCTGCTTCTTTATCGGTTGGGATATGCTTTTTTCTTACTGGACTTTGAACATTCATTTTAACGCCCCTTATGGCTGAAATTAAAAATATATGGAATTGACTATTTTTATTACAAAAACTCACTTCAATATATTGATTGAAAATAAAATTTGTCTTAAAATAAAAAAAATTATAGGGAATAACAACCTATTCTTGATCATAAGTTAATGACTTTTTGTAATGGATTAATAGCATATGCTGGGACAAAGAAGACTGATACCAAGCACCAGTATGCTTATGGCCTTTGAAGCATCAGCGCGAAACGGCAGCTTCACTCTCGCAGCTCAGGAGCTTAACCTGACCCAGGGAGCCATAAGCAGGCAGGTAAATGCTCTTGAAGAACAGCTGGGGATTAAATTATTCAAACGAATTAAAAAATCCATTATCCTGACAGATGTTGGGGAAAAATACGCAACTGAAATTGCCGGCGCTTTAAGGCTGATCCGTAACGCTTCTCTTAATGCCGTAAGTGACACCCAGGGGCAGACCTTAAATTTTGCAATATTGCCTACATTTGGTATGCGTTGGCTGATGCCGCGTTTTCCTGACTTTCTTGCAAAAAACCCTCAAATTACCGTGAATTTTACCAGCAAACTTTCCCCATTTGATTTTGCGAATGAAGAGCTTCACTGCGCCATCCATTTCGGACATCCCAACTGGCCGGGAACGGAAGGGACATTTTTAATGAGCGAGGAAGCAGTACCTGTCGCGGCTCCATCACTCATTGGTGATCATATGATCAGAAGTGCTGAAGAAATTGCCCGCATTCCTCTTTTGCATCTGGAAACCCGACCCAATGCCTGGGCGGACTGGTTCAAACAAAATTATATAACACCACCCAACAGTCGCGGCATGATTTTGGAACAGTTTTCTATGGTAACCCAGGCGGCCGTTGCCGGACTTGGCGTTGCCATTCTTCCTCATTTCCTGATTAAGACAGAACTTGAAAGGGGTGAGCTGGAAATTTTAATGAATGTTCCCCTTGTGAACAGTGCCGGTTATTATCTGATCACGCCCTCAAGTCATTCGGGCTATGCCCCCGTCGTAGCCCTCAGGAAATGGTTATTGGAACAGGCCGAAAATGTCAGTTAGCTGATCGTCTGCATAATATCGTCATCAATCAATAGCGTTGCAGCACCTGAAGTATAACTGTGATAGGTTTTTGTATCAATAATCTGATCTGCGCCCTGCACCCATCCCTGTCCCGTTGACGTTACTGCGTCTTCACCGTCACCGGCAACAATAAGCTGATTTCCGCCATCGGTCACATCAAGCACATCCTGAGCCACCAGGGTCAAGCTATTCGCATTTTCAGTATCCAGATCAATAGTCTCGATATTTGTCAGTGTTAACGTTGATAAATCAATCCCATCTGCTTCGTAAACAAATAATAAAGTATCGCTGTCTGCGCCGCCATCATAAGTCGTGGTGACACCATCATAAATCAATATATCGTCACCTGCGTCACCATTTAAAAAATCAACTCCTCCATTACCACGGAGTGTATCATTCCCGTTACCACCGTTAATGGTATCATTCCCATCACCGGTTGCGATTAGATCGTCACCGTCTTTTCCGTTTACTGTCAATCCAACTGTTACATGTGTCTTGCTTAATGTTGAATCGTTATTATCTACAGCATCAAAAACATTGGTTGTTGTTTCTGTGAAGCTGGCTGCTGGTTTAGCAAACCCGGATTGTGACCCAATTTCCGTATAAACAAGCACTTCCGTTCCGGTGCCTGTATACTGATGATAAATTTCCCCGTCATACATAACATCCATAGTATATGCCCAGACTGAGCCACTACTTACAGAATCTGTATCATGTCCCAAAATAACCAGAAAATTATCAGCATCCGTTACATCAATTACATCCTGGTTTGTAAGAGTAAGGCTTTCTCTATAATCATGTCCCATACGGACTTCTTCTATGTTAACTGCATCCACAGTGGACAAGTCGACTGCAAATGTTGTTATTGCACTTGAGCCGATAAGATCAAGTTTATCAAAGCCATCACCTCCATCAAACTGATCTTCCGTAGCGGACCCTTCTGACTGATAGGCGTAAAAATAGTCATCCCCACCAGCGCCGGATAGTATATCTGAACCTTCATCACCATCCAGATAATTATCTTCATCATCGCCTGTAAGAACATCATTATGGGTTGAGCCAAAAACACCATCAATGTTTGTAAACGTATCTCCAGTCGCGTCACCGCCAGATGCAGAATTGGTTGCCAAATTTATCGTTACACCTGCTGTTGATAAAGCATAGCTCAGAACAGCCTTATCAGCTTCACCATCAATCGTGTCAGAACCCTGACCTCCTTCGATAATATCCCATCCGGTGCCGCCAAATATGGTATCATTGCCGTTATTCCCATAAATCAGGTCCTGATCATCTCCACCATTGATTATATCATTTCCGGCATCTCCTGAGATTAAATCAAAACCGGCACCACCGTTTATTGTGTCTCCCCCATCGCCACCGGAAAGGATATCATTGCCATTTTCACCGTTTATTGTGTCATTACCAACAAGACCAAAAATTAAATCATTTCCGTCGCCACCATTTATGGTATCGTTACCATCACCGCCTTCAAAATAATTATCCAGTGCGTCACCTGTTAGAGTGTCATCGTAATTACTTCCAATTATCCCTTCTATATTCGTGTAGCTATCACCCTGAGCATCACCAAGACTTCCAGAGCCGGAACTAAGATCAGCAATAACTCTGAAAGAAGAAGACGTATATGCAACATAATCTTCACCTGCCCCGCCATCATAAATATCGGCTCCTCCTAACCCTTCGAACAAATTGTCACTCGAATTTCCTGTAATTATGTCGTTATAATCACTGCCAAAAACCCCTTCAACAGTATTATAGCTATCCCCAGAAGCGTCATTTCGGGAACCGACCCCGGACGCAAGATTAACCGTTACACCTCCCGGTGAGTCAATGTAGGCTACAAAGTCAAAACCGGGCCCACCAACCAAATTATCTGCACCCGAACCACCAGTCAGGACATCAACACCCGCGCCACCTTGGAGGGTATCATTCCCACTTTGACCAAATAAATAGTCATCCCCCGACCCTGTTATAATTGTATCATCGCCACCCGCTCCAGACACGGTAAGGTCCGCGGTACTTGTGGATCTGTTAAAAACACTATCCAGATCATTATTGGCAAGAAAAGTATTGGTCGAAATCTCTGTAAATCCGGCAACCTGTGGAGTGGTTACGCCGCCGCCCCCACTTGCAGGCGGAGCAGCGGTTGTTGGGCTTGCTCCATCTCCACCACATGCTGCAAGTGATAATAATGCAAGCCCGGAGCTGCTGTATTTAACTGCCCGACTATTTATTACATAATTTTGATTTGGCTTTTTATAGAAAATTTCTGCTGATTTAAGTATAGGAAAATACATTTTACCCCCCCTGAATTAACACATAAGTACTCAAAACACGTTAAATTCTAAAATAGGACTTGGCAAGCTTTTTTATTAGTATTTTGTTAACCAAACACTTAAAATTAATTTTCTTTTGCTAAAAAATTACAAAAAACTACCTTTCCCTAAAGGCATTATCCTTGAGCTTAAGCACCGGGTTCATCAAATAGCGCATGATTGTTTTTTTGCCGTTCAGGATATCCACTTCGGCAACCATACCCGGAAGGATTGGCAGATCCCCCTCAGTGGATGGAAGGCTGTTTTCTTTTGTCCGAACCTTAATAACATAAACATATTGTTCCTGATCGTTCATTATCGCACCGGCACTAATATTTTCAACATTGCCCTCCAGAGAGCCATAGCGCGCATAATCATATGCCGTCAGTTTTACCCTTGCCTGCTGACCAGGCCGGAGAAAGGCAATGTCCGATGGCTTAACCTCCGCCTCCACCAGCAATGTATCGTCAAGAGGGACAAGTTCAACAATCGGCATTCCGCTGTCAACAATACCGCCGATGGTCGTGACCAGCACCTGATTTATAATGCCATCCGTTGGTGCGATGACATCGGTTCTGTTTACTCTGTCGGAAAGGGTCGGCATACTATCAAGCAGTTGATTTCGATCGGTCTGTGTTTCATTGAGTTCATTAAGAACACTGGCACGAAACTTTTGTCTTTCCGCTTCAATCTGCAAATTGGTTTCTTCCACAGATTTTTTGGCCTTTTCAATGCCAAGCTCTGCTTTGCGGTGATCCCCTTCGGCTTCTATTTTTCTTTGTTCCGCCCGGATCAGCTCAAGCTGGGGTTCGATCCCACGTTCAACAAGCGGCTTTAGCGTCTCGACTTCTGTTATTGCCAGTTCACTAGCAGATTTGGCACTGACCAGACTGACCTCCGCTTCAATCTGCGCCTGCTCTATTTGCCTTAAACGTGCTTCCAGACTGCTAATGGTTGCGTCAAATTCCGCCTTTCTCGCATTAAAAAGGTTAATTTCCCGGGCAATCAGATTTTCATGGTTTTTGACAAGATTTTCATCAAAAACCGGCGTGATAAATTCGCTTTCCGCTTTTAGACGCGCAATCTTGGCTTCAAGCGATAAATATTCTTCTTCATTTCGGTTAAAATCGGCATCAAACTGGGTACGGTCAAGTCGCACAAGCACATCACCGGCTTTTACCTCATCCCCCTGACTGACCAGAATTTCCTTGATTATACCTCCTTCCAAATTTTGGATCACTTGGATCTGCTTACTCGGTACAATCCGTCCCGGTGCTTTTGTCACTTCATCAAGTTCAGCAAAAGATGCCCATAAAATAAAAAGAACAAAAAACCCGAATATACTGAGCAGGAGAATATTGGCGGCAAATTTTGGCTTAATCATGCTTTCCCCCGTTTTGCCAGATTGGGATCACTTCCCTTGGGTGTCAGCATTCTGATGACATCATCTTTGGGGCCATTAGCGACAATTTTCCCTTTTTCAATAACGATGATGCGGTCAACAAGGTCAAGCATCGTCGGTCTGTGCGTGACCACCAGAAGGGTTTTTTCCTTAAGCTCTTCCTTAAGCCGGTAAATAAGTTTTTGTTCGGATCCGGTATCCATAGAACTTGTCGGTTCATCCATCATCAGAATTGGGGATTTTCTTACCAAAGTCCGACATATGGCCATAGCCTGTTTCTGTCCCCCCGAAAGCCCGTCACCGCGGTCACGAAGCTGAAGGTCATAACCATTGGGCAGGCCGCCAAGGAAATCCTGTACCCCGCTTATTTCCGCTGCATGAAGAATATCGTCATCACTGATCTGCGGATCACCCATAGTAATATTTTCCTTAATACTGCCTGAAAAAAGGAAAACATCCTGTAACACCATTGCCATATTTTTACGGAGATCTTCAGGAATGATCTGCCGGATATCAGTATCATCAAGAAGAACGGCCCCTTCTGCAGGATCATATAGTCCCGCAGCAATCCTTAGTATCGTGCTTTTGCCGGACCCTATTGTCCCTAATATAGCAACCTTCTCACCGGCCTCCACTTTAAAGGATACATTTTCCAGGACCTTTCCTGAGGCACCAGGATATTTGAAGCTTACATTCTGAAATTCAATCTTGCCTTTGATTTTATTACGGCGGATAAAATCGCGTCCTTCAGTATCTTCGCTCGGTTCTGCCATAAGATTATCAAGCGCGTTATAAGCCGTCTTGGCATGGTTATATCGTGTCAGCAGATTGGCAAGCTGCCCAAGCGGGGCAAGACAGCGGCCCGATATAATAACACAGGCAATCAGTGCCCCCATCGACATTTCACCGTCCATAATCCGGGCAAATCCAACAGCAACTATTCCTATTTGCGCCACTTGTTGTGCCGTTGCAGCACTGTTTATGGCGATCTGACTGAACATTCGGGATTTCATACTGATACTTGAATGCTGATCAACGGCCTTTTCCCAGCGGTCATGGAACAATTTATCGGATCCCAGACTTTTTAAAGTTTCAAGTCCGGAAACCATTTCAACCAGCGTACCCTGTTTGCTGTGTCCCTGCTGCATCCCTTCACTGGAAAAGCGCGAAAGGAATGGCTGAATAAAAATACCGATAAACAAAACGATCGGTATAGCCAGTGCCGGAACAATCGCAACAGGACCACCAATGATAATAATGACGGTCAGAAACAGAAGTATAAATGGAATATCAACCAATGTTGCCAAAGAAGCAGAGGTACAGAAATCACGCAGGCTTTCAAATTCACGGACTATATTGACCAGTCTGCCTGTTGAGCCTTTCTGAGAGGCAAGTTTTAATTTCATGATCCTGTCAAAAATACCTTTTGCGACTTTAAGGTCAACTTTTTGCCCTGCAGAATCAATAAAATACGCCCGTAAAAATTTAAGAAGGAAATCAAAACTAATCAGAATAATCATTCCAATACAAAGAGCAACCAGGCTCTCAACAGCATTATTGGGTATGACACGGTCATAAACGGTCATGATAAAAATTGAACTGCCAAGCGAAAAGAAGTTAATCATGATCGCCGCCAGGATAATCTGACCATAAGTCCACCAGTTCTGATGAAATCCCCCCCAGAACCAATGATTTTTATCAAGCAATGCCCCGCCTGGTTTATTCTCCTCACTCATTCGCTATCCTTTTTTATAAGAATATTGAGTGTGGGCAACAATGTCCCCATAGCATCCAGTAACCTAAACTGTGCTATGTCATAATCTATAACACCGCGAAGATGCTGTTCCTTTGCATTATGATGCTCTTTCTCAGCCTCCAGTAGATTAAAAAGGCTTCCACCTGTCACCTCGAATTGCTCTCTTGTCTGGTCCCGGTTAATTCGGCTAGCCTCCATAGCTTTTTGCAGGCTGATTACCTGGCGCGCCTGACTTTCCATATTCTGATAAGCCACTTTAATATTACGGTTCACTTCTCTATTAACATTATCTTCGGAATGGCGAGCCCGTTCATAACCTTTAAGGGAACGGGAAATCCTCGCTGAACTGGCGCCGCCGTTATAAAGACTATAATTGACCACCAGCCGACCGGTCACATCATAATCCGGATTTCCCCGTTCAAGATCATATTTTGTTGCGGCCAGTTCAACTGACACACTTGGCAGTCTTTCTGCCCGTACTGAATTCATATATTCTTTTGATGAAAGCGACTGTGAGGAAGCCATGACCAGCATAGGATTATTTTGAAACCCTATTTCCAATGCATCATTTTCAGACGCTGGAACATTGAGTGCAAGTGCCGGTCTTTTCAAATTCTCCGGTGC
Source organism: Alphaproteobacteria bacterium (assembly GCA_020446675.1). GTDB lineage: Bacteria > Pseudomonadota > Alphaproteobacteria > Sphingomonadales > Emcibacteraceae > Pseudemcibacter. Next base: position 24,935 of record JAGREE010000031.1, on the reverse strand, counting down.
AAAATTATAAACTTCCACATAATTACTGATCGCCTCTTCCAATTCCATCTGTACCCGAGACTGTTCTGTTTCAGCGATTGCAAGCCGCGATTCCATCAGTGTTACATCACGGTTTGGTCCCCGCCCGCTTTTAAAACGCTCATTGACCATATCCAGAATTTCACGATGTCTTTCGACATTCTCCTGATGATAAGCCCTCCTCATTCTCTGCAGCAGCACCGAATAATGTGCTTCAATTGCCGCCAGAGCCACTTCTGAGGCTTCCAGGCTATATTCCTCATGGGCAGCAGAAAAAGCATATCTTGCACTGGCAATTTTGCTTGACGTACTTCCACCATCATAAAGAAGCTGCCGTCCTGTTAAAGTCACATTCGCCGCCGTATCACGTAAACTGCGCTGAGTAATATTATCAAACCTGTCTTCAAAATTATCGGCAAGTCTGTGGCGCCCTGTAAGCCCCACTTCCAGATGCGGGTAAAGACCGGCTCTCGCCTCATCCTCCAGATATCTTTGTTCATCACGTTGCGCGATCGCCGCCGCTATTCTTGGATGTGTAGCGACAGCACTGGAAATATTTTCTTTAAATGTCTGTGAATAGGCCGGGTTCCCATCAAAGGGTATTTCATTATTTTCCTGTGCCTGTATTACGAAAGGCATGATAATCGACAATAATAGAATAGATAGGCTTGGCCCCCAATGTTTTTTATCCATAAATCTCAATACCCAATTTTATTTTGTCCATAATATACATAGGATGTCCATATTATCAATCCTGAATAAAAATTGTGGAACATGCTCATTTTTATTCAATCAGCAAAAATTGCCTTTAGCTAATGATATAAATAAAGGAAAAAAATTAATATTATCATAATAGTAATCTAATGTTATTATAATAACACTTTTTTCTTGATCCTCCGTTCCAAACCATATAGAATTTCTTCAGAATAAAATTTGGAGATTCTGATGGATATAAAAACAACTCTGGACAAACCCGCTGTTGAGCGTGACGTAAAAATGTCCTCATACAAAAACATTAAGGGAAAAGGCGTAAAGAATGGGGCCGTTTTTCTTGAAAGCCTCCGCGATGATCGCGTTGTTTATTATAAGGGTGAACGGGTAAAGGATGTAACTACCCACCCAATATTTTCGAAGATGGCCCATAAAATTGCTGAAAGTTATGATAAACAGCATGAACCCGAATATCAGGATAAAATGAGCTTTATTGATGAAGATGGTATTCGCTGTTCTTATTCCTATGCGGTTCCGGATACAAAAGAAATACTGGCCGCCAAAAGGACCAATACCGATGTATGGGTCAATGATGCAATGGGAATGCTTGGACGATTACCCGATTTTGTTGCCGGCATGACGGTCGGGATGTATGACATTCGTCATGAACTGGCAAAACTAAATCCGGAATTTGGCCAGAATGCCGCAGATTATCTAAAATTTGCCCGTCAGAATGATTTGTGCCTTTCCCACGGGCTTCATGATCCATGCATGGATAAATCATTGCGCCCAAGTCAGGATCCTGACCGCTGCGTGCGTGTTGTCAAGGAACGTGACGATGGCATCATCGTTCGCGGTGCCCGTTTTAATACATTTGGTCTTTATTCCAATGAAATCATGATCTGCCCGACTTATGGCTTTAAGGAAGACGAAAAAGAGTTTGCGATCTGGTTCACGGTCCCTTGTGATGCACCTGGCTTAAGCCAGATCGCCCGTGAAGCCCACGGCGGACGTAACCCGCTTGATCATCCGGCTTCAGCCGTATATGACGAGGTGGACAGTCTGATTATTTTTGATGATGTCTTTATTCCATGGGAGCGGATTTTCCTATACCGCGAACCGCTAAAAGCCAATCAGCTTTTCAGATCGAACGTCATGACATGGGCCAGCTTTGCCGGTGGGTCCCTGACCATTCTCCGACTTGAAATTCTATGTGCAATTGCTGAGATGCTCGCCAAAACATCCGGCGTTCTCAATCGTCCGGAAGTGATCGCAAAGCTTGGTGAAATGTGCACCTATATGGGCGCGATTAAATCCAGTTTTGAACTGTCCATGATTAAGGCAACCAAAACAGCAGCAGGAAATTATAAGCCTGCACTTGCACCGGAAAGACGTTCTTTTACAACAATGGTTTCAGAACGCTTTATTGAACTGATTGAACATATTGGCACCAGTTCACTCATTTTCCTGCCGACAGCCGAAGACTGGGATAATCCCGAAATTAAAGAATATCTCGATGTATATATGCGTGGCAAGGACAGCTCGCCCATGGATCGTCATAAGCTTTGTAAATTTGCCTGGGATTTGAGTGGTGATGGCTATGGTGCCCGCCAGCAAATGTATGAACGCCTTCATTCTGGCGATCCGAATGTAATGGTTGCCAATGCCTGGCGCAACACGGATTTAAGCCATGCCCGAAGCCTTATTGCGGATTTCCTCGAACTTGAAGGGGACTATTAATCATCCCCGAATAAAATGGGGCTATCCTTATCATCATGTTCTTCGCGGGCCTTACGAATGTAAGGTCCGCCAAAGTCTTCGGGATTATAGGGGATTGCATCAAACCCATCGGTATTTAACCCGTTTTTTTGATCAATCAGGTTCAACATCCCTGCCGCATCACCCGCTTCCCGGATTGATTTTGACATTTCCTTATACCCTGCCCTCATTTCAGGTGCCCGGGCCGTCAGCGGACAAACAGAAAGACAAATTTTACAGCCATAAAGACGGGAAAAATACGGCTGACATTTGTCACTGTCCACATGCCAGCGCATAACACCGGCCACCTCACGTTTTTCAGGCATAATTGCCTGTCCCGGACAGAAACGTTCACATATGCCACAATTTTGGCACACCTCATCCATGCCATAATCCTGAATTCCATCTACGACAAGGGGCATTGCGGTTGATACGGCTGATAATCTGAATGAACTTCCAAGTTCAGGGGAAACGAGTGAGCCATGTTTCACCACCTCACCGAGACCGGCAAGATACCCATAAGCAGGCAGGGGGAAATCCCCTGTATTTGGGTGGGTTCTGGCTTCAAACCCCATTGCGCCTATCCGCTGCGCTAAGCGCACACCAATTTCATCCAGCTCAAAATAAACACGGTGAACCTCTTCCTGTGAATCTGCCCCAATATCAATCATCAGGTCATATTTCATTGCCATACCGAAAACGATTACTGTCTTATGATTTTGAATCTTGGCATCCTGATAGAGGATACTTGGCGTATATTTGGCAATACCAACAATATCCGCCCCAAGGTCTTTTGTCATTTGCCTGATCAGCTCACTATCAACCCACTGATCTCTTGTCGGAATTGCTCTCAGGTTTACTTCTGCATCACGCATAGAAGGCAGCACCTTGGTCCGCATGAAAAAATACCATCTTGCCTTTGGTGTCATACGTTCCATAAAGAGCGGTGAATAGGGATTATTACCATTTGTGCGACGAACAATTGGCCTCGCATTGTCAATATTGACCTTACCCATTCTGCCTCCCTAATTTTAAGGTTTAAATAGCATCCGGCTGATTTTCCGGTAACGCCTCCCTAAATGCTTTTAGTTCCAAGCATGCCTTGTTAATTCGCATCAGGGTAGGATATCCTGACAGATCACAATCAAATCTCTGCGCATTATAAATTTGGGGAATAAGAAAACAGTCCGCAAAACCGGGCTTATCCCCATGACAATATTTCCCGGTTGCCGGATCGGCAGACAATTTCTTTTCAAGCGCGGTAAATTCTTCGGCCACCCAATGCCTGTACCATTTATTGATGCTGTCCTGATCCTGCGCCATATCATTTTTCAGATACTGAAGGACGCGAAGATTATTCAGCGGATGAATTTCACAGGCAATAGAATAAGCGATTGACTGCACGCGCGCCCTTTCATCAACATCAAGTGGAAGAAGTCTGTTTTCCGCTTTTATATGATCAAGATATTCAATAATGGTCAGCGACTGGGTTATAACTTTTCCATCAACCTCTAGTGCCGGAATTAATCCTTGCGGGTTTTTTGATAAAAATTCTGCTGTCTTATGTTCTTTATTGGCCAGAACATAATTTTTCTGCTGATAGGGCAGACCTTTTAAATTCAAGGCAATGCGAACCCGGTACGAAGCAGAGCTGCGCCACATGCCATGTAAAATAATATCAGACAATTTTTGTCTCCAATTCTGTTAGTCCGTCTACACCAACGCGGATGACATCACCCGCCACAACCGCGCCGACCCCTTCCGGTGTTCCGGTATATATCAGGTCACCAGGTTCCAATTTAAATAAACCTGAAAGATTGGCAATCACTTCCGGTACCGACCAGATCAGTTTATTGATATTACTGTCCTGCCTGATTTCACCGTTGACGGAAAGCCATATCCTGGCATCAGAAATATGACCAACCTGATCAACCGTGTGTATTTCGGCGCAGGGTGCCGAATGATCGAACCCTTTCCCCGTATCCCAGGGACGGCCCTTTTCACGGGCATCAAGCTGCAGATCACGTCGTGTCAGATCATTGCCCACCGCATAACCGAAAACATAATCAAGGGCATTTTCTGTTGAGACATTCGCACATTCTTTTCCGATTGCCACAACCAATTCTCCTTCATAATGAAGATTGCCGGTTTGTGGCGGATAAGGAACATCGACACCATTATCCACCAAGGCATCGGTCGGTTTCATAAAATAAAATGGTGGCTCGCGATCAGGATCACGCCCCATTTCGCGTGCATGGGCCGCATAGTTTCGACCAACACAAAAAATGCGCCGCACAGGAAAGCGATCCTTGCTTCCGTGAATTGCAACACTTGATAAAGCTGGTGGTTCAAAAACATAACCCATTTTATAACTCTCCTGATTAAATTATCTGTTTCCGCGATCTTCGCGCCAAAGCCCCAGAGCTTTCTGCACCGGGCGGTCCGAAAAGCTGAATAACACACATTCGCTATCAGCGATATGCTGATGATGGTGCCAGCTGGGCACTACAAAAGTATCCTTTGGTCCCCATTCTAATATTTTATCCCCTATTTTGGTTTTACCGTTTCCTTCCACAACAGAATAAATGGTCGCATCGGTTGAACGGTAAGAGGACGTAATAAAACCTGCCGGTAAGAGCTGCATATATGCCCCCAGAGTTGGCATGGCCGATTTTCCATCGGAAGGATTGACATACATAAGCTTAAGACCGTGGCAGGGGTCCCAGTCCTTCGTTTCCTTCATTTTATTCAATATCTGTTTCGTTCTGGAATAGGGATATTTAATAACTGGTGATGTGGGCATCTCGGCCTCATAATCCATCGGCAGCATGCCGCTCCCATATCGGGCAAGTGAATCACCGTCTGATTTAACATGCGGATGCTCATCCTCCGTATGATGTTCCATAAAAGAAGCATCAAAAAACTGCACAATCGGAATGTCAAGTCCATCAAGCCAGATTACCGGATTATCGCTTTCGTTACCATGATCATGCCAGGTTCCGCTTGGTGTCAGGATCAGGTCGCCGACTTCCATATAGGCTTTTTCGCCGTTTACCGCCGTATAGGCTCCATCACCACCTTCAAGCACAAAACGAAACGCTGACTGTGAATGCTTGTGTGCCGGCGCGATTTCACCAGGAAGGACCAATTGTATTCCTGCGTAAAGAGATGTTGTAATTTTACTCTCCCCCGGGATGCCAGGATTTTCTAAAATAAGAACACGTCTTTCAGCTTCCTTCGCTGTAAGCAGCCCGCCGGCCTCCATCAATAGGGGGCGTACCTCATTATATTTCCATAATGCGGCTTCACAGCGGCTTTTTGGTTCCGGGGTAACCAAAGTTGACAGCACATCCCATAATGGCCTGATATTATCCTTGGTTACTTTATCACTAAAGCTGGATAATTTTTCTGATTTTGGTGTTTCTGTCATGATATTTACCCCTTTGAGATTTCTGCTTACAATCAATCCAGATTAAATACCTTTATTGCATTTCCTGAATATATTGCCTGTCGGTCTTTGTCGGCAAGCCAATCAAACCCGTCAATATAAGGTTTTATATTATCAAAGGTTTTTCCTGTATCCGGATTATGGGTTGAGCCCACCCCCGGACATTCCGCGCCAAATAAAAGACGATCAGCGCCAATTTCCTTTATTAGCAACTCAAGAGCCGCTTCCGAATATAATACCGTATCAAAATATAATTTACGCACTTTTTCACGGAAACGAAGCCCTTTACCGCGCATGGACGCTGAATCAAACCTGCCGATCTGATAGGGGATAGCACCACCGCCATGTGAACATATAATTTTTAGGTCAGGAAAATCATCATAAACAGACGATTTGAGAATATGTTGAACAGCAATCGTTTCTTCATTAATAAAATGAAGCGAATATGGCGTCCGTTCAGAACGGGACCCGGCACTGTGTATATGTGCGGGGACATCAAGCTCACAGAGTTTTTCATATAATGGATACCAGTATCGATCCCCTAATCCCGGTGCTTCCTGCCCACCATTTTCGTAAGGGTCCGGATTTAGAAGACATCCTTTAAATCCAAGTTCATTCACACAACGCTCAAGTTCAGGAAGTGATGCTTCAATCGGGCGACCGGCAACCTGCGGCAACCCCGCTACCCCGATAAATATTTCGGGAAAGAGTTGCGTTTGCCTATAGATAACATTGTTCACTTCTTCATGAAGCCAGTCCACAATCTTCGCCGGGCTTTCCGAATGCATCATTTGAAACGGACGTGGGGAAATACATTGTTTATCAATGCCGTTTTCTTTTAAATATGGAAGGTGACCAAAAGGCCCCATATGTGGTGTATTGAGCGCCTCTATCATTTCGTCATCGGATATCACGACTTTTCCGCGACCATGAGATCCTCTGTGAGCAAGTAAAGTTGCTTTATAGGCCCATAATTTTGCTGGTGCGCTGACATGTGCATGACAATCAATTAACATCCCTGATCCTTCCTGATGAGTAAATTATAAACCATAATATAGTGTTATTGTAATAGCAGTAAAGAAAAGTTGAAGTCAAGCTTGTATTTTTATATTTACTGTTATTATAATAGTAGCTATACTTGATTTAAACAAAGCACGTGTATTATGTTTTAATATTGATATAATATGACGGGTATGACCAGCAAAATAAGGATCACATCATGGACCGAAGAAAGTTTCTAGCAGCCGTTGGCGGAGCATCCGCTCTTGCTGCAATGTCTGCCTCTGAAAAAGCTGATGCACTTGAACTTGCAATGAGTGAAGAGCTCGACAAAATCGTTGTAAAACCTGGTATTTGCACGACATATGGCCGGGAAGGTGAAGAAATTGTAAAAGGTGTAAAACGAGACAAATATTTCATGATGGGTGAAGATCCGAGACTCCCAAAAATGTCAGAAAAGCCGACACTGATCGAATTTTACAAAAAACGTCTGGGTTCAGTTCAGCATATGTGTCAAAGCGCCCGACTCGCACGCAAAAACGGCCTGCCGGAAAAAATTGTTCTTGCCTGCCTGCTCCATGACATTTCTGTCGGTGGACTGATCAGAATGGATCATGGCTACTGGGGGTCGCAAATGGTAGCCCCTTATGTAGACGAGGAAATCGCATGGGCCATCAAATATCACCAGGCATTGAGATTTTATCCCGATGAAGAAGTCGGTTATGAATATCCAGAGGCCTATATCCGCTATTTTGGTCCGGATTTCAAACCGGAACCTTACGTTGCCGAAGCCGCTGAATATGCCAGAAACCACAAATGGTATATGACTGCCCGTCAGATCACCATAAATGATATTTATTCATTTGATCCCAATGTCACTGCTGAAATTGATGATTTTGAAGATATTATCGGCAGACATTTTAAGCAGCCGGAAGAAGGGCTTGGATTTGATAACAGCCCGGTTGCCCATATGTGGCGGACAATGATTTATCCAAATAACTTCCTGTAGAATTCTGACCGTGAGCGTCATCGAAACCTACTTTTCAGGCAAAGACCGTCCAGTCCTATTTTATTATGGCTGGATGGTGGTTCTGGCTTCATTTTTCTGCCATATGTTTATTTTTGGCATTCCAACCATGATGCTGCCGCTGCTTTATGGACCAATGGAAGATCAGTTCGGCTGGACCCGAAGCGATGTCACATTACTTGCCAGTGCAAAATTTATATCAGGCGCTGTAGCCGCCTTTTTTATTGGTGAATTTATCCAACGCTTTGGTGCGCGTCTGACCACAATTATTACCAGCCTGATTGTCGGCCTTACCATGATATCCTTCATTTTTATCACAAAACTATGGCACCTGGCATTGGTGGGTACATTTTTGGGAATTGGTTCAATCAGTCTGGTGATCACCGTAAAGGTAATCGTTTCCCGCTGGTTTCATGGCCGGATTGGACTGGCCCTTGGTCTTGCCCTGCTTGGAACGTCCGCCGCAGGTGCCACACTGCCGTTTGTAATAGAACCACTTCTTAATGGTTATGGCTGGCGAACAACTGTGGCCATTTTAAGCGCTGGCATCTGGTTTTTCGCACTTCCTTTTTTCCTTTTTATTGCGAGGGAGACACCCGATGATCTTGGCCTTGAAACAGAAGGCATAAAAGACAAGAATATGACCAAAAGCGAAAATTTACCGGCAGAATTCCTTGATTTTGTCGGCACCGTAAAGGGAAAAACCTTCAACATGATGAGTATCGGCGTTTTCCTGATCGGGTTCGTCGATCAAAGCATGCTGCAGCATACTGTAGAATATATTGACAAGGATGCCGGGCTGGGTCGTGATCTTGCCCGTTGGACATTCAGCCTGATCATGACCATAAGCATTCTCGGCAAGGTTTGTTTTGGCTGGGCATTTGACAAATTTGCAGTGAAAGGGGTTATGCTCTGCTACCTGACTATTGGTTTAGGGGTTATTCTTGCTTTTCCTGTTGCCGGAACGACGACTTTGGTTGCCTTTGCCATTGCCCGCGGCATCTCTCATGGCGGAACAATTGTTGATGTGCCTTATCTCTGCAGACAGGCTTTTGGCCCGGCAATATTACCGCGGACTGTCGGCACCATGACCATGATTTTGTCAGCTGGATTTGCCGCCGGACCTTATGTGGTTGGTGTCATGTATGAACGGTTCGGAAATTATGATAAAGCCTTTTATCTTCTAATCCTGATGTCGTTGCTCGCCACACTATCCCTTGCTTTTGTCCGTCCATCTTACCGGATATGGCTTAAAGAAAAAGAGAACTCAAACTAACGCGACTGTTAAGGGGTCATAGGCATATAGCCATTCATTGCGTTCCTTGGCCACGTTTCTTTTGGCAAATCCTTTTTCAAATTCTTCCCTGTTGGATAAATGATAAAGATCCCCCATTTCGGTACTGCCCGTGACAATCCTTGCGGTTCGCTCAAGACGGTTTCTCTGAAACATATCAAGTGCCTCGGCAACATCATTATTGGCATTTATTGACCGCATCAGCACGGCACCATCCTCGATCGCCATCACGGCTCCGGATGCCATATAAGGCAACGTCGGGTGCGCCGCATCACCCATTATAACAGCCCGATCAGTACGCCAATTATCAACTGGCTTACGGTTATTTAAGGCCCAAAGGAAACACTGGTCCTTATCAATATTGTCTATGATGGTCTGGATTTCCTTATTCCAGCCGGCATAATCCGCTTTTAAAGCATCCCATGATGCCTTTACCGTCCAGCTTTCTTCTTTCCAGTCGCTATTTTCCACACAACCAACGAAATTAAGCAATTTGCCCGACCGCAGGTAATAGACAACAGCATGTTTCTTTGGTCCACACCAGATCGCAACAATTTTATCCATAAAGTCTGCCGGCAGTTTTTTAACGTCAACTGTCGCCCGCCAGGCTACCTGCCCGCTATAATCCGGTTCCGTTACACCAACAATCTGATCGCGGATGGCCGATTTGATACCATCAGCGCCAACAAGAATATCCCCCCTGATTTCCCGTCCATCAGCAAGGTTTAATGTAACGCTGTCTTTATCTTCACTAAATCCGACAGCAGTTGAATTCAAGACCACAGCATCCGGGTCTAGCTCAAGAACACGGTCAGCCAGAATTTTATGAATATCACTACGGTGAATATGATAATAGGGCGCACCATGCTGTTTTTCATGCGCTTCAGCCAATGGCAGTTTATGAAGAACTTCCCCGCTGTCAAACAGTCTGAATTCAAATGATTTCGGCTTAACGGACACTTCCGCCAGTTTTTCTGCCAGACCAAGATGGTGAAGAACTTTCACGGCCGGGGCACTGGTTTGAATGCCTGCGCCAATTTCACCAAGTTTAGGCGCCTGTTCATAGACGCGGACATGATATCCTTCCTGCAATAGGCAGGCTGCCGCTGTCAGGCCGCCAATACCGGCACCGGCAATGATAATTTTCGTAGATTTATCCATGCCTATTTACCCATATCATCCAGCATATTTTCATAATTTGATCCCATAACAGTCCCTACTGGTGTGCCTGAGCGCACCGCCTCTGTCATAAGTTTTTCTTTTGCCACGATTCGTTCAGCAATTTTTATCACCTCTTCAGCACGGTTTTCCGGTATAAAAACCACGGCACTGCCATCTGCAATAACATAATCACCCGGGCTTACTTTAACATCACCAACAGTGATCGGCTGGTTGAAGCATTGTTCATATACCCTGCCCCGAGCTGTACGTGCTGTATGACCGCGCGCATAAACGCTAAATCCCAACCCTGCCGCTTCATCAATATCACGTGCCGGTCCCTCAACGATCACGCCTTCGATACCGTTATACTGCGCTGCATTGGAAAGAACACCACCCCATCCGGCCGCATCAATCCCCGTACTTTGCTGAATAACAATAATATTTCCCGATTTTCCGCTTTCAATGGCTCCTGAACAAAGATGCCTGGCGCTTCCCCCTTCCGGGGCTTTGCTGCCAAGTTCAACAGTCAGGGCACGACCGACAATTTTATTTTTTGTTGTCTGGTTTTTAATACCTGTTACTTCACCCGGCAGTCCAAGACTATCCATCGCATCCGACACTGCACAACTGTCCATTTTTTTAAGGCGGTCCAGTAGATCATTGCTCATTTATCATTCCATTTCTATAAATTAGAGAAAAATATTGTCACATGTTTAATGTTATTATAATAATACCTAATGAATGTCCGCTGTCAAGCACGGGAACAAAGAAATGCAGTTTGAATATACCCCCATTCCGACCAAAGCCGTCTTCGCTGAAAATGCCGCTTTAAAGCTGAAAGACGAAGTCGAAAAACTTGGCTGCAGGCGGGTTATGATCGCCTGCTCTGCGGGGATGGTCAAGCGAATTGATCACATAATTGAAAGTCTGGGACCATTATGCGTTGCGCTATATAACGGTGCAAAACCCCATTGCCCTGAACAGGTCGCCATGGAGGCGCTTGAGCTTTATAATAAAAAAAATGCCGACTGCATTGTGGCTATTGGTGGCGGATCCACAATTGGTATTGGTAAGGCCATTGCCCTTCGAACCGATGCAAAATTCATTGTAATTGCCACAACCCCATGCGGCTCAGAAAGCACGCCAATATATGGAATGCTGATCGGAAATCAGAAAAAAACCGGGCGTGATGTGAGGGTTATTGCCAGGACAACAATATATGATCCTATGCTGACAACTGGGCTTAACGCCCATCTGACTGGCACAATCGGCATGAACAGCCTCGCCCACTGTGTTGAGGCACTATATGCAAAGGATAAAAATCCGGTTTCTGACCTTTATGCCATTGAGGGAATTGTCGCCCTGACAAAAGGCATAAAAGGCAGCATTTTAAATCCGAATGATTTAAACGCCCGGGCACAGGTGCTATATGGTGGCATGCTCAGTGGCTATTGCGTCAATCTTGCCGGCATCGCCATTCATCATAAAATATGCCATGTGCTCGGCGGACATCATGGCATACCACATGGTGAATCCAACAGTGTGATTCTGCCTTATGCTATCGCCTATAATGAAACGGCTGCACCATTTGCCATGGAAAAAATAACCACTGCCATGAAAACAAAAAGTGCCTCAGGTGGAGTATATGACTTTGCCCGCGACATTAATGTTCCCAAAAGCCTGAAAGAACTGGGAATGAGGGAAGAACATCTTGACATCGCTGCTAAGGAAACCGTTGAAACCACGCCCTTTAACCCTAAGCCGGTCGATTTTCAATCCGTAAGAGCACTATTACAGCAGGCCTATGAAGGCATTCGGCCCATACCATATTAGAATAAAATTATTTAAAGATTATTGCGGTAAATAAGCTTTCTAAGCATTGATTTAAGGAGGTCAATATCCTGCTCGCTATAGCCATCAAGGACTTCTTTTTCAAATCGTTCCGCCCTTCTTTGGACGTTATCAAGATGTTCCCATCCCCTGTCTGAAAGCACCAGTTTATCATTCTCAAGTTTTTTGAGATGGCCATTATCACAAAGCCAGTTTACCGACATGGCAACTGACGCCATATCAACGCGAATGGCATCACTTAATTCCCGAACGGTCAGCTCCGGCGAATGGCTTAAATGAACCAGAATACGCGCATGGGCAACGGGGATTCCTTCATCAAGAAGCTCCCGATAAAACGGATCAGAAATTTCCCAGTAGCTTCTTAGAAGAAGCGGAACAATGAATTCATCATTGCTAGATCGCTCTTCCGCCGGTGGTTCTGCCATCTTGACACCCGGATGACGGGCTGCCACGGAATACTGGCCATTACTGTAAAGAAGCGGTTTCTTATCACAGGCATCAAAATGCTCGACCTCCCCAATAAAAATAAGATGATCACCCCCTTCATAGGTACCAACATTCTTACAGACAAGATGAGCAACTGTCCCCGCCAGCAAGGGTAGCCCAAACGCGCTGTCAACCAGATCTACATCTTTAAATTTATCCTCTCCTGGTCGGGCAAAATTATTGGAAATATCCATCTGATCTGATGCCAGGACATTAACGGCAAAATGACTGGCATTTTTTAAAGCGTCAAGACTGTTGGATCTTTTATCGAGGCTCCAGAGGATCATCGGTGGGTCAAGGCTTAAAGAACTAAAGGAATTTACTGTCAGACCGATTTTTGTGCCATCAGGCGCAAGGGCGGTGATTACCGTAATCCCCGTTGCAAATTTTCCAAAACAATTGCGAAGTACTCTGACGTCAACATCACTATTCATATTTTATCCTCAAGTCTTAAGGAAACTTATAAATTTCCAGACTTCTTTCACCTGCTTTGAGACGTTTTCTGACGTCATCTTCTTTTTCTTCCCGGGCTTTGGATGCTTCAATCACCTGCTCTAGTTTTGCTGATGGAATGACAACAACACCGTCCCTGTCCCCCACGATAACATCACCGACATTTATTTCAATATCACCGATCACAATCTTGTCACCAATAGATCCGCCCCGCATTTTTCCGGTGCCAAGGATATTAAGCCCGCGGGCAAAGATAGGAAAGCCTAATCTGTCAATATCATCGGCATCACGAACACATCCATCAAGAACAAGCCCCTTAATCCCTCTTTCCTGCGCAGCGCATGTCAGAATATCCCCCCAATAACCGGCATCCTGCATCCCTTCAATACTGCCGACCAGAATATCACCGGGCTTCGCCTGATAAATTGCTTCATGAAGATTAATGTTGCTTCTTGCCAAACAATAAAGCGGGAATACAGGGCCGCATAATTTCATGTTCATGGAAATCGGTTTAATATTTCCCGGCAAGGCTCCGATCTGGCCGGCCGCCTCATGAATGGTTGCGGTACCGAACGCCCCGAGTGCATGTATTAATTTAATGTCAGGACGCATGATTATTCTTCCCGGGTCTGAAGACTGTGATATTTATTAAGCTCACGCGCCTCATCAAGACGCATTCCTTTTTCAAGGGCTTCCCGAATTTTTTCTTCTGCCGCTTCAATGGCCTCGGCCGCTGCGAGTACCTTTTCTTCATGCTCTTTCGGAATAACCACCACGCCATCACTATCCCCCCGCATAAGATCTCCCGGATGCACCTTTGCATTACCAATATTAACGGGGACATTGGTTGCATCAACCTGAACGCGGTCTTTACCTGTACGCATGGAATAACTGCGGCTATATACCGGATAACCAAGCTTAAGGCACATATGGACATCGCGGCAGGCCCCATCAATAACGGTGCCCGCGACACCATTTTTATGGGCAAGATAGGTTAGAATATCGCCCCAGACTGTTGCATCTTCACGGCCGCCATTATCAAGTACCACCACGCTTCCCGGTTCAAGATCATCAATATAATCGCCAACCGTACCCGGTTTGACGTCTGCCGGACCATATAGAATGGTAAAGGCCCGCCCGGTCATTCTGAAATTATGATCGCGCGGCTTTATGCCAAGGCATTGACCTTTAATCCCTAGCTTGTCTAGGGCATCGCTGATGGTTGCCGTATCAAGTTTTGCCGCACGCACTACTGCCTGATCCATTAATCATTCTCCAAATCTAAAATTATCGCCAGTAGACGAAACCATTTGCGGTTCCTGTTCCGGCCTCTGACCGGTAACAAGGAACATAATCAACCAGTTCACCACCCAGGTCAGTATCAAATAAAATGCCCGCAGCAGCAATCCAGTTTTTCAGCTCAGATGTGCCGGTTTGAAAATATCCTTCTTCCAGAGAAATGAGAGTATCTGCATCTCTTTCCCTGATGGCTTTTATGAAAAGCTGGTCGAGATCCTCATCAATAACAAAATGGCTCATACCGCCGGAACCGAATATAGCCACCTTCAGATCACTGTCCCAGCTTCTGATGGCCTTGCCGATGGTCCGACCGAATTCAAAACATCTTTTTGCAGTTGGCTGATTGGGCGGGAAAAACGTATTGGTGATAATGGGAACGTTGGGCACCACTTTATCTCTCATAACCTGACGGTAAATATAGCCAAATGCATGACCAACGCCTGAGGACCAGTGGTTTTCATGACGCGGAATTTTATTCATCTGCGCTACATCAAACCCGTCTTTTGTTGATTGCTCAATTATCAGGCGGCTTAATTCCACCTGCCCCGGATATTCAGTATATTTTGCAGGATTATGGCCGCTTTCCGCTTCATGAATTCCGGGAGCCATAAGGGGAATTTGTTCTTCACTCGCCGGTTCATTAAAAAGTTTTTCGCCGCTGAATACGGTAAAGGCAGGGATTAAGTCGTCTGTGAAAATCTCTTTCTGGTCATTGCCCATAATAACAGCAACATCCGGTTTCACCTCATCCCATATATCGGC
The DNA here is from genome assembly GCA_020446675.1 of Alphaproteobacteria bacterium. Classification (GTDB taxonomy): domain Bacteria; phylum Pseudomonadota; class Alphaproteobacteria; order Sphingomonadales; family Emcibacteraceae; genus Pseudemcibacter. The sequence goes on along the minus strand of JAGREE010000031.1, from coordinate 9,668 downwards.
CATTCTGGTAATGGCCTGTTGGCACCGACCATGTCTGATTGTACGTTCTTTCAGGGATGCCTGTTCACCCAATTTCTCATCTTTTCTGAGCTCTTTAAGCTCATCAAATGAATAATTGCCAAGACGAAACGGATGCGACGGGCGGTTCTGATCTGCCTTTACCCGCATCAGCCATTGTTCCGGTGTTGTTGACAAGGTGGGTCCGTGCGACGTCCACATTCCAAGTACGATTTCTGCCATGCTAAACTTTCTTGATTAAATAATGTTATTATAATAACAGTAAAATCGAAAGAGTCAACGCGCTTAAGCTATAAAAGACGCCTCAGATAGTCCATAAACTGTTCCTGTTCCTCAGGGGATAATGGGGCCAGCGTTTCTTTGTTTGCTTCAGCACCAAGCGGAATAACCATATCTACAATTTTCTGACCTTCTTCGGTCAGGTCAAGAATATGAAGCCCCGGCCCTTCATCAACAAACTTGGATGTAATCATTCCCTTTTTTAAAAGCCGATCCACCAGGCCATGAACGTTACCCGGTTCCATCCCGATCCGTCGTCCAAGTTTATTTTGTGATGTCGGCCCAAGTTTTCTTAAGGATGTCATAGCCGCAGTCTGCATCGGGCTTAACCCGGTTTCGGCAATTTTCTTTTGCATTCGACCACGTGCTTTATGGAATACGCGCCTTAAAAGATGTCCTACCTGATTTTCTAATCCTGATTTTTCAATATTTTTTTTCCGGGCCAATGCTTGTCTCGCTATATTATGATCAATATTGTATATGAATATGTTTATAATAACCGGGTATGATTGAAAGTTCAAAAAAAGAATGACCCAGCAAAACCATAAAATATCAATATATGTTGATGCAGATGCCTGCCCGGTCAAGGAAGAAATTCTAAAAGTTGCCTATCGGCATAACACGCCGGTCTTCCTTGTCAGCAATCAGTGGATGAGAATTGATGCAGGTCCCCTTGTGCAAAAAATTGTTGTCCAGGAAGGTGCCGATCAGGCCGATAACTGGATTGCTGAGCATATCGGTAATAATGATATAGCCGTTACGTCCGATATTCCCCTTGCCAAAAGATGCCTTGATGCCGGTGGTATTGCCATTGGGCCAACCGGCAAACTTTTTTCTGCCGATAATATTGGTATGGCCGTTGCTATGCGGGATTTAAAGGCCCACTTAAGGGAAACAGGCGAAAGCAAAGGACATAACCCCAGCTTTACCAAAACCGACAGGTCAAATTTTCTGCATGAACTGGATCGTCAGATTTGCCTTCTTTCAAGACAACCTTAATTCTGTTCTTGTCCATTATGACCTCCTGGGATATTTTAAAAAATACAAATATCGGGGATGGCATTGACAGCAATACACAAAACAATTTTGGGAATAGATCTGGGCACACAAAGTGTCAAGGTAATGGTCTATTGTCCTGACCGGCTGGAAATTCTGGCCGAAAAAACGCATCCGTTTGAAATTATTTCCAAACCCGACGGCACAATGGAACAGCTTGCCGAGTGGTGGATTAGCGGCATAAAAGAAACTATCGCCGCTATTGATCCGAAAATCAAAAAATCGATCGTTGCCATTGGGGTATCCGGACAACAACACGGGTTCGTTCCGCTTGATGAAGCCGGTAATGTTCTTTATCCGGTAAAATTATGGTGTGATACATCAACCAGCGAAGAATGTCTTGAAATTATGGAGGCGATGGGCGGTGAAAGGGAATGTATAAACATCACCGGCAACTCTATTGCGGTTGGATATACGGCCTCAAAAATACTCTGGCTTAAGAAATTTCAACCAGAAGCTTATCAAAAAATGGCCACCATTCTGCTTCCCCATGATTACATTAATTATTATCTGACCGGGAAGCGGACAATGGAATGCGGCGATGCTTCTGGCACCGGACTTCTGGATATAAAAAACAGATGCTGGAGCAAAGAAGCCCTTAAAGCCCTTGACCCGGATCGCGATTTAATGCCCTGCCTTCCACCTTTAATCAAAGCAGATGATTTAAACGGAACCATCAAAGCTGACATTGCCGTACAGCTTGGTTTAAACCCTGACGTGGTGGTCAGTGCCGGGGGCGGTGACAATATGATGGCAGCGATCGGCACCGGCAATATTGAACCCGGAAAACTGACAGCCAGTTTAGGCACTTCAGGAACGTTATTTGCCTTTCATGACCAGCCCGCCATTGACCTAAAAGGGGAACTGGCAGCTTTCTGTTCATCTAGCGGCGGCTGGCTACCGCTTTTATGCACCATGAACTGCACCGTTGCCACAGAGCAGATGCGCGACCTCCTTGAAGTTGATTTGCAGGAAATGGAAAAGCTGGCGTCCTTTATCCCGCTAGGCGCAGACGGGGTCATAACAATTCCCTTCTTTAATGGGGAAAGAACACCGGCTCTACCCAAAGCCAAAGCATCCATATTTGGACTGAGCCCTCAAAATACAACAAATGCCCATCTTATCCGTTCAACCATGGAAGCTGGTATATTTAATCTTAAGGCAGGGCTTGACGCTTTCAAACGCTGCGGCATGGAATTTAATGAAATCACCCTGACTGGTGGCGGCAGTAAAAGCGCATTATGGCGTCAGATTTGCGCAAATATTTTAAATCTTCCTGTCCGGATTTTGAACCAGCAGGAAAATGCAGCCTTCGGCGCAATTTTGCAGGCATTCTGGGCCTATAGAAAGCATAAAGGCAACCCCATAACGCTTAAGCAAATAATCAAGGATCATATAAGCGAAGAGAAAGCGAAACATTGCGCACCAGATAAGGAAAGCGTGGTCCAATATGAAAAAATCTATCAGGACTATCAATCATTTGTGAAACTGATTACCCTTCATTACGGTAAGTTATAAAAGAAGAAAGAAAATAAAATGAGCAGCATATTTATCGGCGAAAAAGAATATTTTAGTGGCATTTCAAAAATCGGCTATGAGGGACCTTTATCTGATAATCCGCTCGCCTTTAAATTTTATGATGCCAATAAAAAAATCGGCAGCAAAACCATGGCCGAGCATTTACGGTTTGCCGTTTGCTATTGGCATACATTCTGTGGCACGGGTGCAGACCCGTTTGGCCCTGGCACTCAGGTTTTTGAATGGGATGCTTCACCCGACCCCATGACCGCTGCCCGGCATAAGTTGGATGCCGCCTTTGAGCTTTTTACCAAACTTGGGGTTCCCTATTACTGTTTTCACGATATTGATTTAGCGCCTGATGCCGCCAGTGTTGTCGAGCGCGAAAAAAACCTTGGCCATATGGTGGCACTTGCCAAAGAACGGCAGCGTGAAACGGGAATGAAGCTGCTTTGGGGGACAGCCAATGTGTTCAGCAATCCGCGGTATATGAACGGCGCCTCAACCAATCCGGATTTTAAAGTGCTGACACACGCCGCCGCACAAGTAAAAGGGGCCATTGATGCCACCATAGAACTGGGTGGGGAAAATTATGTGTTCTGGGGTGGGCGCGAAGGATATATGTGCCTGCAAAATACTGACACCAAGCGCGAGCTGGAGCATCTGGCAACATTTCTTACCACTGCCCGTGATTATGGACGCGCCAATGGCTTTAAGGGAACATTCCTGATTGAGCCGAAACCGATGGAGCCTACAAAGCACCAATATGATTTTGACGCCCAGACCGTTATTGGTTTTCTGCGCCATCATGGTCTTGATAAAGATTTCAAACTGAATATCGAAGCCAATCATGCCACCCTGGCCGGGCATACTTTTGCCCATGATCTGCAGATGTGTGCCGATGCCGGACTGCTCGGCAGCATTGATGCCAACAGGGGCGACCCCCAGAATGGCTGGGATACGGATCAGTTTCCTGTCGATATGTATGACACCGTTCATGCGATGATGGTGGTGCTCGCATCCGGTGGCCTCGGCTCTGGGGGCTTAAATTTTGATGCCAAAACCCGCCGTGAAAGCACCGATATGGAAGATATCTTCATTGCCCATATTGGTGGCATGGACAGTTTTGCACGTGGCCTTGAAATAGCGCATCGCATTCTCAATGAAAGCGCGCTTCCCGCCCATAAAGCGGCCCGCTACAGCAGCTATGACAGCGGCAAAGGAGCAGACTTCGAGGCCGGAAAACTATCGCTCTCAGATTTGCGTGATCTTGCCGTTGAGTACGGCGAACCCGAAAGAATAAGTTCCAAACAGGAATGGTACGAAAATGTGATTAACCAGTATATGTTAAGCACAAAATAGCTTAAATATTCGGCTTTCTATACTATTCCGCTTAATAATATACGGGTTGTATCAGCAATAATTTTATCTTTGTAAGGTGCGTCCTTATCATTATGGGCGTAATAAACGGTTAGAACAATCGGTGCGCCGTTTTCGGGCCAGATAACACCAATATCATTGGTAACCCCGTAAGCACCGCTGCCGGTTTTATCACCAACCACCCAGCCTTTTGGAACGCCGGCACGAATGCGAGCGTTGCCAGTTGTGTTTCCTTTAAGCCACGCCTGCAGCTGCATTTGCTGTTTTTTGGGTAGCCCGTTACCAAGCACCAGTTTTTGAATGGATTTTGCCATTGCCCCCGGTGTCGTCGTATCACGCGGGTCACCCGGTATGGCTGAATTTAATTCAGTTTCCCAGCGGTCAAGGCGGAACGCTTCATCGCCGATTGAACGGGCAAATTTCGTCAGGGCTTCCGGCCCGCCTAAATGCTTGATCAATAGATTGCCGGCCGTATTATCGCTATATTGCACCGCAGCGGCACAAAGCTCGGCAATGGTCATACCATCTTCAAAATGTTTCTCTGTTATGGGGGAGTAAGTCACTTTATCAGCTTCGCTATAGTTAACACGCTGCGTTAAAAGATCAGGGTTTGATACGCTTTCATGCAAGATAGCGGAAGCAAGCATAAGTTTAAATGTGCTGCAAAATGGAAACCGTTCATCAGCGCGATGATTTATGACACTGTTATCGCCTGTATTTATCATGGAAATACCAAGTCTGCCGCCACTTTCATTTTCCAGCTCTGCCAGTTTTTTCATCACTTCAGAGCTTTTATTTTCACCTGCCCCAGCGAAAAGTGTCTGACCAATACCAATAAACGGCATCGTTAAACTGAATGCTAATAAAGAGCGGCGCAGTGGCACATGTTTCATACTTGTCTCCAAATTTTATTTTTCATCTGATAAACTATAATAATATTTGCCGATTTGGAAACTGTAAAACTTAATAAGCAACAAAAGGCCAGTTTTTCATGGCGATATCAACGACTTTCATAAGCTCTTTTTTGCCAACACCACTTTTTGCCTGAACAGCGAGGCCGGCGTTCAGGGTCATGATATAACAGGCCAGACTTTTCGGGTCCACGTCCGGGGAAAGATCACCCTCTTTAATGGCTTGTGCGAAACGTTCGGCCATCCATTTAGGTGGCGTTTGTCGCATTTCATCCATTCTTTTTTTGATGTGATCTGAATCGGAACTGGTGACAAGCGCCCCTAGAATGACCATACATCCATCAGGGTGATCAGGGTTTGTAACCAAATCAACCTCACCTTTTAAAATGCTGTATGCGACTTCGCGGGCGGTCTTTTTATTGAGCGAGTCAATATAAATATGACCGCCCAATAGGCTATATTTATCAAAAGCCGCCATAAAAAGTTTTTCTTTGTTGCCGAACGCGGAATAAAGGCTAGGAACATTGATACCCATGGCTTCTGCCAATTTAGCAATAGAGACGCCCTCATACCCATGCTGCCAGAATAGCTTCATTGCTGTTTCAAGAGCGACGTCCTTATCGAACTTTCTGGGTCTTCCTTTCGTCATATTACCTCTTTTGTAGTGGTCATTACAAAAATACTTGACAAGCATCAAATCAGCGTATTTATATAGTGATCACTAAATAAATACAAGGTATAAAAAGGGATGCCGTCTTCGTGGAGCATATTGAAGTAACAAAAGAGGAATGGTTAAAGGCGAGAGAAGCGCATTTAATCGAAGAAAAAAAGCTGACCCGCGCTCTTGATAAGCTTGCGGCAGAACGACGCCATCTTCCATGGGTAAAAGTCACAAAGAAATACAGCTTTGAAAGCAAAGACGGAAAATTAAGCCTGGAAGACCTGTTTGAAGGGCGTGATCAGCTCATTGTTTATCATCATATGCTAAAACCAGGCGATAAAAGTCCCTGTACCGGTTGCGGGCTGGCAATGGATAACATGCCCAACCTTGCCCATATAAATGCACGAAATACGACTTTTTGTGTCGTGGCCCGGGCACCAATAAATGAAATTGAAGCCTTCAAAAAAAGAATGGATTGGAAGTTTCCCTGGGTTTCAACACTAGATGATTTCAATCCTGATTTTGATGTGCCGCAATATTTCGGGCTAAATGTTTTCATACGTCATAATGGTGAAACTTTCAGGACCTATTTCACTAAGGGACGGGGCATGGATACACTTGGATCTACATATGCCCTGCTAGATCTTACCCCGTATGGCAGGCAAGAAGAATGGCAAAATGTACCAAAAGGGACACCGCAAACGCCCACCTATGGATGGTGTCGGCTTCATGATGAATATTAATTATAAAATTAAAAGGATACTGCAACATGCTGAATTACATATTGATCGGACTTGGCGCTCTTATCATATTGTTTCTGATTAAGGTGATGTCAAAATCAGCCGTATTTAAAATTTCCCGCTCAAGGATTATAGAAGCGCCGGCAGAAGTTATTTTTGAACAGATAAATAATTCCCACAATTTTAATACCTGGAACCCGTGGATGCGCGCCGATCCTGAGGCAGAAATTATCTATGAAGGTCCGGAATCTGGCGTAGGGGCAAGTTACAGCTGGAATGGCAAAAAGACCGGCATGGGCAGTGATACAATTGTGGAAAGTGTGCCTTTTGAAAAAGTGATGGTAAGGCTGGAATTTATTAAACCATTTGCTTCAACAAATAAGGCAGGCTTCACCCTCAAACCAGTCGATAATGGGACAGAAGTAACCTGGACCATGTGGTGGCAGCGAAATTTCCTTATGAAATTGATGCATACTATTTTTAACGTTGAGAAAATGATGAACGCCAGCTTTGATAGCGGTCTTCAGAATTTAAACGAAATAATTATGACAAACACAAAAAATCAGGAAGGAAAATAACATGACCTATGTCGACGGGTTTGTCCTTGCCGTAAAAAAAGACCGGCTTGATGATTATAAAAAAATGGCCGAAATAGCCAGCGAGGTATGGAAAGATCATGGTGCAGTTTCCTATAGAGAATGCATAGGCGAAGATATGGACGATAAAGGGTTCTGCCAAACATTTCCTGCCGCATTTGAGATTCAGGAAGACGAAATAGCCGTATTCTCATATATTGAATACAAATCCCGTGATCACCGTGATGCAGTGAATGAAAAAGTACATAATGATCCGCGTCTTGAAGAAAGCTGTGACATGAACAATATGCCCTTTGATTGTAAACGAATGGTATATGGCGGCTTTAAAACTATCGTTGAATTTTAAATCGAAATCTGAAGTAATAGGGAAGTTGTTGTGCAAAAAATAACCCCATTCCTGTGGTTTGATCATCAGGCGGAAGAGGCGGCGAATTTTTATGTTTCAATATTTAAAAATTCGAAAATTAACAATATATCCCGATATGCTAAATCAGCAGAAGCTATAGCTGGCAAAAAAGCCGGAGACGTAATGACGGCTTCCTTTGAATTAAACGGTCAGAAATTTACCGCCCTCAATGGTGGACCGCATTTTACATTTTCACCGGCCATATCATTCGTAATTGACTGTGCTGACCAGGATGAAGTGGACTATTATTGGGAAAAATTATCTGATGGTGGTGAACCGGGCCAATGCGGTTGGCTGACTGACAAATTTGGTGTTTCGTGGCAAGTTGTCCCGAAGATACTGGGTGAATTAATGAGCAAAGCCGATCCGGAAAAAGCAGAAAGGGTGATGGCAGAAATGCTCAAAATGACCAAAATGGATATTGAAAAATTAAAAAACGCATAAAGGGTTTTAAACATGTCACAAATGATTTTTATAAATCTTCCCGTTGCCGATCTGAATAAATCTATGGATTTTTTCAAAAAACTTGGCTATGGCTTTAACCCGCAATTTACCAATGAACACGGCGCTTGCATGATCGTTTCCGATACTATATTTGTCATGTTGCTGAGCCACGGGCATTATAAGAATTTCACGGACAAGGACATTATTAATGCCCACCAGTCATCCGAAGTGATGATTGCGCTTAACGCTGACAACAAAGAAGCGGTAAATGAGTTGGTGGATAAAGCGGTTAAAGCGGGTGGCAATGAAATCCGGAAACCACAGGATTACGGGTTTATGTATCAGCGAAGCTTCGATGATCCGGACGGGCATACATGGGAAATTTTCTGGATGGATCCTGACCATGTTCAATAGTGACTTAATTATAGAAAAATAAAAATGGGTAATAATGAAAATTATAATGTCACCAATCCATCAAACGTTGGTGAAAAAGAATTCATTGCCTTAATGGCGGTGCTCATGTCCATTGTGGCCATTTCCATTGATGCAATGTTACCGGCGCTCGGCATAATAGGAACTGATCTTAATGTTGAACATGCAAACCAGCCCCAATATATTATCAGTGTGATATTCGGCGGCATGGCAATCGGCCAATTAATCAGTGGGCCGCTTTCGGATGCGATCGGACGTAAAAAAATACTTTTTTACTGTATGATCTTTTATCTGTTCGGCAGCATAATCTGCTTCAATGCCACGTCACTTGAAACAATGCTCATTGGCCGCTTCATTCAGGGGCTTGGCGCATCAGGGCCATATGTTTCAACCATGTCCATTGTCCGCGACAAATATAGCGGTGCTGGCATGGCCAGGATCATGTCACTTGTCATGATGATTTTTATTATGACACCGGCCCTTGCCCCAAGCCTTGGACAGGGCATATTATTTATCGCTTCCTGGCGGTATATTTTCCTTTTATATGTAATGTATGCGGTCACTGTGCTGGCCTGGGTAACATTCCGGCTCGAAGAAACCCTTTCAGAAGAAAACCGTGTGCCATATAAAGCCGTAAACCTCTATCATGGGTTTTGTGCCGTAATCGGCAACAAAGCCACCGTCTGTTATACTGTCGGCATGGGGTTAATGTTCAGCAGTATGATGGGATATATCAATTCAAGCCGTCAAATTTTCCAGGAAATATTTAATACCGGCGAAATGTTCGTGCTTTATTTCGGTGGTCTGGCGCTGACTTTTGGCGTTGCCTCGCTTTTAAACTCAAATCTCGTCATGAAATATGGCATGCGCACGATAAGTAGCCGGGCTATGACCGCGAATGTGATTGCGTCAGCAATTTTTCTGATTTTACTTCTGAATATAGATATTAAATTCTGGATGTTTCTCACTTTTGCCAGTTTTATGTTTTTTAATCTGGGATTTATTTTTGGCAATTTAAACGCTCTCGCGATGGAACCGATGGGTCATATTGCCGGCATAGCCTCTGCGATTATTGGCTCGGTTTCATTTATCATATCTATAATAGGCGGCACCATCATCGGACAATATTACGACGGCACCCTGCTCCCGGTCATCATTGGATTTCTTATTGCCTTTATGCTGACCTTGGTTTTATTTGCCATTGCAAATCGTTCAGTTAAAATTCCA
>JAGREE010000168.1 GCA_020446675.1 Alphaproteobacteria bacterium | reverse complement strand
CGGGGCTGCGGGTATTTCCCAACCCTGCTTCCGGCGAGCTGTTTGTGGAAGGCTATTGCAGCCGAATTGATGTTATTAACCAGTTGGGGCAGCCTGTGTGGCGCAGGAGTTTTCCGGAAGGCGAATTCCTGCATCTTATCGACTTACAGGGTTTGCCCGGTGGCGTTTACTTCCTGCGAGCCTGGCTCAAAAATGCGCTTGTTTACCAGGCCCGGTTGATCATTTCCAGATAATTTTTCTTTTCAGAGCAGCTATAGGGCATGGGAAATGCCCTATAGCTGCCTTAATTATACGTGTTATGAAGGCTGGTTTCATTGTATTAGCGATATTTTTTATAGCATCGGGTCAGCTTTATGCTCAACATATTTTTGAAAACGAGAAGAGAGACAATGTGTGGCTAATAGGCAACAGCCCCTTAATACCAGGAGGTAATGACATGACTATGTTGAATTTTAATTCCATCCCTCCAGAAATTATTAGCATAGATATCGACATGGACTTTTGGCATACCAATGCCAGCATGTGCGATGCTTCTGGCAATTTGTTGTTTTACACGAATGGCATTGAAGTCAGAAACTTCATTAATGATACTTTAGCTACAGGCTTGGCTCCTACTCAGTTGTCCGGAGATTGGACAGACAGGGGATATGGTATTGTTCAAGGAGTATTAATACTGCCTTTGCCTGGATTTGATACCTTGTTTTATATTTTCCATGTGGACGCTGATTGGGCGCCTCACGGTGATGTATGGGTGCAAAATTTGTTCTGCACAAAAGTTGATATGTCAGCCAATAATGGACAAGGGGTGATACTTGAAAAAAACACTTCTGTCATCTATGATACTCTCGCTTACGGAAGGATTGTTGCCACTCGACATGCCAATGGCAGGGATTGGTGGATAATTATTCCCCAATTTGATAGCAACCAATATTATACGATCCTATTTACTCCAAATGGGATAGAGAATATCCAAACGATCGAAATGGGTGAACCAATACTTACCGGTGGGTTTCAATCCAGTTTCTCTCCTAATGGAAAGAAATATGCAAGAATTGACATTAAATACACTGGTGAATCTGAGCATAAGGTGACACTATATGATTTTGACCGGTGTACCGGAGCTTTCACCAATTTTAATTCTTTCACCTTTACTGATTGGGCCTTTGGGGGAGGGGGGCTGGCTTTTTCTGAAAACA
>JAGREE010000167.1 GCA_020446675.1 Alphaproteobacteria bacterium | reverse complement strand
CCTTTGCGCTAAGACTTCTTCTTCAGAAACTCTTATCTATTTGATTTTGTTGGTAGCGGAGGAGGGACTTGAACCCCCGACACGCGGATTATGATTCCGCTGCTCTAACCAGCTGAGCTACCCCGCCATACCAAAATATTTATGGTCGACTCTTTATTTGCCGAACCCGGCATCTTATAGAGAATTGTCCAATAGCTGTAAACACATATTTTAACTTATGCCGCATATGCGGAAATGGCACGAACAATCCAGCCACCGCCGAGCAGTCTTTGCCCGTCGTAAAAGACGGCCGCCTGCCCCGCCGATACACCATATTCGGGATTATCGAGAATAAAATAGGCATCATCTTTGCCGCTTCCCGGAAAGAGCGTTGCCGGCTCAGCTGGCCTGGTTGAGCGTACTTTTACATATATTTTTTTGCCCGCCTCGGGAATTTCATCATCCCCCAGCCAGTTTAATTCCTTAATATATACTTTTGAAATTTCAAGGGCTTCTTTGGGGCCGACAATGACCTGTTTTTTATCCGGGTCAAGACGCACGACATAAAGCGGGTCACCGCCGCCGACGCCAATGCCCCGGCGCTGACCGATCGTATAATAAATAATGCCTTTATGTTCCCCAAGCACCCGGCCATCAAGATGAACAATTTCACCCGGCTCCCCGGCCCCGGGCCTTAGGCGTTCAATCACGCTGGCATAGCCCCCTTCAGGGACAAAGCAGATATCCTGGCTATCCGGTTTATTGGCCACTTTAAGACCGTATTTCTCGGCAAGTTCCCGCACCTCTTCTTTCACCATTCCGCCAAGCGGAAAGCGCAAATAGTCAAGCTGTTCCTGGGTTGTGGCAAATAAAAAATAGCTCTGATCTTTAAAATCATCGACCGCTCTATGCATTTCCGCCTTTTGGGTATCCCCTATGCGCTGGACATAATGTCCCGTTGCCAGAACATCAGCATCAAGATCACGGGCCGTCAGCAGCAGGTCTTTAAATTTAACTTCCTGATTACAGCGAACACAGGGAATTGGCGTTTCGCCGCGAATATAGCTGTCGGCGAAATCCTCCATGACGCTGTCTTTAAAACGGCTCTCATAATCAAGCACATAATGGGGAATGCCAATGGCTTCACTAACCCGTCTTGCATCATGTATGTCCTGACCGGCACAGCAGGCCCCTTTTTTCTGAATGGCCACGCCGTGATCATAAAGCTGCAGCGTGATGCCGACCA
>JAGREE010000030.1 GCA_020446675.1 Alphaproteobacteria bacterium | reverse complement strand
ATTAAAGGCAGTAAAAGCAAAGATATATTCATTCCCTCACCTAAATTTAGTTTTCTTGAACCCAAATTAAGAGAATTTAATGTAATATTTATAGGAAATATTACAATTATCAAATTTGATATATAAATTTACAATTATGAGATTTTATGATTTTTAAAAGCAATCATTGAAATTTTGTGCAATTTTCCACAAAACATAAAGAAACGGCAGTTCATTTTACTCAAACTACCGTGACAAATATTAAATATTGATTATTTAGTTATGAGTTCCATCCCATAATTATTGACGCCTTTTGGTATAACTACACCGAGCTTTAAACGAAGCTTATTATCTTTGAAATGACTATAATCGACATAATGGTGCCATCTATTATATCTCCATACTAATCGAACAACATCAGGATGCATCTCAACGAGCATTTTTGATTTATTATACGTACCTTTAGGGTTATAACCTGTCTTACTAAAACTTTCATCATCTACTAATTCTTTGTGATAAAATTCATCATTATTTCCACCCTTCACAGATTGAGTGCCGGCTTTGCCTTGTAAGAATGCATTGAACTGTATTGTGCAGTCACCATCTTTCAGTACTCGAAGACAAAGATCAGTATCTTCATTATAGCGCCCTCTCCAGCGGAATTTGCAGTTATTATCAATTAACAAAGTAGAGTATATTCTGGTGTTCTTCACAAATGGAGGAAGCTTTTGATTAGGAACTGCGAAAAAGCGATACTGAAACCCAGCGACGGGCACATTCTCGTAACGATTCACAAAATCTTCAGCTGCCCTGAAAATTGCTCCAGTTTCAACCGGAATTCTCTGATTTTCATTTAAACGATAAAAACCTCTTATATTGTCATCGAGAACCCAGTGTTTTTCTGCACCGAAGGCAATAGAATGATCCCAACACCAGTTTCGAGCTCTACCGGGACCATCACCGTGATTACTGAAAGGCAATATAAGCAAGGTCGCATATTTTCTGAGTTTGAATTTATCAAGAGCTTTTTGATAATCACTTTCATCTTGAGGCTCAATGGCAATATAATGTGGTACATGCATCTTAGTTAATGATCTGGAGGTCAACATGGAAGCTGATCGCCCTTTAGATACGATATAAATTGGGTAAATTGGATTTTCCATTTTATGCATACATCCTTTCTTTATAATTAGCTTGCACGAGTTTAGGGTGCCAAATGCTTTTTGTTTTGTCAGTCAGCGGTTGTTCAAGTCGTTTTTGAAAATCTCTATAATCCTCTTCATTTCTAAAACTAACAGTGAGTTTTTTGTAAGGAAGATTATTATCATTCACAAAGTCTGGTGTTCCCTTCCAAAGAGTCTTCCAGTCATCATTTTCATTAGCACCCTCTAACAACTCAGAACACGGGTCATATACAGTTGACTCTGGGACTTGATCAGGTGTTCGAGTAATAGCCTCAATCTCACTCTTAATATTAGAGGGAAGTAAAATTGAAACACCCGGCAGTTTCTTCATCTGATCCATTTGCTCAAGAAACTTATCCAAGATTTCTTGCGAAAACCCATCTTGTTTTGGAGCAATAGTAATTGGTTGAAACTGAAATACCTGAGCAACAGTTCGATTGCGTAATGCCGATTTGCAGGCATCTACATCTAATCCCCTAATCTTAGCTGGTTTATCTCCAGATAAATATTTCGATTTGAAAAATTCGAAATCTTCTGGTGATAAATTGCGTATTTTATTCAAAGTGGTCCAGCAAGTGATAAAACTGAGTTGTTCCCGATATTCCTTAAGCCGAGGACACTTTGCGCACTCCATATAGCGACTGGCATTTGTGCGTTCCAAATTGATTAACTTCAAATATTGTCTGAACTTTTTCACTGAACTGTTCTCACGAACGGCTAACATATCTTCACCAATTTCGAAAAAACGACTGTTCAGGTTTCTTAGTTTGACATTTAGTGCTTCAGCAGCAAGCTTAATGTCAATGTTGGTTAATTTTTTCTTATTACAGTTTTCCATTTTTAAATCCTCATGTTTAATGGAGTTAACATTACGTATTTTTGAAACTCTGAATTATTTTTGAGCTCGCGAATACAAGGAGATAAAAACATAATTTGATGTAAAAAAATGTCCCAAAGGATTGGGATATCGATGGAAGTTTTATTGCGCTATATTGATATAATTAATCTTCTGAATCGGATAGTTTTTTAACAATTGAAGAATACTCGCGTCTCGCTATTCCATACTTTGAAATGTTAGTTCGAATACGATCTAATGAAGGACGATATCTGGAAGTCGTCGTTAGTTTTTCTCTTATTGCTCGAAGGTGATCATCATATGTATCAGGAGAAATTCCAAGATTGTAGGCTGTATTTGTGCGATCTTGACTGTTCGCAATTTCTTTAAGTACTCTATATTGTGCAGGAGTTAATTTATCTACATTCGTTGCGAATTTTGTGTTCTTTACGATAATTCGAGAATTTATAATCTCAATAAGAAATGATAATTCGATCAATATCCATTCCCAGATACTTTCATCTTCTTCAATACCAGAAACGAGAATAGTTGTGCCGGCTTTATGCCCAGGTAAAGACGAAAAAAATGGTGCCCAGCAATAGATAATTTTTTCATCTTCATCTGTGAAATTTTCCACAAATGATTTAGGCATTTCATCCCAATTTGACAAAAACTCAGCTTTCTCCTCAACTGTAATACTGAGATTCTCATCCCTACCAAAAGTATAAACTTGTACATCTGAAACTTTACCCCCAGTGTAATACCAGTATTCCATGTAATCTATTTCAAGAGCTTCTAAGATTTCATAAAATAGCGACCAAAGCTCTTCAACTTGTTCTTGTTTGATTATCGGTCCTGTTTGAAATAAGTAGAGCTTAAATAAATCAAGCAATTCTCTGGTAGCTAGTGGTAAATCAACAGTCATGTTAGCATGCCCCAATTCAATAATTTTATTTATTATGAGGCAGTGACAGATGATTTCAACACCTTATTTCGGCATTTCTTCTCAATACAGTCATTTTGATGTGACATCACCAATTCGATGTCTTTCTCGAACAAAGAATCAATCAAAATCCACTTATAGTTGAAATTGCAATTTTTTACTTATCATTTACTTAGGTGGTGAAAGAAGAATATCTTGTTTTATTTCAATATGTTAAGCCATAGAGTACTTGACTACGAATCAAGGGGTCGGGAGTTCGAATCTTCCCAAGCGCGCCATTCAGATCAAAGACTTGGCTTTTTAAGCTCAAGTCTTTTTCATTATTTAAGCAGGGAACCCAAAATACCGCGAAGCAATCTGTTGCCAAGACTGCGTCCCGCGCTTCGCGCCATACTTTTTACAAATGCTTCACCGGCTGTTTGCCTGTTACTGGTGCGTGTTCTTGAGCCTGCTCCTGATCTTGTTCTTGATGCTGTTCTTGGAACACTTGTGTAACTTTTACTCTTACTTTCTTTTTCCCTGTTTTCCCTGTTTATTTTTTCCGCCATTCTTTCACGAAGTATTTCATGGGCTGAGCGCGGATCAAACGGCTCCGCATAACGACGCATATTAATATCATTATCCAGAATTGCCTTGCGTTCCTGGTCCGTGGCTTTGCCGATCCGTGAATGGGGTGGCCTGATCAGCACCCGTTCAACCGGGCTTGGAATAGCCTTATCCTGCAAAACAGAAACCAGTGCTTCGCCAACACCAAGTTCACTGATGACACTTACAGTATCCAGCTTCGGGTTTTCCCGAAATGACTGGGCGGCGACCTTAACGGCCTTCTGTTCGCGCGGTGTATAGGCCCGCAGTGCATGCTGAATTCTGTTACCAAGCTGCCCTAAAACCGTATCGGGTATATCAGACGGACTTTGGCTGATGAAATAAACACCGACGCCTTTTGACCTGATCAGCCGGACAACCTGTTCAATTTTTTCAATAAGGGATTTTGGCGCACTGTTAAAAAGCAGATGGGCCTCATCAAAGAAAAAGACCAGCACCGGTTGCTCCGGATCCCCTATCTCAGGCAGATTTTCAAATAATTCGGAAAGCAGCCATAATAAAAATGTGGAATAGACGCGCGGGCTGTTAATCAATTTATCGGCGGCAAGAATATTAATCCGGCCCCGACCGTTTCTGTCAGTCACCATAAAGTCTTCGAGTGATAAGGCCGGTTCCCCAAAAAACACGTCTCCCCCTTCACGTTCCAGCATAAGAAGCCGACGTAAAATGGCGTTTACCGAAGCTTTAGAGACACTGTAATTAAGGCCCAGACTTCCGGTATTTTCCCCTAAATATTCAAGGGTAGTTCTCAAATCCGCCAAATCAACGAGTAGGAGGCCTTCCTGATCCGCATATTCAAAGACCAGAGTAATGATGCTTTCCTGCGCTTCGTTTAATTCCATTAGCCGCGAAAGAAGCTGCGGCCCCATTTCAGAAATTGTTGATCTGACGGCTGTACCTTTTTCTGAGAAAACGTCCCAAAAGCTAACCGGATATCCATATTGTGTATAGCCGTCAATCCCGATAGATTTGACGCGTTCATCAATTTTGGGGTGGGGCTTTCCTGCCTGGCTTATCCCCGAAATATCGCCTTTAACATCAGCCATAAAGACCGGAATACCCAGATCGGAAAACCCTTCCGCCAGACATTGCAGGGTGACTGTTTTGCCCGTCCCTGTTGCGCCGGCGATTAATCCGTGTCTGTTGGCATAACGGGGGTCAAGAAACACATGCCCGGCTTCACTTCCCCCGATGAGTATACCTTCATCCATACCAAAACCCCTTAATAATGTTTTTTATTCGCTACGGCGTGGCAACGTCCCGCGCGGCACATATTTACGAAGATTTTGTTCCTCCACTTCAGCGCCGTAGATATTACCGTCTTCATCGGCCGTTACCCCTTCTGCACGGCTGAAGGCAACCCCCTTATCAGGGTCAGGAATAAAGCCCGTGACCCAACCTGTCTTTGCACTTCCAATGCGGATGCCCCGGTCCCAGCCCGGATTACGGGTGCCCCCGGAATTGCTTTCACTATCCGCCACATAAAGGATATCATTTTTGTCTATATATACGCCACTAGGCCGACCAAACTGACGCCAGCTATTGATAAATTCACCGTCCTGGGTAAAAATCTGCACCCGGTCATTATATCGGTCAGCAACAAAAAGCCGCCCCTGGCTATCCATCGCCAGACTGTGTGGTTCATACATTTCACCGAACTCGGCGCCATCGCCGCCAAATTCCATCAGATATTCACCTTTACTGTTATATTTCACAACCCGGTTATTGCCTTTGGGCGAATGACCATCAGCAACAAAAATATCGCCGTTTGGTGCCACCAGAACATCACAGGGCTGATCAAATATATATTTACCGCGCCCCGCTTTCCCGGCCTGACCAAGAGACATCAAAAGTTCGCCATCCGGACTAAATTTATGAACCTGATGACCAACACCGCGCTTTTCATCACCACGGCCGTCAGCGATCCAGACGTTGCCTTCTTTATCGACATGAATGCCGTGGGGCCAGACCATCATCCCCTTGCCAAATGTTTTAAGTATTTTACCGTCCTGGCTGATCAGCATCACAGGGTCAATGTCCGGCGTATCCATACAGTTGCCGTTGCCACCACAGCGTTCCGCCGCCCAGATATTTCCGTTTCCGGCATAATATACTGTGCTGGTCGAACCCCATTTGCGTCCATCCGGCAGTTTGGCCCAAACCCCAGGAACTTCTTCATAAGGAACATCCTGTGCGTTTGAGATGGAGCCCATTGTGAATGCGGCAACACTGGCCAGTAATGAAACACGCGTTAATTTTGTTAGATTTATCATTTAATTCTCCCTTATATTTTTTATTCACGATAAGGCTGAGGGATAAAATGTCAATGAATTTAGAAATGCTTATTACTAAAAACCGCTGACTTTCAAATACTTGTATGTTATGGTTAATTTAATATTATGGGCAATTAACAAAACTGGGCATGACACATGACAAAATTCAATAGAAATTCAAAAATTTTATTATCCACTCTTTTTATTTCTTTATTATCCACTCCCCTTTATGCCGGGGAAATCATTCAAATTGTAAATAAGGATCTGCGTAAGAAAAACGCGCAGGAAGAAACAATGCAGGTTTTATTTTCTGAGGGAAATATGAAAATGAAAGGCATGGAAGGAACCGAGATGATCTTCGACAGTTCCGCACAAAATATGACTGTCATTTCACATAAAGAGAAATCCTACATGGTTTTTGATAAATCGACCGCAGGTTCCGTTAAAAGTCAAATGGACGCGGCAATGGAAAAAGCGCTGGCACAGGTCCCACCCGAACAGAGAGCCATGGTTGAGAAAATGATGAAGCAAAGAATGTCGGCTATGGGTGGACAACAACAGATGCAGGCGCCCCAGGTAAAAACGGAAATTAAAAAAACAGGAAAGAATGACACCATCAACGGTTATTCATGCGACTATTATGAAGCCTACCGGGGCGATCAGAAACAGGGAGAATATTGCATTACGTCCTGGTCTGATCTTGACGTCGGTGATGATATTCAAACTTCATTTAAAAATATGGCCGAATTCATGAAGGGGTTCATGGAGGATTTAAGCAAAATGTCCCCTGTCCGGATGGATGATAACCCGTTTTCATATATGAATGAAATGGATGGCTTTCCGGTATTAAGCCGGCAATATTCAAATGGCCAGGCAACACACGAGTCCATGCTGTCTTCAATCAGCAATCAGGATATTGATGAGAGTGAGTTTATGGCACCGGAAAGCTATAAACAAAGAAATTTAATGGGCCAATAAGTCACCCTGTAAGTTTCAAATTCTCATTATATCTTCTGGAAACCCGAAGCTCGGTCCCGTCTTTAAGACAAATAGTCTTATCGCCATTGGCTAAGGGCTGGATGCGGTCAATATAATCGCGGCGGACAATTGACGAGCGGTGAACACGGGCAAAGTTCTGTTCACCGAGCCGGTCTTCAATTTCTTTCATAGTGGCTCTGAGCATATAATTTTCATTTCCCACATGAAGTTCGACATAATTGCCGGCCGCTTCAACCCAATCAACGGATTTTGGGTCAATAAACTGAAACATACCGGCCTTACTGACCATGATCCTCTCCTCAGCGGATTTTTCGATTTGTGCCTCACCTTGGCGTAATCTTAAGATTTCCCGATAGCCGTAAATAACGATCAGAATTGTGATATAGGACATCAGGTCTTTACGGTATTCATATAGGATTGCGTAATTGATATCGGTAAATTCGTATATTTCCCCTGCTAAAAAATAAATCACCTTCCTAACTGTGACCATGCCGAGAATGTGTAAAAAAGAAAATACCATACTTAACGGGATATGCAGCAACAGTCTTTCCCGCCAGCTGCTGCTTGAAATAGGATAGCGTTCATCGAACATTAAAATAAACGGCAGCAGGATAAAGGCCACAATTGTACTTGAATATTCCCATACAAAAGGTTTCCAGATATCAAGTGGCTCCCCCCTGTCCTGAAATTCCATAATGAGTGATGTTGAGCGCATGGCCGCATCAACAATATAAAAACTGAAAGCGACGGCAAATAATTTCCAGTGTCGTTTGATGGTCTGGATCATTTATACACCCGCTCCTCTTATCACATTTTTGATACCGCTTGTCACAACCCGCGCCCCGATTGTCACAAATCCCGTTCCTTTATCCCAAAATTCTGGCCTTCAGTCTCCAATAAACAGATCATGAATTCAATGATTTATTTTCGGAGAAATGGGATGGCAACATCAAATGATTTAAAGCAATTCAGCAATAGACAGTATTTTCTGGACTGGTTAAGGGTTCTCGCCTTTGCCTATCTGGTTTTTTACCATACAGGAATGATGTTTGTTGAATGGCCTTTTCATATAGAAAGTGGTCATGATAGCCGGTTCTTAAAGTCGATAATGATGCTGACGTCCAACTGGCGGCTTGATCTTCTGTTTCTGGTTTCCGGCGTCGCTATCAGTGCGATGACAATCAAGATGACCCTGACCGGTTTTTTTAAACAACGGCTCATCAAACTGTTCGTTCCCCTGCTTTTCGCCTGCGCCGTGGTTGTTGCGCCGCAACCCTATTTCGAGGCTCTGCAAAAAGGCTTTATAGACCCCGGTTACTGGCAGTTCTGGAGCGAAAAATATTTTCATTTTACCTGGCTGGACGGGATGCTGAGCCCATGGCCGACTTATAACCATATGTGGTATGTGGCCTATTTGTTTCTCTATACGGTCCTGCTTATTCCCATTATCGCCTATATCAACAGCGACAAAGGGATCACCCGACTGGCAAAATTTGAAAACTGGCTTAATAAGGGCGCACGCATTTTATGGGCACCATACCTGATTTATATTCCGGTATATTTTTATAATGGAAATAATGACGTTACCCATAACATAATACACGATAACTTTGGCCACTTTATCTTTGCCTATATCCTGATTATGGGCGTCTTGTTTGTACGGATGCCATCAGTCTGGCAGGCTTTTGAGGAAAATCGCAAAAAGTCGATGATTTTGGCCTTTCTTTCTTACGGCATCATCATGATCAAATATAACTGGGATACACCCCTTGATATTATTCCGTGGGATCTTGTTGAAATGATTATCAAATGGTCATGGATTGCCATGTTGATCGGCTTTGCCAGACGTTATCTAAATTTCAGCAATGATTTTCTGCAGTATGGAAATGGCATTGTTTATCCTTTTTATATTCTGCACCAGACTGTACTCATCATCATCGGCTATTATATTATAGACTGGGGCATGAACGGCATTTTTGAATATCTTTCTATTGCGTTTGGCACATTTATTATCTGCCTGCTGCTCATCGAATTTGTCATCAAAAAATCCAATATTTTACGCTTGCTGTTTGGGGTTAAGCTTATAAAAAAAGAACGCGCTGCAGACTATGCAACGCGTTCTTCGACCTAATTTTTTAGTCTTTAAGTTTAGTTATTCCACTTATCAACTTTCCAGTATTTTGTTCCTTGTAGGGTGGCTTGCAATGCAAGTCCCTTCTTGGTCATCTGATAAACGGTAACGCCACTGACCACTGAATCAGCGGCGTTTGCTTCTCCGCCAGTGTCATCAATCTTTGCGGCGGCATCAGCCTGACCTGAGAAATCCCAGCCTTTATCAACAAACTGGTCAAACATAGCACGCTTATGGAACACAATCACGGCCCGGTAGTCTTTAATGCCAAGTCCAATACCTACACCGCCGGTTGCCATACGCATAAAAACATCTTTTCCTGATTTATTATCATGGGCAACGCCCTTGCCACTTCCTGCTGAAAGCAGGATCAGGTTTACACCGCCGTTATTAAAAACAGCATATCCTTCTGCTCCGGCGATAAGGTCTTTTGCTTCAGGATTATTTTGATAAAGCTGAGCCAACACTTCGGAACGCATTTCACGAATTTCCTGTCTGTCTTCTTCTGCTGATTTTGCATTCGCAGAAATCGGTAGGCCAACCAATAAGAGGAATATTGATATTTTTTTAATCATGTGAAAATCCTTTTCGCTATTTAATAATAGTCTATCACTTGAATATTAATTTTCAACTTATTGCAGTGAATTGTGGCAAAATTGCCCCTATATGCATAATTAATTATTTCGGTAAGAGTATGCATAAAGAGTAAAATAAATTAAAAGCCACTCTTTTGAGTATATTTTCTGGTTCTTTTTAAAAGCAGACTTCGTTTCATTGGCGACAGATAATCAAGATAAGTTTTTCCGTCCATATAATCAATTTCATGTTGAATAACGGTTGAAAGAAAGCCTTCAGCCTCCAAAGTCCGAGATTGACCGTCTTCATCAAGATACTCAACTTTAATTGATTTTGGTCTGGTAATTTCAGCAGAAACGCCAGGAAAGCAAATTGACCCTTCTTCAAAAGTCTGTAATTCTTCACTTGCGAAAGTGATTTTAGGATTAATCATTGAAAATGGATTTTTAACGTCATTTTCCTGTAAATCAACAACCATCACTCTTTTATGTATACCAACCATTGGAGCTGCAATTCCAACCGCACCGTGGACATAAAGCATTTCACTTAAATCCTGACAAAATATTTTAATGCCATTATCAACAACTTCCACGGGCTCTGAAATTTGTTTAAAATTGGGGCTAGGCCCAAATACCAGTTTTAATTTTGTCATCTATCGCTTCTCTGTCTAAAATTATCAAATTCATATATACAAAATTTGAAATGTCAGCCAGCTTAAAACAAAAAAAGGCGGCACATTTTTATCATTGCACCGCCTGTTCCTGTTATGTCTGATTAATATGTTATTAAAGAGCACCCGCCGTTTGGACAAATTGTTCCATGGACGCTGAAAGCATCTGCTCCTGTCCTTCATTTTTTAGTTTTCCCGTTTCATCAAAAGCATCCAGCCCGAATGAAATTGCCACCTGGTTCGGAATAACATGAACGGCAATATTTGACAGCATCATCCGAAGCGGAACAAGTCCGCGAAGACCACCAAGTGCACCGGGGGAAGTAGATCCTATTGCAGCAATCTTGCCCTGATACGCAGAAAGGGGCTTCTCGTCCTTCTCATGCGGCCTAGAAATCCAGTCCAGTGCATTTTTTAGAAGTGGCGGGATTGAACTGTTATATTCTGGCGAGGCGATAAAAAACCCATCATGTTCTATGAACAGCTTTTTCAAACGGACCGCATTCTCAGGTAGGTTATATTTCTCCTCCAAATCGCCATCATAAATCGGCATTTCAAAATCTTTCAAATCTATTTTCGTGACTTCAGCACCTTTTTGTGCGGCCAGTTCTGCTGCTGCATCGGCAAGCTTCTTATTGATTGATTCTTTTCTGGCACTACCGGCTAAAAATAATAATTTTGTCATCTCTTCTACTCCTTAATTTATTGTATTTTTGTTAAATGGCACTTCGATGATTACGACTTCTGCATCGTCCAATGCCTTAATTTTTATGCTTTCAAGTTCAGTAATTTCTGCACCGTCTCCCTTGTTAAGGTTCACTCCCTCAAGGGTTATCTTTCCTTCCGAAACCAGCAGATATGCCTGACTGGACAGACTGTGATTTATGGTTTGCCCGCCTTCCAGCGTTCCACCGAATATTCTGGCATCCTGATGAATATATAAAACACCTTCGGCCTGATCTTCCTCAAATCCGGAAACCATCAGTGTCAGACTGTCGTTCACTTTATCTTTTGGGAAACGCCTGCTGTCCCATCGTGGCTCAATGGACTCTTCTTTCGGATATATCCATATCTGAAACAGGTTCGTATCTTCACTTTCCAGATTAAATTCAGAATGATAAATACCGCTTCCCGCACTCATTACCTGAACATCACCTGCTTCAGTGCGCCCTGAATTTCCTTTTGAATCCCTGTGTGTAATGGCCCCTTTCCTGACATATGTAATAATTTCCATATTTTTATGGGGATGGGTGTCAAATCCTGCGCCGGCTTTAATTATGTCATCATTTATGACTCTAAGGGCACCAAAACCCATTCGCTCAGGATTATAATATTCAGAAAAGCTGAAATGATAACGCGCATTCAGCCAGTTATAATCATGATGACCCAACTTCTGATAAGGATAATGTTTTATCATTTTCAAGTCCTTTATCTTATTCAATTTATAACTGCACTTTACTTTCATTTATAATATTTGATAATATGCTTATTAAGAATTTAATTAATTCCATTTAATTGATAATCATGGATAATATTTCAAGAGTTGGCATATTCGTCGCCGTCGTCAAAAATGAAAGCTTTATAGGGGCTGCCCGTGAGCTTGGCATAACCAGTTCCGCCGTTTCCAAACAGATCCAGAATCTGGAGCATGATTTGGAGATAAAATTATTAAACCGCACCACACGAACGCTGTCTGTCACAGAAGAGGGCGCGCTGTTTTTTGAACGGGTCAGTCGGGCACTCGAAGATATTGAGGAAGCAAAAGACCAAATTCATGAACTGAAGGCCTGCCCTAAAGGCAGCCTGAAAATAAGTATGCCACACGGACTGAGTGTTCATTATTTAAAAAAGGATATATCCGCCTTCGCTAGAGACTATCCGGAAATTCACCTGGATATAAGTTTTGATGATCGGTTTGTTGATATTGCAAGTGAAGGTTTCGATATTGTCGTCAGAATTGGCAGCTTGAAAGACTCCAGTCTCATTGCCCGAAGACTGGCTTCCTGTCCCATGGTTGTTTGTGCCAGCCCTGAATATCTTAAAAAACATGGAACGCCCAAAAGCCCTGATCAGTTAATAAATCACAATGTTATTGCCTACAACAGAAATACAGGTCTGCATGAATGGCGATACAAAACACCTGATGATAAATATGGCCAGGTATATTTAAATGGAACGTTTAAAAGTGACAACGGCCAAATGCTATGCGAAGCCTCAGTGATGGGTATCGGAATATCCATATTGCCAATCTTCTATGTCGCAGACCATCTTAAAAATGGAAGGTTGGTTCAGATTCTCTCCCAATATACTGCATGGCCAAAACGAGATATTAATGCTGTTTTTATGCCTAACCGTTATCTTTCAACGCGCCTAAGATTATTTGTTGATCACCTGACGGCCGTTTGTAAAAACTTGCCTTGGGAATAATATAACGTAAAATATTATAGAGCAGAGCTCCACTAAAATATTATTCAGGAAATTTTGGCCATGACAAAATATCTAGTCTTATTTGTGCTGACATTTATCATTCCTCTTCAAAATACGATTGCACAACAAAATTCCGCCCCTTGCACCGGACCGGAATATTCCACACTCGACTTTTGGGTAGGAAAATGGACTGTTACTTGGGAAGGCGGGTCAGGCACCAACCAGATTACCAGAGACTATAACGGCTGTGTTATCAGAGAGGATTTCAAAGGATCTAATCTGAAAGGAATGAGCATATCAAGTTATATAAAGTCTGAAGGAAAATGGAGACAGATTTGGGTGGATGAACAAAATGGTTTTCTCGATCTATATGGAAAAAAAGACGGGGATAATTATATTTTCCAGACCACACCTGATCCCGCAAAACCAGCCTCCCAGTTACGGATGGTGTTTTCAGATATTATGAAAGACAGCTTTATCTGGTCATGGCAGGGAACATCTGACGGCGGTAAAAACTGGGTCACAAACTGGCAGATTAATTACAAACGTGCAAACTAGTATTGTAAAAAACAATTGAATCAATACTTGCCTGTTGAATTGAAAAATCTTAATCTTATGGAATTACGCTTAGCGTAATTTATAATGATATAGAAGAATGAAAAATTCTTGTTAGTAAAAATAATTAATATATGTAATTATTAATCGTTTTTTTAATGTATAATTGAGGAAAGAGTGTCACATAATTATTTTGATCAGGTTCAGAATTTTATCGAGCAGTCTGCCAAGGTCACAAACCTGGTTGAACTGGCGAGATTATTTGACCTGACAATTCGAAAATTAGGATGCACACATTTTATTTGTCTTTCCCATGTTGATGTTTTCAATCTTCCAGATGATGCGGTCCTCCTCTCGAACTATCCATTGGAATGGGGGCTTTATCATCATGAAAAACAGTATTTTAAAAATGATCCAATAATGGATACCTGCAAATCGCGTATTACGCCCTTCATCTGGTCTGACCCTTCATGGCGAGCACTCCTTAATTTTGATAAAGAAAAAATATTAAATGAAGCCTCCGAATTTGAACTTGGTGAAGGCCATACAATTCCAATTCATTCAGGAGATGGATATTCCGCCTCTTGTTCGGTCGTTTTTCAACCCGGCGAAGTTGACCCACACGCCTTAATGGCTATTCAGCTAATGTCTGTCTATCTTTATGAAACCGCCATTAAAATGAAAACCAAATCAATTAATCAGCGTAAAAAGCCAACAACACGGCAAATCGAATGCCTGCAAATGATTGCTATGGGAAAGAGTGACTGGGCAGTCAGTAAAATTTTAGGAATTAGTGAAAATACTGTAAAGTTCCATGTCAAAGCTATTTTAAACCACTACAAAGTGGCGACACGTAATCAGGCTGTCATTCGCGCTTTATTTTACGGTGACATTTCCTATATGGATGTGGAAGTAAACAAACCTGCACTAAAACCTGAACAATCCGGTTTTATACATCTTCCACGCTAATCTCATTCACATATAAAAATTATATTAAAAGTGGACTTAATACAAAGGATGGTTCAAATAACCACTATATATAAATTTAATAAAATTTTATTCAACTTTTAATAGAATAGACCTACTCCATCAGGTAGTTGTTTTAATCAGTCCTCAAAAGGCATTATTTGCTTAAGGAGATGGACTGATGATTCACTTGATAAATAAAACAAATCGAAACTCATATACCGACATTTTATCACAAATGTATAAACAACGTACGGCTGTATTTATTGATCGTCTAAGGTGGGATTTAAACTGCGAAGGCGGTGAGGAAATTGACCAGTTTGATACTGATGACACAATTTACCTGGTTTGTATTGATGATGACTCCGGGAAAATCATGAGCTCTATCAGATTAAATCCCACATGTAAGCCGCACCTTATGTCAGAAATATTCAATGATTTATGCAGCGAAGGTGTTCCTGTCGGGCCAACCATATTTGAAGGTTCAAGATATTGCTATAATCCTGAACTCGTCAGCAGGTCTGATCGGCTTGAAGCCATGCGATATATGATTTGTGGTGTTATGGAATGCGCTGTAATGCATGGCTGGGATAAAATCACTTTCGTAATCAATATGCCACTTCTTGCCCATTGTCTGAGAGCCGGATGGCAAATCTATCCCCTGGGAATTCCGCAATATAAAAATAAGCTTGCCGTTGGCGCATTCGCAATTGATGTCACACAGGAAGACCTGAAAAATGTTCGTGAGAATATGGGGTTAAGTCCTGCACAATCAATCCTTGTTCCCGATTTTTACGATGTGGCTTAGGAGAGTTGATCATGAATAGACTGGACACTTTACTTATTCGTGCCAGAGATGCCTTGCAGACGTTGAGCGTTAACCAACAGCAGGATTTGGTCGAATTTATAGAACAGTACGCAAGCCACTATGAAGGACGTGAAATATATAGTTTTGAACAACTTGAAACGGAGATTGAAAATGTTAAAAAAATTAACTGACCAGGATAAAATTTTTGATGAGCTTCGTACAAACGGATATATCATATTTGAAGATATTTTAAATGAACAGGAAGTGGAAACTTTAAAAGACCAGCTAAATGTCTGGTTTGATAAGACCCCTAACTGCGTCGGCGATTTTTACGGTCATAATACAACACGCTTTGGATCTCTTCTCAGCAAAGTACCAATGACCCAGGAACTGGTTTTGCATCCGGAAGTGCTCCGTATCGCTGACGAATTTTTATTACCACATTGTGACTGGTACCAGCTTAATCTGACGCAGGCCGTAAGAATTCATCCGGATTCTCCAGAACAACCCGTTCACAGGGATGAACTGATGTGGCCATGCAAAAAAGAAAGCGAATATCTGATCAATGTTATCTGGGCCGTAGACGATTTTACAGTTGAAAATGGCGCTACAAGAATGTGGCCCGCTTATAAAGATCAGTCTCAGGCCTTTGAATATAACAAAGACGATGCAATACCCGCTGTAATGAAAAAAGGATCTGCGCTTGTTTTCCTTGGCTCAACACGCCATTGCGGTGGCGCAAATTTCTGTAATGAAAGCAGAACAGGTATAATTATCAGCTATTCGCTTGGCTGGCTGAAACAGAATGAAAACCAATTCCTGGCTTATCCGCCAGAAATAGCCTCAGGATTTCCTAAAGAAATACAGGACTTAATCGGATATAGGATTCATAAACCAAACCTTGGAGGGTATGAATACAACTGTCCGTCTAAACTTCTCGGCGGGGAGCGCCCTGATGTGCTTCCCGCTGTTGATAGTATTCCTGATCATTTGTTGGCTGTAATTGAAGACCTGAAAAAGAAGCAGGTTGCCTAATCCTTAATCATGCGAAGCAACTAACGCCCTCATGCCGAATTCCGGATAACATTGGGGCGTTAGTCTTTTATAATTCCTGACTTTATTATTTATTGTCTATAATTAAAAGTCTGCCTATACTAATTTCCCAATTAGAAATAATAAAAATTAGACTAACTGTCTGAATT
This sequence comes from Alphaproteobacteria bacterium, assembly GCA_020446675.1. GTDB lineage: Bacteria > Pseudomonadota > Alphaproteobacteria > Sphingomonadales > Emcibacteraceae > Pseudemcibacter. The sequence goes on along the minus strand of JAGREE010000030.1, from coordinate 29,669 downwards.
AATTATATTAAATATAATTTAATATCACTTATCCTGATCTCAGCAATATTCGGGATAATGATTATTGTTGAAGGGGAAGAATGTGAATAAATCAAAACTTTGGCTGATCTATGCGCTCATTACCACACTATTCTGGGGTGTTTGGGGTGCTTTTTCCGGTCTGACGGCAGGTCATATGCCAGACACGATAATCTATATTATCTGGGCATTAACAATGATCTTCCCCGCCATTTTCGTTTTAAAAATGATAAACTGGAAACTTCAGCATGATTCCAGATCAATATTTTTAGGTTCTGTAATTGGACTATTGGGGGCAATTGGCCAAATGGTATTATTTTATACTTTAACGATTGGCCCGGCTTATCTGATTTTTCCGATTATTGCACTTTCACCTATGGTCACCATAATACTATCTCTGATCCTTCTTAAAGAACGCACAACCAAATTGGGCGCAGTTGGCGTGGTTCTTGCGCTTATCTCACTGCAATTTTTTGAATATAGCTCAGGTGACAGCGACAATATTCATGGATTTTTGTGGTTCTTTCTGGCGTTAAGTATTTCCGCCGCCTGGGGCATCCAGGCATATTTTATGAAAATATCAAATGAAAGTATGAATGCAGAAAGTATATTCTTTTATATGATGATCACCAGCCTATTGCTTATTCCCTTAGCAATCTGGATGACTGATTTTTCTACTTTCACAGATTGGAGTGCTTATAATGTCAGCATAGCAGCGTCCATTCAAATATTAAACGCTATTGGTGCATTATGTCTTGTCTATGCATTCAGGTATGGAAAGGCGATTGTTGTTTCTCCCATGACCAATGCTGGCGCACCATTGATAACCGCCATAATTTCATTAGTTGCCTTGGGAATAATACCGGCACCAACAAAAATTTTAGCAATTATTTTTGCTGTTACGGCCGCAATGCTACTGGCAATAGAACCGGTTGACGAAGAAAAAAACAACAGCACCGGAGATGCATAATTCATGAAAGCTATCCTAGAGATTGTTAAACGACATAAATCTGGCCAACTGGTTGGCATAACATCCATTTGTTCAGCCAACCCATTTGTAATTGAAGCAAGCCTACGCCATAGTCTGATCAAAAACGGCGATGTTTTAATTGAAGCAACTTCAAATCAGGTTAATCAGGATGGCGGCTATACCGGAATGCGTCCTGAAAATTTTATCAGTTTTGTTTATAATATTGCTGATAAAATTGATTTTCCCAAAAGCAGAATTCTTTTTGGCGGCGATCATTTAGGACCAAACTGTTGGCAGAACTTAACTGCTGAAGAGGCTATGGCAAAATCGGAGATATTAATAGAACAATATGTAAAAGCGGGCTTTCGCAAAATTCATCTGGATTGCTCAATGGCCTGCCAGGGCGATCCTGAGATATTATCTGATGAACTTGTTGCTCGTCGTGCCGCACAATTATGTAAAATAGCAGAAAACACCTGGGAAAAATCGGGTGGAGAAGCCCCGGTTTATATTATTGGTACCGAAGTGCCCGTTCCTGGCGGCGCAAAGGAAGAATTAAATGCTCTGGAAGTAACGTCATCCTCTGCTGCACTTAAAACTATCGAAATGCATAAAAAAGCATTCATCGATACAGGGCTGGAAAATGTCTGGTCAAGAGTTGTCGGAGTAGTCGTCCAGCCCGGTGTAGAATTTGACCACCATAAGGTCATTGATTATGAGGCGGATAAGGCATCAGCTTTAAGCGCTTCCCTGAATAGTATAGAAACCCTGGTTTTCGAGGCCCACTCAACCGATTATCAGACGGAAGGAAATCTAAAACAACTGGTCAAAGACCATTTTGCCATTTTAAAAGTAGGCCCAGGTCTCACCTTCGCATTACGGGAGGTTTTATGGGCAATGGATGAAATTGAAAGTCAGTGGCAGAATATTCAAAATAAATCAAACCTACGCCAGACCGTTATGCAAGTGATGCATAACAATCCAAAATACTGGAAATCCTATTATTCATCAGAACCCAATCAACAACGACTGGATATGCAATATAGTCTATCAGACAGAATTCGCTATTATTGGCCTGATGAGACAATAAGGGCGGCACTGAAAAAGCTGGAACATAGCTGGAATTCTAATCCGCCGTCCCTAACGTTGCTTTCACAATTTCTGCCTTTACAATATCAAGCAATTAGAAATGGGCAGATAAAAAACAATTTCAATGAAATTATTTTAAATAATATAGGCAGCGTTCTTGATCAATATTATAATGCCTGCCATCAAAATGAGAGCACCCAATGAAACACTTAAACCTGTCCCAGGACCTGCTGACTGAAAAAGGTGCCATTTTAACGGCACAGGAAATAGAGCAGCAGCCACATGCATGGAAACTCACACAGAATATGTTAGGATTGGAAGAGGATAAAATTCAAGCGTTTCTCTCACCTTTAATTAATCAAAAAAATCTCCGCATTATTTTTACCGGTGCCGGAACGTCTTCCTTCATTGGGGCCTGTATTGCCCCCATGTTATCTGAAATAATGGGTCGCCAGGTTGAAACGATAGCGACAACAGATCTGGTTTCAAGCCCAAAACAGTATTTAATGCAGGACAGGCCAACCCTTATAGTGTCATTCAGCCGTTCCGGTGGTAGTCCGGAAAGCGTGGCAACTGTGGATTATGCGGATCAGATTATTTCAGACTGTTACCATCTTGTCTTCACATGCAACAAGAACGGGGAGCTTTTTAAAAGATGCGCAGGACAAAAAAACAGTCTGGCAATTTTACTTCCTGACTTAACACATGATCGCAGCTTTGTCATGACATCCAGTTATTCGAGCATGATGTATGCCGCCTTAACTGTCTTTATTGGAATAAATAAATTTTCTTCCTGCACTGATCCTATTATTGCATCCGGCAAGCAGGTTCTTACACAACTGGTTCCTGCGATTGAAGCACTCGTCGACAAAAAATATGACCGTATTGTCTATCTAGGCAGCAATGGATTTTATGGTCTTGCACAGGAAGCCTCCCTGAAATTGCTGGAAATGACGGATGGAGAGATCATTACCATGTCCCAATCTCCACTTGGGTTTCGTCATGGCCCCAAAACCATAATTAACAAAGATACTTTGGTGATTATTTTCATGTCCAATGATCCGTTTACCCGCCAATTTGATTTGGATTTACTGCAGGAACTAAGGCATGATGGAGAAGTGGGGCAGATAATTGCCTTAACGGCCCGAAAAGATGAAGAAATTACCAAAGGGGATTTCGTTTTCATCAATGATATGGATACGGAAAAGGATTATAGTTTATTATTTCCCTTTGCAATCTGGGCCCAGATTTTTGCCTTTTACCAAGCGTATAAAATTGGAAATTCCCCCGACAGTCCAAGTGCCAGTGGAACCGTAAACAGGGTTGTTCAGGGTGTTACCATTCATCCTTTAAGAGGGTAAGTGACAGATTATGTTTTTAGGCGTAGATAGTGGCGGTACCAAAACGGATTTCATTTTAATCAATCATACGGGCGAAATAATCGCCACTCATTCTGCACCGACCACATATTATCATGAAGTTGGTCTTGCTGTGGCAGAGAAGACAATAACCGACGGGATACTCACCATATGTCAGAAGGCTGGCATTTCTCCTGAGAATATTACCTTTTGTTTTTTCGGCATCCCAAGTTATGGTGAAGATCGGGAAATAACCCCTATGCTGGATGATCTGCCTGCAAAAATTCTCAGGAAAAATCAATATTTATGCGGGAATGATATGATCTGTGGCTGGGCCGGGTCCTTTGGCGGCAAAGATGGTATCAATATTGTTGCCGGTACAGGCTCAATCGGTTACGGGGAATATAGGGGCAGGACTGCCCGTTCGGGTGGGTGGTGCGAAATTTTTGGTGATGAGGGATCCGCCTACTGGATTGCCAGAGAAGGACTTGCCCAATTTACTCGAATGGCAGATGGCAGGGCCAAAAAAGGACCGCTATTTGAAATTATTATGAAGCAGCTTTCGCTGGTTGAACCGTTTGATCTGATCGGCAGAATTATGAGCGATTTTAATAATGAGCGCAGTAAAATTGCTGGTCTTGCCCAATATATTTTTGAGGCTGCAAAGGCTGGTGATTCTTCCGCAATAGAGGTTTTCATGAAAGCTGGAAAAGAACTTTCTTCAATTATTGAAGCAATCCGGATGCAGCTTAACTGGCCGGTAAATGAAAGTATTCCTGTTTCATACTCTGGTGGCGTTTTTAATTCTGGGGATTTAATACTAAGTCCTTTAAAGGATAAATTAAATAGCAAATCAGAATATTATGAGCTTGTGAAACCAGCCTATAGCCCGGTAATTGGCGCGGCACTATACGCTGCAAAAACTGCCAATATGCCTGTCTCTATAAAAACACTTAGTGGCAATTAAAAAATTAAATCGTGCATAATTTGATCCAAATCATAAAATTTCAATTTGGAAAGGATTAGACTGCTGGTATAATTTATCCACAAAGTGGGGCAGCATGAGATGATACCTTTAACGCTTCAGTTCAAAGAAATTGGCATAGACGACATTCCCAAAGTGGGTGGTAAGAACGCCTCACTGGGTGAAATGATCCGGAACATATCCAAACTGGGTATTCATGTTCCTCAGGGTTTTGCTCTTACCACACAGTCATATTGGTTGTTTATAGAAAGAAATAAATTAAAGGATCCAATTCAGAAACGACTAAATAAACTGGAAAATGGTGACCTCACCCTAGAACAAACAGGTAAGAAGATTAGGAAACTAATTTTAAGTGGACAAATGCCTGAGGAAATAATCAATGAAGTCAGACAGGCCTATTCAGATTTATGTCATTCTGCCAAAAAAGAAAAAATCAATGTTGCTGTCAGAAGCAGTGCCACAGCAGAAGATCTCCCCGATGCCAGTTTTGCCGGTCAGCACGAAAGTTATTTGAATGTGAAGGGTTTTAATAATCTTATTGGGGCCTGCCAAAAATGCCTGGCATCCCTTTTTACGGACCGCGCTATTACCTATCGGACCCTCAATAAAATAGATCATATGAAAGTGGCCTTATCCGTCGGTGTACAGATGATGGTTAAGGCCTCCAGCTCATGCTCAGGTGTCATGTTTTCAATTGATACAGAAACAGGTTTTCCCGATGTTGTTGTCATAAATGGAGCATGGGGACTTGGAGAAGGAATTGTATCGGGCGCGGTCGACCCTGATGAATATATTGTTTATAAACCGTTTCTTTCCGATCGAAAGCTTGCCCCAATATTACAAAAGAAAATCGGATCAAAACTGACCAAAATTGTTTACAATGAAAAACGTAAAGACGGCACCAAATCTGTATATACCCGTGGGAAGGATAGAAAATCATTTGTTTTAAATGATAAAGAAATACTGACCCTTTCCAATGCCGCCAATCATATTGAAGCCCACTATAAGGTACCAATGGATATGGAATGGGCAAAAGATGCGGATAATGGACGCCTTTATCTTTTACAGGCCCGCCCCGAAACCGTACAGGCAAGAAAAAAACAAGGCGAAATCTGGTCATATAAATTAAAGAAAAAAAGTGATGTCCTCGTTCAGGGCGTAAGCATCGGTGAAGCGATTGCGTCCGGTAGAGTCTGCCTCTTAACCGATATTTCAAAAGCCGATAAATTCCCGGAAGGGGCCGTTCTGGTTGCTCCAAAAACAGACCCGGACTGGTTACCGGTTATGAAAAAAGCCAGTGCTTTAATCACCGACCATGGCGGCAGAACATCACATGCCGCAATCGTCAGCCGTGAACTCGGTCTTCCCGCTGTGATCGGAACGGGCAATGCCTGTAAAACACTTAAAAATAATCAGGACGTGACCGTATCCTGCGCGGAAGGTGATCATGGATTTGTTTATGCCGGGACACTACCATTTGAAAAAGAGCTCATTACCTATGAAGGTCTGCCCAAGACAAAAACAAAACTAATGCTCAATATAGCAAATCCATACGAGGCTTTGAGGTGGTGGAGAATGCCTGCAGACGGTATAGGCCTGGCTCGTATAGAATTCATTATCAGCAATAATATTAAAATTCATCCGATGGCCCTTATCAATATTGATAAAGTAAAAAGCAAGGAAGCCCGTAAACAAATTCTGGAATTGACGGCTAATTACACAACAAAAGAAGATTATTTTGTAGAAAATCTGGCACGGGATATTTCCCTGATTGCCGCCAGTCAATATCCGAAACCTGTTATCGTCCGCTTTAGTGATTTTAAAACAAATGAATATTCAAACCTTATCGGCGGAGCCACATTCGAACCGGTTGAAGATAACCCGATGATCGGCTGGCGCGGCGCAAGTCGATATTATGATGAAAATTATCGGGACGCCTTTGCCCTGGAATGTCAGGCAATCAAATATGTAAGAGAAAAAATCGGTTTTAAAAATGTCATCGTAATGGTCCCCTTTTGCCGCACACTGGGTGAGGCTGATGCGGTTTTAAAGGAAATGAAGAAACAACGCCTGATACCGGGGCAAAATGGGCTTCAAGTCTATGTCATGGCCGAAATTCCTGCAAACATCATCCTTGCTGAGGAATTCGCAGACCGATTTGACGGTTTTTCGATAGGCAGTAACGACCTTACCCAGTTAACGCTTGGAATAGACCGGGATTCACATAAACTATCCTCCATTTTTAATGCTGCCGACCCGGCGGTTGTATCAAGCATCAGAGATTTGATAAAACGTGCTCACCGCAAAAAAGCCAAAGTCGGACTATGTGGACAGGCACCAAGTGATAATCCGGAATATGCCAGGATTTTAGTTGACGCTGGAATTGACAGTTTATCGGTAACACCTGACAGCTTCATATCTGTTAAGAAAATTATCTCCAAGGCCGAAGCAGGCTAAGTAAATTATTCTGAAGCTGAATTCAGTTTATTTTCTTTTTGTGCTTTAAAACCGGTAATAATATCGAAAAGCTCCGTTGTGATTTCTTCCTGATACTTCTGGTGGGACAACAGGCTCAGGTGATCATATTTTTTGGAAATATTATGGTAGACATAATCCATAGAATTCATTCTGACGATATTTTCCGCATGCAGACTTTCCATAACCGTACAGCCAATTGATGCCATTATATATTCTTCAATCAGATAACCCAGAATATCCTTTGGTGGCATATTCAGAAGGGGGACATCTTGCGGTGTTTTATCCTGATCTGACTTGGTCGTCTCAACCGGGAAAAGCTGACGGAGTTTTATTGCCGTTTCAATAGCCCCTTTTTTTTCAGTATAGAGTAGTTTAATTGAACTGATGCCATCATTTACCGCCTCAAATATATAGCTCGAAATGTCACGGGCTGTATGTTGCACAGAATTATGATCGCTACTCATTTTAAGCACCCAGTCGGGTTTAATATTCAACTCCTCCGCCAATGTTATACCGCGCGTTCCCACCAACCCTATTTCAAAATCTGCTCTGTCAATTTTACTGGCTTCTTCTAGTATGCCTCGGTTAAACCCACCGACAAATCCATATTCCGAACAAAATATGATCAGTAGGTTTCTGTTTTTTTCCCTGCTTGCTGAAATTGGAATTTCAGCCAGACTTCTGAATCTGGCTATTGAAGCCAGGGTGCTATCACGATATTCGCGCATACCTTTTAGCGGATTTAACGTTTGCTGAACCCGAAGCGCAGCCATAGATCGCAGCGCGGAGACAATACTTCTTAATTTTCCTATACTTTCCTTGCGTTTCTCAAGTTTGAGATGGTTCATCTTCTTCACTCACATAGGAATTAAACCCTCTTGCATAATGGGTTAACTGATCCAGTAAAATTTTTCGGTCTTCCTGCTTAATAACATCAGCTTCAATTATTTTACTGGTAATTGTCATGGCATTTTCTTTTATCCAGGACCCCATGCCAGTTTTGAAACGCTCAACATCCTCAAGGCTAAGTCGGTCCAGCAACATTTCCTTTAAAGCAAATAGAATACAGATCTGTTCAGCCAGCGAGACCGGATTATACTGTCTTTGCTTTAATACGGCACGAATTCGCCTGCCATGTCTGATGGTTTTTAATACATGTTCATCCACTGCCGAACTAAAGCGGGTAAAGAGTTCCAGTTCCTGAAACTGGGCAAAGTCAATTTTAAGACTTTTTACCAGATTTCGTATCACACCAAGTTGTGTTTTTCCGCCCACCCTTGAAACACTTAAGCCGACATTAACAGCCGGTTTTGATCCCTCATTGAAAAGCTTGGGCTCAAGATAAATCTGCCCATCGGTAATAGAAATAAGATTCGTTGGAATATAGGACGACAAATTTCCCGACAGGGTTTCAACAATCGGTAAAGCCGTTAATGAGCCACCCCCGTTTGAAGCGCTCATCTGCGTTGCCCTTTCAAGAAGCCGCGCATGAATATAAAAAATATCGCTCGGATAAGCTTCTCTACCCGGGATATAGCCAAGCAATAAAGCAAGCTCCCTGTATGTAGCTGCATGCTTGTTCATATCATCAAGCACAACCAAAACATCCCTTCCCTGATCAACAAAATATTCTGCCATGCCAAAAGCACCATAAGGGGCCAGCCACTGCATTCCCGGACTGCTGTCCGCCAGCGCAGCGACAAATATACAATTATTGATATTTCCGTTTCTTGTTATTGCCTGAATAACTTTTTTGATAGATGAACTTTTCTGGCCTATAGCAACGTATATACAGATCACATCGGTATCACGCTGATTTATTATTGTATCGACAGCAATGGTTGTTTTGCCAGTACCGCGATCCCCAATAATTAATTCCCTTTGACCACGTCCTAGTGGAATCATAGCATCAATTACGGTGATACCTGTTTGCAGCGGTGTGCTCACCAGGTCCCTGTCCACTATCGGCGGTGCCGGCCTCTCAACCTCCCTATAGTCTTTCGCTTCAAATTCCGAACCATTATCAAGTGCCTGTCCCAAAGGATCCAATATCCGGCCCAATAATTCATCACCTACTTTTGTGCGGGCAACTTCGCCTGAGCCTAAGACAACGGAACCTGCACTTATTCCATCCTGGAAACCAAGGAGAATACAGCCAAATTTTTCCGTCTCAATGCTCATAACCATGCCTTCAACACCAGTCTCAAAAATGACAAGCTCATTAAGCCGGACTTTTTTTAATCCTGAGACAAAGGCGACACCATCCCCAATACTGATAACCTTTCCTCTTTGTTTAAGGCGGGGACCAAACTGAAAAGTTGACGTAATTTCGCTGGCTTCCCCGAGCCATTCATTTAGATCAGATGAAAGCCCTACTTCCTTATTCATTCACCAGCCGCCCGCTTATCGAGTTCAGATTTTGCCTGTTCCAGAATATCATTCCAGTTAAAGCTTAATAGTCCGTCCGGAAACTGAAGATTTACCCCGGCAATAAGTTTCTTATCCACACTGAAAGTAAGCTTTACCTCACTCTCAAATATTTCCTGAATGGCCCCCTGCCAATTCTGTTTGATTTCTGTTCCCAACTTTTCAGCGGAAATGATTGTCAGAGTTCCATCACCTAATAGACTTTTAAGATTTTGAAAATCTGCAGCAGGCAGGGCTTTTAAATGGCTTTTAACCTTTTCAAGAAAATATTCGTCAATATTACCGTTCGCACTTTCTGCCAGTATTTGACGGCTAAGAGAAATGGCCAAATCTGTGGCACCCCGACGTATTTCCGATTTTGCTTTGTTTTTTTCTCTTTCAATATCGCGCTTCGCCAGATCACGCATATGGGCAATCTCACTTTGCCCCTGTTTAATAAGATCATCATAAGCTTTTGATTCAGCAATACGCGCTTCAGCTATTATCTGTTCACGCTCCGCTTCAATCTCGTCAGTTTTCTGTTTAAATTGCACCGCCTCATTCTCAGCATTCTTTTTTGCTCGTTCGGCATCGTCCTGTGCTGCTTTGATCCCTGCCTGACGACGCTCAATTATTTTCGCCACCGGTGTATAGAGAAAAATTTTAAGCAGCCATACCAGTATAAGAAAATTGACTGTCTGTAAGCCAAATGTCCAAAGATCAAACTGCATCATATTATCCGACAAACGGATTTGCGTATAAAAGAAGCAAACCGATCACGAGGCAATAAATCGCCGTTGTTTCAATCATCGCCAATCCAACAAACAGGGTTCTGGCGAGCGGACCGGCGGCTTCAGGTTGTCTGGCGATGGCATCCATCGCCTTTCCGACTGCATAACCCTCACTTAAAGCAGGCCCAATGGCACCGGCAGAAACGGTAAAGCCCGCCACAATAATACTAATTAAATCCAAATCCATTTTAGTCTCCTTTATTATCTTCTGCTATTGCCGCGGCAATAAATACGGTTGCGAGAATTGTAAATATATATGCCTGCAAAATGCTGATAAGCACATGTAAAATCATAAGCGGAATTGGCACCAATAACCCGACAAAAGCCAGTATGATCCCCATTAAAAACTGACCGCTCATCATATTTCCAAAAAGCCTGACCATCATCGAAAAAGTTCTTGTTATCTGGGATAAAATTGTAAAAGGCAGCAATATGATATTTGGTTCGGTAAAGCTTTTTAAATAGCCTAACAATCCTTTGGATTTAATTCCCACATAATGAACACTGAAAAATGTTATCACGGCTAGGGCTGCCGTTGTCTCCAGAACGGCGGTCGGTGATGAAAGGCCCGGCACGATATCAATAAGGTTTGCCAGACATATAAAAATAAAAAGTGTCGCGATCAGGGGGAAAAATCTAACCTTATTTTCATCAATGATCTGGGTAATCTGATCATCAATACCAGTTATTAAAATTTCAAGTACAGATTGCCAACGGCCGGCATTAATCTGCAACTTGCGACAGGACAACCAGCACAATAGAGCAAGTAAAACAATGATTCCCCAAGTGGTTACGACGGCCATACTGATCGGCACTGGGCCTATCATAAAAGCGATATGGGGGCTAAACGGATTTCCCATCACACTTCCTTTTTAAGTAAAAAGCGGGTAAAAAACAGGCGACTTAGTAAAAACCCGCCAAAACTGGCAAGCAGGGCAAGGGCCCCAAATTTGGCAATATACCAGAAGGCCAGGAAAATAGTCACAAACCGGGCTATATGAAGTAAAATAGCTAACAATTTTTTACCTCCTTTCAGGTAATAATCACTGTTTAATTTCAAGAGCCAGAAAAAAAATAACCCGAAAAGAAACCCCGCAATTAAAGCAATAATTATTGTTGAAATCGAGTTCATTTATTTTCCTCTTTAATTCTTTTCCATCCCAGCCAGACGCCAAAGGAAACACCTAGCAAAATACAGGCCCCTGTCCAGAAAACTCCACTCGAAAATTTGGCATCCAGCCAGCGACCAAGAAAAATTCCCGCCACTGCCGGAAGCACCACCAGCCAACCGACAGAGCCCATTAATGCCAGATTCTGGCCGATTGTCCGTTCGCCTTCGCGTTCAGCAATCTGCGAAATTCTTTCACGGCGCTTTACGCTCTCATGAAGGTCTTCATTCTGTTCAGGGCGAAGTGTCAAAACGTGTCTCCTGAAGCAAATATTTCTGAATATTTTTTATGGCCTCTGCCTGCATTATTTCCTGTGAAACTCTTGTTTTTTCTTCCTGTTCCTCATCAAAATAATATTTTACCAGCGTACTGCTCTTTAAGCTTTCCAGATCAGTTCCAATCACTGCTTCGCGTGTGGCGATTAAAATTTCCCTGCCCTTCGTGACGGATAATAATCCCTTGCAAACGGCGCAGTAATTCATTTTCCCATTTTCCCCTTGCCAGCTTATCACTGAAATATCAAGAACCGTTATGAAATCGGCATGTCCGGGCATTATGCCGAAACTACCCGTTTTATCCTCTGCCTTAAGCGATAAAACAGTTTCATTATCCACGACAATACCCATTGGTGTGGTTATGCTGAGTTTCATTTATCCTCCTCCTTTTTAAGGTGAAGATATTTTTCATGGGCCTCATCAATAGTTCCGATCATATAAAAAACATTTTCCGGCCAGCTATCAAATTCACCGCTCATAATGCGCTGGACACCGGCAATCGTATCTTCAAGACTTACTGATTTCCCAGGCATCCCTGTAAAGGGCTCCGTTACATTAAACGGTTGGGTCAAAAACCGAATAAGTCGTCTGGCCCTGTAAACGGCCCGGCGGTCATCAAGACTTAATTCATCAATCCCCAGCATTGCAATAATATCTTCAAGTGAGCGGTAATGTTCTATTGCCTTGCGCACATCCTGCGCCGCTGAATAATGTTCTTTTCCGACGATCATCGGATCCAGCAGTGCCGATGATGATGAAAGCGGATCAATGGCCGGATAAAGACTTTCTGATGCCATATCTCGCGAAAGAACGATGGACGAATCCAGATGAGTGAAAATTTCCGTAACCGCTGGATCGGTAAAATCATCAGCAGGAACATATACCGCCTGGATTGAGGTGATTGATGCGCCTGAGGATGATACAATTCTTTCTTCAAGATCGGCAATTTCACTTGCCAGTGTCGGCTGATATCCGACCCTGGATGGCAGGCGGCCAAGTGCCCCCGAAATTTCGCTTCCTGCCTGAACAAATCTAAAAATATTATCCATCAGAAGTAATACATCACTATGATCAACATCCCGAAAATATTCCGCAATGGTGATCGCTGTCATACCAACACGCCAACGCGCGCCCGGGGGTTCATTCATTTGCCCAAAGACCAGGGACACCATATCCAATACGCCGGAAGCTTTCATTTCCTGAAGAAGCTCATGTCCTTCCCTTGTTCTCTCCCCTACCCCGGCAAAAACAGAAATGCCTGATTGCAGGGTAGACATATTTCTGATGAGTTCCATAATCAGAACGGTTTTTCCGACACCCGCACCACCAAACATTCCAGCTTTGCCACCCTGCACCAAAGGCGACAAAAGGTCGATAACCTTTATACCGGTATGATACATTTTTTGCGATAAATTCTGTGAAATCAGCAAGGGTGGTTTTCTATGAATTGGCCACCGGGTAATTGAATTTGGGAATGCGCCTTTCTGATCAACAGGCTGCCCCAGAACATTGACCATGCGGCCTAAAACATCTTTGCCCACACCAACCTCAATCGGCCCACCGGTCGCCATAACTTTATCGCCCCACCTGATCCCTGCCGTATGTTCCATTGCAACCGCACGAACGGTATCTTTGCTTAAATGCTGTTGAACCTCCAATATTAAGGGGTGGGAACCGTCCCATAAAACCTTGAGTGCCTCGTTAATTTCCGGCAGAGCACCGCCCTTAAAACAGACATCAACAACGGACCCCATTGCACCGATCACCCATCCTTCCAGATGGGGGGAATTAATGGTCTTTTCATTCAGAGTGGCCATTTATAATCTTTCTTAATCACAGACCAGTTTATGACATGTGCCGATCAACTTCATTGATAATAGTCAAATATAGGCCAGACAAATTACGATTTTTGTTTTTTAACTCTTTCCCTAAAAGAAATAATGTCCGTATTTTGACTGAAGTCAATTCATACGTTCTATGCAGTCACTATACTCTTCTTCAGTTTAGCTTAGTTTTCCTCCTCTCACAATTCATTCGACTCTGGAGAACAAGATATTAAGGGAACTTGAAATGACATTACCTAATACCCCATCCTATTCCGAACAGCTTAAACATATTGGTGAATGCCAGAAAAAACTTTCGGATAGCCAGCCAAAAATCCTGGATGCCTTTGATCAACTGCATCGTTCCAGTATCGCAGACGGCGCTTTAAGTAAAAAAACCAAGGAGCTGATTGCGCTGGCTATTGCCGTAGTTTCCCGTTGTGATGGATGCATCTCATTTCATACGCATGATGCCCTGGAGGCAGGGGCAAATGAACAGGAAATAACAGAAGCGCTCGGCATTGCCATTCTTATGGGCGGCGGACCTGCCATGGTATATGCCACCCATGTAATGGATGCTATGAGCGAATTCAAAGCTCTACAGAAATAAAGAATTTTGTATCTGGACTATGTCCTACAAATTATAACTCTGATGAAGTTTTGGAATTTCAACTTTCGCGCCTTTTAATTTTTTGGCAAAAATATGCATGGTTTCTTCTTCCCCATGAACAAGGAACGTTGTCTTCGGGTTTCCGGTTTTATCATGCCATGCAAGCAGTTCCGCCTGATCAGCATGGGCCGAAAAACCACCAATTGTATAAATATTGGCCCTTACCGGGATCAATTCACCATAAATTTTGACATGCTCAGCCCCATCAACAATTTTTCTCGCCAGCGTTCCCTGTGCCGCGAAACCAACAAAAATAATACTGCATTCCTTGCGCCAAAGATTATGTTTCAGGTGATGCCTTACCCTGCCCCCAGTACACATGCCGGAACCGGCAAGAATAACGGCTCCACTGCTGATTTGGTTAATGGCCATGGATTCTGCTGTTTCCCGAGTAAAATGCAATCCCGGCAGCCCGAACGGATCATTTCCATTCCCTGAAACAGCCAGCGTTTCACTGTCAAAACATTCCGGATGGCGTCTGAAAATTTCTGTAGCGGATATCGCCATCGGTGAATCCAGAAAGACAGTAATGAAATGAGCAAGACGTTTGTTTTCCACTCCCTCCCGCAGATAATAAAGTATTTCCTGTGCCCTCTCCAAAGCAAAGGTTGGGATAACCACATTACCGCCCCTCCCGATGGTTTTATTAATGGCGTCATAAAATTCTTCAATTGTCGGCTCTAGTTTCTTATGAAGCCGGTCACCATATGTGGTTTCAATAACGACCGTATCGGCATCCGGTGGTGTTGCCGGGTTACGGAGGATCGCTCGTCCGCTATATCCTAGATCCCCCGAAAACAGCAGTCGGTGCTTTTTTCCCTGCTCCTCAAGTTCAATGAATATACTGGCAGATCCAAGGATATGCCCTGCATCCAGAAATGTTGCCCTGATCCCGGGAGCCAAATCTATCCCTTCATTATAATCGGCTTGTCGGCCAAAATAATTGAAACTGTTCAGCACATCCAGTGTCGAATAAAGTGGTTCTATTTTATATGCATTCTTTCCCCCTCCTTGCCGGTTTAATTTTCTGATCTGATAACGGGCTTCCTCCTCCTGCAAACCGGCAGAATCGAGCATAACGAGCCGGGCAAGTTCGACGGTAGCCGCCGTCATAATAATTTCACCTTTAAAACCACGTTTGACAAGCAGGGGAATGCGACCACAATGATCAAGGTGCCCATGGGTAAGAAGCAGATAATCAATATCCGAAGGATCAAAACCGAATTCTTTGGCATTTTCCTGAACAAGTTCATGTCCGCCCTGATAAAGACCGCAATCAACCAGAATTTTTTTTCCGCCGCATTCAACCATATGGCACGAACCGGTCACATTGCGGTCAGCGCCGTGAAAGGATAGTTTCATTGATTATTTCCTATTATTGTTTCGCCATTTTGTTCATGCCAGCATAATAGCCCATCCCATACATCTCTTGCCGTTTCGGCATACCAGAAAAGCTCTCTATCCTCTTCATCAATCACGCCCTCTTCCACCATAAAGTCTATATCGAAAACTTTGCGCCAATAGGCCTCACCGACAAGCACAACAGGGAGCGGTTTGATTTTACGGGTTTGGATCAAAGTCAGTGTTTCAAAAAGTTCATCCATTGTTCCAAAGCCTCCCGGAAAAGCAATCAGCGCTTTTGCCCGCATGAGAAAATGCATTTTGCGCAAGGCAAAATAATGAAACTGAAAACAAAGTTCCGGTGATACATAAGGGTTTGGAAACTGCTCATGCGGCAGATTAATATTTAAACCAACGGTTTTTGCCCCCGCTTCACTTGCGCCTCTATTTGCTGCCTCCATAATTCCGGGACCGCCACCTGTTACAATGACAAGGCTTGTATCTTTTGGGCCGTTGCCAAAAGATGCGACAAGACGGGAAAATTCACGGGCAATTTCATAATAATGACATTTGGCAAGAATGCGCTCAGCGATCAATAATCGCTTACGCAAGTCTTCATTTTCTGGTGATTGTAATAATTCATCCCTTAATTGCTCAACACGGTGCTTAGCGGCGACTGGTTCAACAATTCGTGCACTGCCAAAGACGACTATTGCAGATTTAACGCCATATTCCTCTAGGACCTTGTTTGGTTTTATATAATCAAGCATCAAACGTACGCCGCGCATATCATCGCCATTCAGAAAATCCAAGTCCTCAATGGAAGGCCTGTATGATGGACTATTCAGCAAAGCTTCAATTTTTTCCGGTCCTTCCGGATCTTCTGATTTTGGTTTTGGCTGATACCCTGGCAAAGGTTCTTTTCGCTCAAATGGATGTGCCGGTGCCGGCACCTCATCTCTTATATTTTTTTTAATCAATCCTGGCCTACCTGTCATTCGTATGGTGAGTTCAATTCATTGAATTTACATTAGTAAATTAGAACTAATCTTCATTTGTGACAAGGTGGTTTTGATAATTTGGAGTTGCTTCATTTTCCAGTCAGTCAACCAGAACATCAGTATGATGTAAATCAGAATTATCAATTTCTGAGGCGGAAATGATTATATTAGCGATTTCCACAATTTTTCTGCTTTGTTTCATGGCATTATTTCTCAATAATTTATAAGCACATTCTTCAGAAATATTCCGTCTTGCCATAAGAAGCCCTTTTGCTTTTTCTATGATTTTTCTTTCTGCAAGTGCAGTTCTGGCCTGAGCCAGTTCTTCTGCAATTTTCTGAATGCTTTCAAAACGACTGATCGCCACTTCAATAATTGCTCCAAGTCGCGCGGGTTTTAGTCCATCGACGATGAAGGCACTCACACCGGAACTGATCGCTTTTTGGATCGTCATTGCATCTGATTTGTCGACAAATATGATGACAGGCTTTTTTACAACTTTCGTGACCTCAAACATTTTTTCGAGTGTATCGAGGGCCGGATTCTGAAAAGCGATAATGATTACGTCTGCAGAAGCTTCAAGGATTTTTTGATGGAAATTTGTGTGGTCATTAATTGAAATTACAGCATCATAGTTGGCACAGATGAGTGCTTTCTCAATAAGGAATGCATTTTCAGCATCGTCATCAATTACGAATATTTTCATTTCTTCTGCACAGGTTTGATTAGTTATTTATCAATATTACGGAGGCAAGGGGAGAGAGGCCTCGCCTCCGTATTGAAGTAAGAATTGGGGAACTTACTTCACTAGGAAAATCTTAATTCCTATCTTTCACTTTCATTTATCCTTTCATAAATCTCCCAAATCTTTGCCTAAGTTATATGATGAAGGAATATATCTTACGCTTTGTGGAGTGATTGGTTTGGGATCAAACACAATTTTTTGTGTCTTACTATATTCAGCCGCAGCCAGCAGGGGCAAAGGCAATAATAATGCTTTTAGTATCAGTAATGATAATATCATTTTCTGTATTATCGGAGGAAGGACCGGGAGCTCCTTCTTGGTGGTTGTCATTTGCAATTCTCCAAAGAAGTAAATTTTACCCTCCTAATGACAATGCATTCGGAGGCAATAAACAGGTTCTACTTTTCAAATCAAGAGATCCGATAGAACCAGTGCTCATTCAATCCTTCTTTGGATCGAGGTTGGAACTCGCCTACTCTGGCAGTTCACAAATAGATATTAGCAATTGCCGTGCCAGAAATTTAACGGTCGAAGAAAAAAAGAACTTTTCTTACTTTAATCATTCCTAACCAATTGTTTTAAAATGCATAACTACTACAGTAAAATTTTATAAGTCGATTTCAGTAAACCATCTTAATAAAAACTTTACTCAAAAAATTTCCTTTTTATGATTAAAAAAAGAACTTCCCGCTGATCAATGCACAAAATATAGGCAGCAAGAATGAGTAATAAAATAGAACAATCCGTCTGTAACCCACATTATGTGTCATTTGATATTTCACAGAACAATTTTCTATTCAACATATATCTGGACAAGTTTATTAGACTTTTTGCTCTTTTTATTGTAGAGTAGTGCTTAAAATTAAGAAAAAATATCAGCACAAATAAATGGGCCTTGAAGGAAGTAAGTTGGCAGGTTGAGTTTAGACTTCTATTATATTGATATTCATCAATAATTGGGAAAAAACCATGAGGGAGGGTTCTAGAAGTTATTGGGAGCATAATCGGGATAGTCTTATTGGCTATACGGTATTACGACTTGGTAGTTCATCATCAAAAATTAATCAATTTACGAAAAATACACTGTTCTACAGTTTAATATCGTTGGCAACAATACTGCCGATGGTACAAAAAGCTTCTGCACAGGAAACGCTGAATATTCCGTCCTATTACGGTGGGACAACAACAAACAATCAGACAGTTCAAGACAATAGTCTACAATCTGACCAGCAGACAGCCATTCAGAATTATCAAAATCTTATAAGTAACATTCAAATAAATCAAAGCCTGCTCTCACAGCTTTCAGAAAGCAGCCAGGTGATTGCCAACCCCAATACGGGGGAAGTCATAACAGTCGGGACTAATGATCCAACGCCATCAGGCTGGATGCGACTTGATGTAACGCCGACATCAAACGGGTATGTACTTGGCAGCAATTCTGCTACAGGCCAATTTTCTTACACAATTCAAAGTCAGCCAGCGGCGACGACCAATGTTACACAAACCCAATCGCCGACTTATAGCTATAGCCCGAATATGGTATCTACGACCGGCGGGCAAACAACTGTAACGAATAATACTCAAACCACAGTTGGCGACACGACAACACAATCATTATCGGATGGCACCAAAATTACATCAACACCGACGGAAACCATTGATACCGAAGTTACAACCATAACCACACCAGACAGCAAAACGGTAATAACTGAAACAACAACAACAACGGTCACTGAAAATTTGATTCAATCCCCAACAATAGTCACCAGCAGTGAAACAGGGGGAGGACTTAACTACGCTACACAGGCACAACAAGCTACGCAGGCTACACAGGCTCAGCAGACGAGTTCAGGAAGCAGTACGGGAACCAGCAGCACTGGCACAACAAACACTGCGATTACCACACCAACTGCCACTGGTGGCCAGACTACAGTGACAAATGACACGCAGACCACAGTTGGTGATACAACAACGCAAATACTTGATAATGGTACAAAAATTACATCAACACCGACACAAACAGTTGATACAACCGTTACCACAACGACAACCCCAAACAGCAAAACGACGATTACTGAAACCCTTACGACAACCACAACGGAAGGAACAATTGAAACACCTGATGTCGTAAGTGGCGGCACAAACCCGGCAACAAGCCAAAATTCAGAAAACACACCGCAGGAAGAAGTCGCGAATAATACATCTCAATCAACAGAAACCGAGGACGAACCGACATCAACAGATACAGATAACACAGATATAAATGTGGCCAATGCAACAAACACTGAGAGTGCAGAGAATAGTTCTGATGATACAGTGACTGAAAATGAAAATGCTGAAAAAACGGACGAAGGACAAAATTCCCCAGCATCATCTCCCGCAGCTGTAAAATCAAACCAGGTAGCATCGGCTTCAGGAATGTCTCAGGCAGAGAGGGAGGCTGCAGCAGCAAGAGCTGCTGAAGAAGAAAGACGGCGTCGTGAGGAATATATCCGGCAACAACAGGAAGCCTCCAGTTTAAGACAAGGGGCACAGGATCGCGCGACTGCTCTTATCGAAGATAATAATAACACCATGATGGGCATGTCCGGCGGTCAGATGAGTATTGGCGAGGGTATGATGGATCCTCAACGCATGAGCATTTTTACTCAAAATGCCCGCCTCAAGGCCGGAAACACAATTCCAAATTTATCCCCTCTAATTGCAAATCTGAGCAACAGTGTTGCCAGTGCTAATAAAGATATCAATGACAGCGAAGCTATAGGAAGCGCTTTTGGCCCCTGCCCCGAAATCCTCGCCAATGCGTGTGAAGAGGCCGCAAATAAGGTGGCCGATGAACTGGATAAAGAAATAAATGATGCCAAGAATGATGGCGAGAAAAAAGCCAAAGACGAACTAGACGAAATAGATAAGGATCTGGACAAAGCCGGTGACCGGGCCGATGACGAGAAAAAACGAAGGGATAAACGTAGTGCACGTCAAAAAGCTATTGATAAGCTTGAAGAAGAGCAAAGGCAACGTGCTGAAGATCTGAACAAACAGGGCGATGAGCTTGAAGAAAGAGGCAATGAACAGCAGGAACGCCGTGCAAGGCTGGAGCAGGAAGAGCGTGATTTAAGAAAAGCTGAACAGGAAGCCCGTCGAAACGGTGATCCAAACTGCCGGGGTTCTGAATGCAGGTCAATTCGTGAACAACGCCAGCAAAATTCACGGGATATTACCGATCTGGCAAGAGAAGAAGGTCGCTTTCAGGCAGACCAGGCCCGTTTTCAGGGGCAAGTTCAGGATTTCCAGAGAAATCAGGCCCGTTTGGATGCAATGCGTCAGGGTGATCCTGTTTATGAAACAGAACGCATGCGCAATGAGGCTCATCAAGCCGCCGCGGATGCGCAAAGTGAAGTAGATCGCCTGCGGGAAGAACAACTTAATTTAAGACGTCAGGGCGGTTCCGGCTCCAGACAGGATCAGGCCTATGACCGGGCCATTGAACGCGCCGAAAGAGCGGCTCAA
Organism: Alphaproteobacteria bacterium; assembly: GCA_020446675.1. Classification (GTDB taxonomy): domain Bacteria; phylum Pseudomonadota; class Alphaproteobacteria; order Sphingomonadales; family Emcibacteraceae; genus Pseudemcibacter. The sequence goes on along the minus strand of JAGREE010000030.1, from coordinate 9,040 downwards.
GCCGCAGCCAATGATGCACAGATCGCTGATAAATTGGCTCTTAAAGCCGAATTTTATGCAAATGGAATGCAGGACGAGTGGAATGATTATGAGAATGCCCGTAAAGCTGCAGATGCCTTTAATAACTTTATTGATGCAAATAATCAGGCAACAGACCTTAGAGAACGGACAAGCAGTGCACAGGATGCTCTGGATGCAGCGCGTCAAAACCCTGATTTTGACCCGAAAAGTTTATCTGATCTAGAAAAAGAAGTGAATGACCTTAGAACCCAGCTTGAAACAGCCGAAGAATCTGTTCGAAACTTTGCCGGTGATGTCGGGGATACAACAAAGGCATTAACAGGGAAAAGTCTACCTGTTACCAACGCAACAAGTCGCCAGATTTCAGAGGCTCTGGATAATATTTCTAGTGAATTTGCAGAGCGTCAGCGTTTAAGCAATTTAACGGATGCAGATCTTAACAATGAAATCAATATGATTAATGAGGCCAAAAGCCGGGTAACAGCCGCAAGAAATGGGCTTGGCGGCACGTTGGAGGATCCCGGAGGTCAATATACAGATCGATACAAAGCACTTCAAGAAGAACAACAGCAGCTTCAGGAAAATATTGCGAACTTCAATCCAATGGGCTCAAGCGGCACTGGAATTGTTTTTGGTGCGGATCAGGCCTACCGGGATATGACAAAACGCCTAAGCGAAGTTGAAAGTGAGCTAAACGGACTAAAATCTATTGGTGCGGCAAGCGAGGCAGTTGATCTTGTTAACGCCCATAATCAATGGGCTACAGATTTAACAGAAGGATTGCCCTTAAATGCCGATGGATCCATTAATAGAACGGCCTTTGCGAAACAGGTCGGGGAAATGGCGCAGGCACAGGTTAATCTTGTAAATGCAACAAGCAATCTTCAGCAGGCACAAAATAATCTTGCTGAGGCACAGGCAGCTGGTGATCCGGCAACCATTGAACGTGCACAGTCAAGGGTCAGTCAATATAATGATGTTGTGGACAGGATAACAGGTCAATTTGCAGAAAATGATATTAATATTTCAACCAATTCCGCGGGCGGGTTTGCACTAAGCGCCAATTCTATCGGGGCTTCATCCACATGGGCTACCGCCGCAGAGGGTGTCAGTAATGCCGTAAAAGAAGCCCAGAACCAGCAACAGCAACTGGCCAATTCATCAAATACTGTTTCTGGCACAAATTCACCACAGCAGACTGATGCCTCTAATAAAAGCAATGGCAGCACCACCGAAAGAATTTCTGAAACCGCGAGTATACCGGTTTTGATCAACGAACCATCGCTTGAACAACCTGGAGGCTTTTTCCAATATATTGTTGATGCGGCGAATGAATTATCCGAACAGGCCGTCCACGGGGCAGCAATTGCTGTCGCAGGCACAACAAAACCAAGTCCCACTATTGCTGATCAGCATGAACTAATAACAACTACCAAACAGACAGCAAGGGAAATAAGAAGTGATGCTTTAAGTGTTGAGAACCAGATCGATAAAGCAAAATTTGATGCTGAAATGGCACAAAAAGAAGCAGAATTTCAACGCAGTCAGGCAGATCAAATTGTTGGAACACGAGAACGCCAGGCGGACGAATATGTTGGTTTTGCTGATTATGCCGAAGAGCAGGCTACCAAAAACCGGTCCAAAGCTGAAGATTTGGAAGCACAAGCCGAACGTTTAAGACAATCAGCCGCCCGGTTTAATGCAATAGCGGATAGTACCGATAATAAATCTTTAGCTCGTGATGCAAGAGCCGCTGCACAGGACAACCTGCAAAATGCCAGAGAGAGAGAAGCACAGGCAAAAGATTATCGTTCAGAAGCAACGCGTGATGATGCACGGGCAGCAGAAATGACAGCAAGGGAAACTGAAATAAGAGAAGACGCCCAAAGCCTTGAAACCAAAGCACAGAATGCTGAGGCTGATGCGGCAAGGGCACAAGCAGAAGTCGAAAGATTGGAATCTGAAGCTGCCCGACTGAACAGCGAAGCCGCAAAACTCGATCAGCTGGCTACAACACAAGCCAACAGTCTTGTTGATGCCCAGCGTAAGGCATTTAATGAACTGATTAACAACCCACCGGAAGGATGGCGCTGGTCTTCACTGAGTTCAGATGAACGGTCAGAATGGCTACAGGAGAATATCCCGCAGTGGAGCGAGCTGAGTATTGATCAGAGGATTGATTTTATTCAAAAACTTGAACTTGGTGAAGCCGCCAATGATTTCAAGGAACAGAATTCGAGATACGAAGAGTTTAATAGTAGTGCCCAGGGGCAGCGATCTACCAAGGAAATGCTGGAAAGTCGCCAAAGAGACCTTGTTAATATGCAAACTCGGCTCAAAGAACTGAATGACATGACCATCTGGAATGATGAGGAAGAAGCTGAAGCAAAAAGATTAAAAGAGGGGCTGGAAGTCGGAACGTCCCGTCTTCGGGCAGATCAAAGAGCCAGAAATACTGAAGAAATGCTTCGTTATGAAGCTTGGCAGGAAGCCAATAAAAAACTCTGGGCGGTAAGTGATGAAAAACGGGCAGAAGAGGTTCAGCGACATGTCGATGCCTATGCCGATGCGCAGTCACAGGTGGGTAATGCGAGAAATATTCAATCAGCAAGAAGTCAGGCTTTCGACACTCGCGAAGCAGAAATACAAAACCGTATTGATAACCCGACAAGTGCTGAAGATGCCGAAGTGGCAAAAGGTGAACTTACCCGTCTTCAGGATGCCAGAAAATACTGGGAAGATTTTGACGCAAGAACGGTCGCCGGAAGTGAAGCTATTGCCGCAGATGTTAGACGTGAAATCACATATTACGGCACTATGAACGGACTTGGTGAAATTGCCTTCGAGGATAATCTGGAAGAGCGGACAAATGCCAAACTCATGTCTGATTCCGCCCTGAATTCGCAAAGGCTGGCAACGGCTGCAACAATTCAGAATGCCGTTAACGGCATTGATTTTAAAGAAGCCGATCCAACTGTATGGGAATCTATCATCACAGGCTATGATGCAACAACAGATGCTTTCCAGAATACGGCTGTTGGTATTTCTTCAGGCGTAGGTGCGATATACGGTGTTGGCAAAGGGACGGTAAAAAGTCTGGTCGGGCTCGCTGATATTATTATTGTTCAATCGCTGGATACTTACTATGAAACGTTACAGCTTTATTTCAATGAAGCAACTGGGCTTAATGTAGACATCTTTGGTTCTGAAAATCTTGATACGATAAATAACCTCGGCGAAGCCAGCTGGGGTGACCTGGGAATGAAGTTCGTAATCGGTGAAGGCAAAAAAATATCGGATGGACTGGATCAGCTGAATAGTGCTTATCAGACCGGATCATTAAGCGATGCCTTTTCCGGATCTGCTGAAATTACAACTGTCGGTGCAGAATTATTTGTTGATCCGGCAATGGTTATTGGCGGCGGTGGTAAAATCATTACGGTTCTACGCGGACTGGACAAGGTGGATGAACTTGCCCAGGCCGCAAACGTACTGGAGGAAGCGGCAAGAGGTGCCAATGCATTAAATGATGCCGCCAGAACGGGTGGCGCTGTTGCAACAGATGTTACCCGTGGTGCAGATATAGTGGGAGACTCAGTCAGGTTCACTGAAAGTGCCAACCTATCTGAAGTAACTGGCGGTGCCTATAAAGGACTGGACGAACTTTTGGGTCCTGAATTTGCCAATGCTTTTGGTGAAGTGCCGAAGGCACCGGTCTATCCACCGGCAAGACCAACACCACTCAGACCGGGGGCTGCCGGCCCCACAACCGTTCTGCCACCGCGTGATGGTCCTTATATTGGACTTGATGAGCTTCTTGGTCCTGAGTTCGCCGGGGCACTGGATGGTCCTGTACCAGCCACGACACTGGCTTCAGATACCCTTCCATATCAGGGACTGGATGAACTGCTCGGGCCTGAATTTGCCAATGCCTTTGGCACAACACCGCGTGCACCTGTTTATCCGCCCGTCAGACCCACTCCGCTCAGACCCGGAACTGCCGCCCCTGCAGCACCATTGCCACCACGGGACGGTCCATTCCAGGGCCTTGACGAATTATTGGGCCCCGAGTTTGCCAATGCGTTTGATGATGTCCCAAATATTCCAAAAGATGCAACAGGCCTACCCTATCAGGGGCTTGATGAAATCCTCGGCCCAGAGTTTGCCAATGCTTTTGGAGAAGTTCCCAAAGCGCCAGTTTATCCACCGGCCAGACCAACCCCCTTAAAACCAGGAACCACCGGCCCGACAACTGTGCTTCCACCACGTGATGGTCCTTATATTGGGCTTGATGAAATGCTGGGCCCTGAATTTCGAAATGCATTTGATGAACCCTTCCCTGCCGCATCACGAAACGGACCTGGCGGAACACAGCCTGTTGGTGGTGGAAACGGCGGACAGATTCCACCAACCAATGCTGGCGCAGCACCGCCACCAAGCAGCGGCGGTATTCCGCCAACCAATGCGCCGGGCGCCCGTCCTGTGCCATCGGCGGCAAATAGCAATGCACCTCTAGTTGTTGGTGAATCTGGAATACAGGTTAATAATCCTGGCATTCCTCCGACCAATGCACCGGGTGCCCGTCCTGCGCCATCGGCGGCAAATAGTAATGCGCCTCTTGCAGTAGGTGAATCTGGTGTACCGATTAATAATTCTGGTATTCCTCCGACCAATGCGCCGGGTGCACGTCCAGTACCATCTGCGGCGAATACAAATCTTCCATTAAGGCCCGGCGAGAGTGGCGTTCCTCTGGATCTTGGCAATGCTGGCCCGAATGGAACATTGTTTGATGGTCCGGTAGCGGGGCCTGCTGATAATATACCGGGTGCCGCCCCATCGGGCACATCTGCCGGCAATTTGCCGCCAGGTGTTTTCAGAACTGAAAATGGCTTGATGCAGGTGCCTTTAACAACTGCACCGTCAGTTCGGGCCACAAGGGCCGGACGGTTTCTAATACTAGAAGATACGGCAACAGGGTCACGTCAGGTTCTGGAAGTGGGGGATGAGGTCGGCAGAGGGTCCTTTACCGTAGTGAATGATCTAAATGGTAAAAATCAGGGAAATGTCATTAAATTAAGCAGAGAAGTTGACCCTGTAACCGCAAGACTTGATAATGTTGGAACACAGGCATTCACCGACCTACCAAAACAAGTCAAAGATAACTTCGTTTATACTCCAGAAGCACGAGGCGAGTTTCAGGTATCAGCTGCAAATGATAATGGTGTCCTAGCCGGAAGAAATATTCGGATTGCTGAAAAAGCCCCTGTTCCAACATACAGTCAGGCACGGGGAGCGCGGACACCAATGACGCTGGATGAGGTAGAGTCTATTTCCAGAGCACAGGACCTCATTAATGAAGGCGGATTTGTTGTTCTGGATCTGAAAAGTAATAACTTTGGCTTCCAGGACCTTTCAAATGGCTTCAAACGTACGATAGTCCATGATGCTGGTGGAACCGTGCCAACGGTTGGTGCAACTTCTGCGGAACGGGCAGCAAATGCAAAAACTATTCAACGGGCCCTGATGACCCCCGATGAATCTTTGGTAGCCCAGTATAGAGAAGCGATGAATGCTTATGAAAGTTATAAAGCTGATTGGGCAAGAGCACGTGCAAATGGAAATGCCGATGCGGCAGCTGCTGCAGCAACAAATATGCAGAATGCTGCAGAACGAGCTTTTGATATTACATCAGGTCACGGTCGTGCCGTGCTGGAAGAATATGGCCATTTAATTGATGAAGCAAAATTGGGAGTACCATTGGAAGAAATTGGATTTAATCCGGTACTGGGCTTTAATCAGGATGGCGTAAGAGCGGTAGCAAGATCGGCAGTGGCAAATGATAATTTTACCGGCTTAGGCAACGCAGCAGCAGGAGGGTTTTAATTATCCCTAACAGGAGACTTATAAGTGAGTAAAAAGACATATTTAATTTCATTTGGCTTAATATTTGCAGCTTTGATAAGTGACGCGATAGCACAGCAAAATCAGCAGGATGGAAAATTGAGTGAACGTAATTTTGAGCGTGCTGACTATTACCGCGAAAGAGCGCAGGTTAATGCCCAATCTGCTCTTGATTACCCATTTATTCCTTATCAGACAGGAAGAAGCGAGAGCATAGATTATGTTGCTCTTACTCATCAGATACAGATATTAGCTGCCCAGCTTCAGGCTGTTGCGGCAGAGGCAGCAAGGCTCGAGCAACAAAAATCAAATATTACTCCGGGCCTGGAATTACCATCTGCAGGAAGTGGTCTTGAAGCCTTCGGGCCGGAGGGACCAACCGAAAAATCAGTAAAAGTTCTGCTGGAATATAGACTAATGGTTTCGGGAAACCCGAGATTAAAGGTAGGCCCCATCAAAGAGGAGGGAGAAAATATTCGTGCCCAGATTGTCACAGAGAATGGTGCATTGGTGGATGAATATCTGATTAATAAAAATAACGGCGTCTGGTCACCGGTACGTTGAATATAATGGAGGTTATAAATGAATAATATGAAAAATATAAAAAATCTTGTTACAGTGATTAATCAATGTCTGGTGATTATTTTATTAAGCATGGTGGCGCCTTCTTACAGCTATGCCCAGGATGATGTTGAGGCAGAAGAGGGCATTCTTGACGGTAAAATACCCCAAGTCAAAGGACCAAGGCGCACTGTCGCGGTGGGAAAGTTTGATTCAATAGGTTCTTTCGCTGCCAATTATGGTGACTGGTCGATCGGCGGTGGCTTATCCTCCATGTTTGTAACAGCCCTACGGGAAGCAGATCGCTTTATTGTTGTCGAACGTGCCAATCTTCAACAGGTATTGGCAGAACAGGAGCTGGCCGCTGGTGGGCTGACCCGTCAGGAAGGAAGACCACAATCCGGTAACCTTCAGAATGCTCAGATTATCATATACGGTGCTGTCACAGAATTTGATGCTGGCAACAAAGGGGGCGGTTTAAGCTTGGGTGTATCAAGTGGCGCATTGGGAAGCTTGCTTGGTGGGGGCGCCTCTCTCCAAGGAAAGTCAGGCACTGTTGGCTTAGACATTCGTTTGGTTGATACCTCAAGCGGTGAAATCATTGACAGTTTCAGCGTAAAAGAAACCGCAAAAAGCAGGTCTTTTGATGTTAATGCAGGCTATAAAGGCATAAATCTGGGAACAAACCAATTTTATAAAACGCCGCTTGGTCAGGCCGCCAGAAAGGCAATAACAAAAGCCGTACAAAATATCGCTCGCAAATCAGAAGATGTGAAATGGTCCAGCTCAGTTGTTGAATATGATGGCAGTGAAATATATTTAAACTTTGGTGAGAATGCCGGTCTAAAGTCCGGAGATAAATTTGTTGTGGAAAGGGTCATTAAACGCCTAACCGATCCCACGACTGGTGAAGTTTTAAGTGTGAGAAAAAAAGAACTTGGCATCATCACACTTACCGGGGTTGAGGAAAGGTTGTCTTATGGCGACTATGCCGCCATTGATACAACACCGCCTGAACGTGGAGATATGGCAGTCAAAATGTCAAATTAAAACTAAGCTAAACAGAGATTGTATAATAAATGGTACAAAACTTAACAAGAATAGGTTTGGTTTAGAAACTATGGATGGATTAATTTCTGACTGACAGCTTTGGGTCGATAGCGGACAGTCAATTCCATAATATAATCTAAGCAATTACGTGGTGCCGAGTACCAATTGAGGCAAATAAATAATGACTGGACTTCCTGCCCAAACAGAGCGTTACTGTCTCCAATATAACTCAGGAGACTAGAATGAAATGTGAAAAAATAGCGGTAGCAACAGAAAATTTGAATATAGATGACATTAAAGAAACCTCCAGAGGACAACTCCTTGATAGCTGGAAGAAAATATATCGGACTGACGCACCCAAGGGGATCAGCCGGAGACTAATGGAACATGCCGCTGCCTATTCCATCCAGTCAAAGATACATGGACAATTACCAAGGTCAATTCAGCTTAAATTAAAACGCTTTCAAAATAATAGTCATAATAATAAAGTATCTTCAGACTTACCCGAGGGAACCGTACTAATGCGGGAATGGCACGGCGACAACTACCGGGTTGTCGTCCTGAGGAATGGTTATGAATGGAATAACACCCATTTTAAGTCTTTATCAGAAATTGCCAGATCCATTACTGGCACCAGATGGTCAGGTCCCCGTTTCTTTGGTTTGAGGCGTTCAGGATGAGCAAAATAATAAGATGCGCTGTCTATACCCGAAAATCAACAGAAGATGGTCTTGAGCAGGACTTTAATAGTCTCGATGCCCAGCGCGAAGCAAGCCTCGCCTATATTAAAAGTCAGCATCATGAAGGATGGCGGGCCGTTAAAAAGATTTATGATGACGGAGGGATATCGGGCGGAACCTTAAACCGCCCTGCTATTCAGGAACTGCTTAGTGATATCAAAGCAGGGCAAATAGATACCGTTGTCGTCTATAAAGTGGATCGGCTGACACGGTCCTTAGCCGATTTTTCAAAACTGATAGAGCTCTTTGATAAACATAATGTCTCCTTCATATCCGTCACGCAACAATTCAATACCACCTCATCCATGGGACGCCTGACCTTGAATGTGCTTCTTTCCTTCGCCCAGTTTGAACGAGAAATTACGGGTGAGCGGATCCGTGATAAAATTGCCGCATCTAAAAAGAAGGGGATGTGGATGGGAGGACTACCGCCACTTGGATATGAAGTCAAAGATAAGGGATTAAAGATAAATGAGGCTGAAGCAGAAACAGTAAAAACCCTTTATGATTTATACCTTGAGTTTGGCTCGGTAAGGGAGGTTAAAGAAAAAGCCGATCGGTTATATCTAAAAACAAAGGAAAGGAAATATAATGGTAACATTACAGGTGGGAAAAGTTTCAGTCGCGGCCATCTCTATCATCTCTTAAAAAATCCATTATATGCAGGAAAAGTTAGATACAAAGATAATGTATATGACGGGCAACATGAGGCTATCATAGACCATTCTATTTGGGAAGAAGTTCAAAACAAACTGTCTGACAATACT
>JAGREE010000029.1 GCA_020446675.1 Alphaproteobacteria bacterium | reverse complement strand
GCCTTATCGGGTTGCTTGTTCATGATATATATTTTGGCAAGATCACTGGCAATATCGGCCTGTGCTACGCCCTGAAGTCGATATTGAACCTGATATTCAAGAAGGTCAGCAGCATCATCAAGCAAATCAACCGAAACCATTCTTGCCGCCAGATTTCTTGACATTGTATCACCATTAGCCCCAAGTGGCGTAAGTTCCCTGAATTCCATAAACAGTGCCATGGCTTTCAAAGGTGACATGCTATCTGCCCCTCCATCCAGAAACAGATATTTATAGATGTCGGCCATTTTTCTTGTTAAGTCGCCTGTCATGGGCGAATTCGGAAAATAGGTCGCTGCCTGTTTCAAAGTGGCAAGACCCTCACGATACTCTCCATTTTCAACATAAAGCTCACCTAGCTGTTTTAGTAAATCCAGCTCAAAATTATCCCCCCGCCAGGCAAAGCGCAGTTTTTCAAGCCCATCAATCGCCTGAACTGCGTCAATTTCCTCAAGCCGGTGCTGCTGATTTATCCGGGCTAATTTTGCCAATGCAGCCGGATAACGAACACCTGTTGCAATAACCTGATCATAATATTCTGCTGCCAATGCATCATCACCTGACTTTTCCGCCAGTTGTCCGCGCCAATAATCAAGTAGGGTAAGTTGTCTTGCATTTAGCTGAGCCGACTTAATTCCATTTATCTGATTATTCATAAATTCAACATCATCAAGCATGTTTGCCGATCTGATTGCCGAAAATTGAAAGTCCGCTCTATTATCATTCGTCTGAAGAGACAGAACATCAACCCCATGCTTAAAATCGTCCATTGCTTTTTGATATTCGCCTTTTTCTTCATAGGCAAGAGATCGCCAAAGCAGTGCGTCAAGCTCTGCAACAAGCGACTTGTGACTAAGAAGTTCAATTGCTTCATCAAAACGACGCATTTTAATATCACTGATTGCGAGAACCGCTCTAAAGGAGGGGTTTTCAATAAATCCAGGTTCACTTTGGGACATCAACTCCAGAATACCAATGGTTTCCGCAGCGTTATTATGTGCAAGATCATATACAGCCAAATTCCAGCGGGCTTCATTTTTTTCATCATCCGTCGCCGTAGAAAGCTGATAAAGAAGCTCGTGCCTATTATCCATATACCCTTGATCCGGTAATGGCCCCTGTGCCCAAGCTTCAAAATCCAGTAATTTAACCTGCTCTTGATTTGTCTTGTCATTATCCAAGGCTACTGGAAGGGCACCGCTTAATATCGGCACACTGCTTCTTGAGACGGCAAGCCCGTTCCTCCCCGAAATTGAAATGCCAGTGTCATGCCTTGATACAAAAATATCATCGGCAATGAGTTCGAGGGCAATTCCCTCTGCAGATTTCAATATATTAAATTCCGGATAATTATTTTCTTCCATTACGCCTTGCGACGACTGGCTTGCCGTCACAATCGTCAGGTTATCACCAATGAATGGATCCTCAACATTGATAACATTTCCAAGATCATCCGCTTTTAAAAAGATATTTTCCCCGACATTGCTGACAGACTGATGCCCAACTTCAATTGGAAGCTGGGGTACAGCTGTATTGCTTCTGAGAGAAAGTTCCCAGCCGTTAGTTTTTTTCACCATTCTGGCACTTTGTCCCGGATCTACAGAATATATCAAAATGGTGGGTGAATGATTTGTTAGCTGCTCTGCCGACTTAACACGACCACCCAATAAGGAATTTAATCCGCTTTGGTCAGCAATTGTAAATTTGTCAAAAACAACCCACAGTTTATTTGCTCTGATAAAGGCTGCTGCCTTAGTCTCTTCGCTCCAGATATAATCAATTGTAAATGCATTTTCAGAATTCTGTCCCTGTACGGTCAGGGAACCGGTATTTTCCATTTCAGGTTTAGGATCATTTGAAACATTCTGCCCTTGTTCCTGAAGTACTATACCCACTGCCTGTTCTGTTGATGGCATGTCATCTGAAGCCACAACACTTTCTTTTTCCAATACAGAAGGTGGCGTTGGCGCCCCTTCCCCCATAACATCAACAACAATTCTGGTTCCTGATCTGAAATCGCGCACACGTTCTGCATTGATCGCCTGAAATGACACATTCAGTTTTCCATCAATGACAGAATAAGTCGGGTTTTTTAAATAAGCCGGTCCATCTATAAGAAATGACGTAAAATCGGGAACGGCATTCGTATCAAATTCAATTTCAAGCTTTCCCGCATTCAGTTTTGCTGAATAACCAACATTTTTTTCCCAGTCAAAGACGACCCTGCTGTACGTCGGATGATCCCCGGAACGCACTTTGATTTTGTCCTGGGCCAAAGCCGTAAAGGATGGGAGTAACATTCCAAGCGTTAAAATGAAACTCGTTTTTATCAGATGTTTGCTGATATGCTTCAGTAACTTATTCATATTCAGCCTTTTTTCTTCTGTAAAATGATCACGTCAACCCGTCTGGCCAGATGGTATCTCTCATCAAGGGGGATACTTTCATCCAGATCTCCAAAACGGGAAGAGCCTTCACCAAATGCCTCAATTGTTCCACGATAGCCACCCGCTTGAATAAGCTTTGATATGGAAAGAGCCCTGACGAGGGAAAGTTCCCAGTTTGTCGGATACTGTTTACCACTAATTGGTGCCAGATCGGAATGGCCGACCACCATAACTTCATTATCAATTGAGCGAAGCGCTTCGCCTAATTCGATCATAGCGCTTCTTGCATCAGGATCCAGTTCTGCCTGCCCCAGATCAAAAATCAAATCAGCCGGAAGTGAAATTGCCAGTCTATCATCCAATACGGTAATTGTGCTGCGGGTTAGGATCGGATCATGGGACAGCTTCTCTTCAAATATATTTTTCAGATATTCAAGGTTAAGACCTTCTTCCTCATAGCTTAACGCTTCATCGATCTTATTCCAGTTGATATCCTGAATTTTTGCACGCTCGGGATTAAGATTTTCACTTAGGGACGTAACCATCGCCTGCCATTCGGAAACCTGAACAGAACTCATGGAAAACATAAGAACAAAGAATGTAAGAAGCAGTGCCAATAGGTCTGCGAATATAACCATCCAGCTGTTTGGATCACTTTTTGACTCATGGAGGATATTTTTTTCCATTGCTACTCCTCCACTTCCGGCATTGGCGTTGTCACTTCTCCAAGACCGGTCCTGTCCGCATTTTTCAGATTTTGCCTGGATGTTTTTTCATCTCTGATAAAAAAGGAGATCTTAAGCAGGTCCTGTTCGCCCGGTGCAACACCGATAGATATCTGATTTTCCCTAACTCCCATTTCAGTCAGCTTGCTTACTATTGCACCACTGCGAAGTATGGAAATATCTTTCCAATATTCCGGACCTTCAGGAAATTTATTCCCAGTATATATTATATACTCAATTTCACGGATAGAGCCTATACCTTCGCTATTTAGAAATCTGGACAGTTGAAAAAAGAATGCATCCTGATCTTTTCTAAATTCACTGCTTTCAGCGTCATATATATCGGACTGTTTAAATTCTACTTTGATGGTATTACCCCCTTGAGTCGGAAATTTTCCTTCAAATCCGATCAATGATGCAAATACCCCCTGTAGCTGTTCATAAAATTCGTCATTAGGCGGCAGGTCAGTAGCATCTTCTTCCGTAACATCAACAAAGTCGGCATTTTGTTCAAAGGGATTATCGAATGCGCGGCTAACACTTTCTGTTGCTGATTTAATCTTTGTCTGGCTTTGGTTTGAGATGGAATTTAGCACCATAAAAAAAGCAAGAATAATAAGATAGAGGGAGACAAAAAGACTGGTTGTATCGCCAACCGGCTTTTTGGCGCCGGGCGCTGCCTCTATAAAGTTATTTTGCTTTTCCTGTGTCATTTTTATAAAAATTAACCATAATTACAGTGAACCTTAATCTATACATTATCTGTAAGTAATTCAATCACTTGCAATCTAATTCATGCCTGGAAGATTAAAAATCATCAAATAATGCATCAATGGCTGCCTGATCCTGTGCATTCTCTTCAAGTTGGGGACCATGAAGGAATTCCTCATTGGACATTGCATCAAAATCTTTTTCGAAACTGTCTTCTTCAATGACTTCATCAATATCATTATCCCCTATGGCATCGGCCAGTGCACTGAGTTTTTTCTCAAGATGGGCAAGCGTATTAACCACCTTGGTAACACGTTGACCTGTAATATCCTGAAAACTGGAGGCTTCGAAAAGAGTTGTTGAGATTTCTTCGAGCTTTGCTTTTACTTCTTCATCACATTTTTCCGCAAGCTCGCCAATTTCATCAGCAGTATCCATGATTTTTTCTGCGGCGGCCTCTGTTCCTTTGACAATGGCATCCAATTCGCTGGACGCCTCAGGAATTTTATTTACGCTGTATTCTTTTGGTCGCAGGGATGCGATTTCATTTTTGGCCTGATCAATATATGAAAGGAGGTTTTTGAGTTCATCCTTAAAATGCAGGCTGTCAAAAGCCACGTCACCATGGATACTTCCCATAACTTCTGCTACAACTTTTGAAACCTCTTCAACAGAAATCCGGTCATCAAACTTATTTTTAACATTCACAATTCTGTCGTCGATAGTAGCCACATTGCTTTGCATACTTAACTCTCCTAATCCCTCAAACATCAATATCATGATGTAAACAGTCTAGAAAGATACAAAACAGACGTTAAAAAGCAGTTAAATAATTGACAATATTTATTCAATCACGTTGCCCAAATTAGAGAATAAATTGCTTATCCTTCAATTTCCGGAAGCTTTTTTCTTGTTGCCAGCTCAACAGTAATATCATTGGCAGAAGCGGTGTTCATATCCGCCAAAATATTAGCGACGACCTTTGGATTCATTTTTTCAATGATAGGGATCAATATATCCATATCAAGAGTATTGAAAATTTTCGCGGCATCTTTTGACTTCATAGCCGTATAGGTTTTCACCAGACTTTCAATTTGCGCTTTTTCCTGCTCATCATGAACTTCAACAAGAGCTTTGATCTGAGCTTCAATATTTTTCAGGGTTTCAATTTTTTTATCTATCCCTTTTTCAGTAGCAATAAGAAGCTTTTCACGAACGTCCATATCTCTTGCACGTTGATCAAGTTCTTCCCTGCGTTCCGCAAGTCTTTGCAAAAGTTGAATTTCTTCACCAGTATATGGAAAACCGCTTTGGCCTAGGTTAGGCTGCGTATCCCCATGTTCGTCTGATAAACCGGGCTCTGTTTCCTGACCAGCTGCAGACGCAATCCCATTTAATCGTTCCGCCACTGCATTCGCCTGTTTATTTATACTACTTTTTTGAGCGCCGCTATCCAGCCCCATAGCAAAATCATAAGATTTAAAGCCAAAAATGGCGATAAATGCCAATAACATAAGAGGGAATATTTGAATTTTCATTTTCATCTTACATTCCTCAAGCTTTCACGCAATTCTTTATCACCATCTGCGTTTTTATCACTGTCCAGATCTGAAAGTGAAATTCTATCACTCAAATTATCAGTTTTGATTTTCGGTGCCTGATGTTCTTCTGGCTCCTCAGTTATTGTCTGTGGCGCGTTTCCACCGGTCAGCCCCCGCTCTATCCGGTCTGCCAAATTTGAGCCTGTTTCATTAATCATATCAAGCTCATCCGCAAGTTCTGCAGCCCTTTTCAGCTTTTCATCAAGCTTTTTTTCTTCTTCCAAAACAACATTTTTAAATTCTTTAATGGAATTCTGTGCATGGATTGTCGAAGCATTCAGCTGCCCGATAATATCGCCCATTTCCTGTTTAATTTTGCGGAAATCCTTTAAGCGTTTGTTTAATACTATACAATATCCGATCATGACAGCCAACATAACCAAAAGGATAATATTTAAAATATTTTCCACTGAATAAATCATGTTGCCCTTTCGTCAATATTTATGACACGTTCTACTTTTACGGCCTTGTAACGACCGATAACCCCAGTTTTTCCCTTTAACATCGGCACCCCGGAGCAGAGAAGATTGATTTCTGCATCCTGTCCGACATTTAACATCAGTGTCTGTCCGACTTTAAAATTCATTACTTCCCCCAAAGTCATTTTCTGTTCATCAAGAACTGCGTCAAGATCCACCTCAGTTAAAAGAATTTCATTTGCCAGATGAGATTCCCAGATACTGTCACGTCCGAACTTTTCCCCCATATAGCGCTGAAGCAACAATTCCCTGATAGGCTCAATCGTTGCATAAGGAAGCACCAGTTCCATTTTTCCGCCACGATCTGCCATATCAGCACGCATTTTAATGAGCAGAGCGGCATTACTGGACTGAGCAATTGTGGCAAACCTCGGATTCGTTTCCATTCGGTCTAGTTCAAATTTTACCGGACTTAATGGTTCAAACGCACTACAAAGATCCTTAAGCATTACACTGAGCATTTCTGCTACAAGTGTATGTTCAATTGTCGTATAGGGACGACCTTCAATTCTCATGGGTGCATTTCCGCGCCGCCCGCCAAGAAGCGCATCAACAACAGAATAAATCATGTTACTGTCAATAGTGATCAGACCATGATTTTCCCATTCTTTCGCTTCAAAAACAGCAAGCATCGCCGGAAGTGGAATTGAATTCAGATAATCCCCAAATCTGATAGATGTCATACTGTCTATCGACACTTCAAAATTATCGGACGTAAAGTTACGCAACGATGTCGACATCATTCTGACATAGCGATCAAAAATAATGTCAAGCATGGGAAGGCGTTCATATGCCACCAGTCCGCTGTTGATTAATGCCTGAACACCTGTTTTTGTCCCGCCAATTTCATCATCGCCATCAAAACCAAGAAGACTGTCAATTTCGCCCTGGTCAAGAACACGATCAATACCCATGGCTGTGGCCATATCATCGCTGTCGTCTTCAACATCATCGTCAGCTTCGGCCATAGCGGCCCATTCAGCAGCTACTGCATCATCATCAATTTCTTCGTCATCTGACATAAAATTTTATCCGTTGATCAGCATTTCTTTAAATAATACATCATTTACACGGGTGGGATAAATGGTTTCATTTACCCGGCTTAATAGCTCTTCCTTCAATCGGAACATACCAGCCGACCCATTAATATCTTCAAGCCTAAGTTCACGCAAGTATACCTGAAAATTATCAATTATTCTCGGTAAATTGAGTTTCAACTCTTCAATCGAACTTTGGTTATCAACTTCCAGCGTCACAGACAGTTTAAGATAGGCCGATTTACCCCCAGCGGAGGTAAGATTAACCAGCATCGGCTCAACATCATAAAAAAGCAGTTGAGACTCACCTTCATGACCTTCTTCAGCGACAACCGGGTTTCCATGTTCATCAAGAGCGGTCTCGCTTGCATCATCGCCCCCCATAAACATATAGGCCGCCCCACCGCCAATCAGCAATAGCAGCACAGGGACAATGATCATAATCATTTTCTTGCCACTGAATTTTTTCTTCTCCAGACCTTCTTCGAGTCCGGCGTCTCCGTCATCTACATCGTCTTTTGCTACATCGCTCATCGGTAAAATTTATCCTGATGTTAATTATTCTGTTATTTTCAAAGTCAATTTTAACGACCTAAAGTTAAGATTTCGTTAGTAATTTACACTTGCGATATGGTTAATTTTTATACTTAACATAGCAGAGATACAATAAGAAGAAAATAAATGCACCTGCCTCTCATTCATGCAGATATTACCCGGCAAAACGGAATAAATTACTAGGCAAACCCTTCCATTTCACTAAAACTCAAAACAGTGAATTCAAGTTAACCAATTGAAATAAATAAACTTTCTATCCTTGGCACAGTTTATGCAACATACGAGGCAGGAACAATCGAAATGGACAGAAGGACCGTTAGATGGACACGAAAATATTAGTAAGCCTATCGCATCAGGTGGCAATGCGCCGCCAGATGGATATTATTGCCAACAATATAGCCAACATGAACACCACCGCTTACAAGCGGGAAAGTATTATGTTTAATGAGTATCTCAGTGATATTGGTGGCTCTTTACCCCAGTCATTTAAAAAAGTCTCATTCGTTCAGGAAATGGGAATCGCACGGCAGATGACCAATGGTGAACTTGTCACAACTGGTAACGTACTTGATGTTGCCATCGATGGTGAAGGCATGTTCAAGGTTAGAAAACCCAATGGGGATATAGCCTATACCAGAAACGGTCATTTTGCCTTATCCGGTGATAATACGTTGATTACAACAAACGGCGGAGAAATTCTTGATGACGGCGACGCACCAATTCAATTTCCGCAAAATTCAGATGGCTTTAAAATAGCCCCTGATGGCACTGTATCTGCCAAGGAGGTCGGGCAGATTGGGAAAATAGCCGTTTACAAATTTCAGAATTATGGGCTGTTAAAAAAGATTGGTGACAACCTCTATTCTGCTGAAGAGCAGCCGACGACATCTGAAGAATATAAAATTGCCCAAGGAATGCTGGAAACCTCCAATGTATCTCCGGTGTTGGAAATCACAAATATGATCCAGCTCAGCCGTGCTTATGCGCAGACGGCAAATTTGATCAATGATGTACAGCAATCATCAAAACAAGCCATTAATTCGATTACCAAATTTACTTAAATTCACCACTAGGAACATGGTGAATATTTTAAAAGGAGTAGCTTATGAAAGCCCTTAGTATCGCAGCCACAGGAATGCTCGCACAGCAGCTGAATGTGGAAGTTATTTCAAACAACATAGCCAATATGAACACCACAGCCTATAAAAGGCAGCGTGCTGAATTTCAGGATTTGCTTTATCAGAATATTGAACGGGCCGGCGCGGCGTCATCAGATGCAGGCACAGTGGTCCCCACCGGTATTCAGATCGGTGTCGGTGTTCGTGCCGCTGGAGTTTACAGGGTCACTTCACAGGGTGAACTGGTTAATTCAGATACACCGCTCGATCTTGCCATCAATGGAAAGGGGTATTTCAGGGTTCAGCTTCCTTCCGGCGAAGATGCCTATACCCGAGCGGGTTCATTTCAGCTAAGCCCAACAGGAGAAATCGTTAATTCGGAAGGTTACCCGATTAGCCCAGGCATCACTATTCCACAGGAAGCTATTGATATTTCCATTAACCCGAACGGCGAAGTGCTTGTAAAAATCGAGGGGCAGCTTGAGCCGCAGAATGTTGGCCAGTTTGAAGTGGTTACTTTCCCGAATAATGCAGGTCTTCAGGCGCTGGGCGATAACCTTCTTGCTGAAACACCTGCATCGGGAGCTGCAACAATTGGTGCGCCAAACACTCCTGGATACGGAGCAATTGTTCAAGGCTATCTTGAAAGGTCAAACGTGAACTCTGTTGCCGAGATTACCCAGCTCATTGCTGCACAGCGGGCCTATGAAATGAATTCAAAAGTTATCAGCACTGCTGATGAAATGCTCAGTGTCACTTCAAATCTAAGGTAATAACAATGTTTAAAATGCTATCTAAAATACTCTTTCTGTTGTTTGTTGGTTTTGCAGCTTTTGTCGCACAGGCGCAGGAAGATCTGCCGGAACTGAAACCATCAGCCATTGTTGATGATAGCGTTATCACATTGGGTGATATTTTTTCCGGGCTAAATGAAGAACAGGATCTGATAGTGGCAAACGCACCCGATCCCGGAAAGAAAATACTGGTCTCTGCAAGGCAGATACTTACCCTGACCCGTGCAAATAACGTGCGGTGGCGTAATAGTGCGGGTGTTAAGAACATCCTGGTCAGTCGCGCCAGCAGTATTGTCAATTATACCGACTTGACCCCTGCACTGACAGCAGAACTTAAAAATCTTTACCATTCGGATCGTAATCTGGAAATCCGTTTTTATAACAGAAATGGTGTAATCAATCTGCCCACAGGCTTTGATGCGGCTGATATAGACATAAAAAACATCACTCTGGACAAGAGAAGTGACAAATTTTCCGCTCTTGTCGGCGCCCCAACAGGAAATGGTGGTGAAACGCTTTATACCATAAGCGGACGAACAATCAGCGTTGTCAGAGTTCCTGCACTTACAAAAACCATTAGAAATGGTGATATTATTACAAAGCAAGACATTAAGTGGATTTCACTTCCTGAAACCCAGATCGGCAGCAATATCATCAGAAACACTGAAAATCTTGTGGGACTAACCCCAAGAAACCAGATTAAAGAAGATACTATTATCCGACTTGGTGAAGTAAGCGCACCGATACTTGTTAAGCGTGGCGAACTTGTAAAAATTAACTTTACCACCGACAAAATTAGCCTGTCCACAGTTGGAAAAGCGTTGGAAAGTGGTGGCAAAGGCGATGTTATACAAGTCAAAAACAACAGTTCTCAAAAAATCGTAACAGCCATAGTATTCGGCCCAAGCTTGGTCGAAGTTCATACGGAGCTCGATAATTTGGTGCTCCTGAATAATCCCTAATTCATAAAAGGAACAATTATGAAAAATTCAATCCTTACTAAAATCACACCCATATTGTTGTTATTTACACTATCAGCATGCGGCACATTGGATAGGATCGGTAATATAGGAAGCGCACCGGATCTTGCCCCCATTGCCGATGACAGAGTTATCCCCCAACAGGCCCTGGCGACACCGATTCCTGTTACTCGTCAGAATGCCGTCTTCCTTGAAAACAAAGGAAACAGCCTTTGGCGAACTGGTTCACGTGCCTTTTTCAAAGATGCCCGTGCATCAGCTGTTGGTGATATTCTGACGGTTAATATTACAATCAATGATGCGGCCTCCATTAACAATGCAACAACAAGAACCAGGGCCAATTCAGAAGATTTGAATATGAATAAAATGCTGGGTTTAGAAACACTTGTTCCTGATAGTTTGACACCGGGTGATCTGGTAAATACTACGGGGGCCACATCTAATGTGGGAACCGGTAAAGTTGACAGGAAAGAAAGCATAAATCTGGTTGTTGCCGCTGTCGTAACCCAGGTTCTGCCAAACGGTAATCTGGTTATTCAGGGAAAACAGGAAGTAAGAGTTAATTTTGAGGTTCGGGAAATGACAATCATGGGCGTTATCCGTCCAGAAGATATCAGTTCAACCAACACTATTGAACATACTCAGATTGCTGAAGCCAGAATTTCTTATGGCGGACGAGGTCAACTGACTGATTTCCAACAACCCAGATATGGAAGTCAGCTGTTTGATATTCTGTTCCCATTCTAATCCATTTAAATTGTGTCCGGTTAAAGAGAGATATCTATAACCATTGTTCCTGCACAATTAAAAGGGCTGTAACAAAAAGTTACAGCCCTTTTTTCTTTTTCATAAATTAATGTATTTTTTAATTGTCTCTGTGGACTTTTTCGTAATTCTCATGTTTTTCCTGAGACTCGATTGTCATGGTCGCAATGGGCCTTGCCTGAAGTCTTCTCAAGCTAATCGGCTCTCCGCTCATTTCGCAGTATCCATATTCTTTATTTTCAATCCGCTTTATCGCTGCGTCAATTTTCGTTATCAGTTTACGTTGACGGTCTCTCGTACGAAGCTCAACCGACCAGTCTGTTTCCGCCGATGCTCTATCGGCAATATCAGGCTCTTTAAGGCTGTCTTCCTGAAGGTGCGATAACGTTTCTTTGGAATCATCCAGAATTGATTTTTTCCAATCTACAAGCTTGCGGCGGAAATATTCCAATTGCAGGTCATTCATAAACTCTTCTTCTTCAGAAGGTTCATATCCATCAGGTAATTCCACTGACATTGTTGCCTCAACTAATTTATGGTTTCAAAAGTGGTGACAACCTACTTAAGTCGACTACAAAATTCAAGTTATTTTATTTAAGATGTTTATGAAGAAATTGTGAAAGGAACCTTACGATCCCTTACCTTAACATATCAAGCTTCGCCAGCTCGACTTTTGCCCTTAATTCAATATCATTAATAATTTGAACCAGATGAGGGTCAAGGTTCTTTTCCCGCTGTATTGCCAATGCCTTAACAATATCCGTAAGGCGTTTTTTGGAAATCTGGCCAAGAAGCAATCCATGGCGAATAGCTTCAAGATGCTCAATCAGACCTTCAGCTCTCTGAATGGCCTTCGTTTTCCCCTCTGTTGCCGTTGGCATTTCCTGTAATGAAAGAAGGCTGTTTACAGACGTAATAGGCGCCGTGCCACTCATCGCACTTGTCGCCTGGGTTTCCTCTGTATTCAGAGCTTTGCCGAAAGCAGCCTTATCCGTGGAAGACGCTGACTTCGTCCTCTTGATTCTGCTTGTCGTGACCCGATCTGTTCCTTTAACTTTCATATTTTATTCTCATTAAAACCCATATTTTATATTTCAATACTGTGCCATTACTATAAAACATAATTCAATACCATACGAATGAATTATAAATGATTTTTTCAAATAATGCACCCGGCAATGCTTTCCCGATGACCCGGCAATTATGTTCCATAAAAATAAAAAAAGCGTCTGGTATTTTTTATAAACAAAAAAAGCTGTTATTCTTCAATTGGATAGCCACGTATATTATTAGGTCAAAATTGGCACGGTTTTCGCATAACTTAATATGAATTAATTTTTGTAAATTATTAATATGTGGAAATGAAATGTTATCACGATCAGAAAAATGCGGCAAAATGCTGAAAAAGAATTATTTTTACAGCAACACCAATACTTTCAATTTTAAAAAACTCGTGCTTTTTATCATTGCGCCTGTATTTTATCTGGGAATGATTCATTTTGCACAGGCAGAATCACGTATTAAGGATTTGGTATCTGTTGAAGGCGTGCGTGACAACCAGTTGGTCGGATATGGCCTGGTTGTTGGATTGAATGGTACGGGTGATACACTTAGAAACTCACCATTTACACAGCAAAGCCTGATTGCCATGCTGGAACGTATGGGGGTGAATACCCGCGATGCGGTGATGAAATCAGTCAACACGGCTGCTGTCATGGTTACCGCTAATCTTAATGCATTTTCACGTGTCGGCTCACGCGTTGATATCAGTGTTAGCTCAATTGGTGATGCTCAGGACCTTCGTGGAGGAACCCTGATTGCTACCCCCCTACTCGGTGCCGATGGTGAAGTTTATGCTGTTGCCCAGGGTTCAATACAAATTTCCGGATATACAGCTGGCGGCAATGCCGAAACAATAACTCAGGGCGTGCCGACTGCCGGTCGTATCCCCAATGGGGCCCTTATTGAAAAAGAGCTTAACTATGCACTGAATAATAATGACAGCCTAAATTTATCATTAAGAAGTCCGGATTTTACCACCGCACGACGCATTACCACCGCTATCAATAATTTTATGGGCCAGAATGTCGCATTGCCACTTGACCCTGCGACCATCGAAGTATCAATTCCACAAGGCTATGCCGGCAGTATGTTTTCATTTCTTACCGATATAGAGCAATTGAATGTAACACCGGATCAATTGGCAAAAGTTGTCGTAGATGAAAGATCCGGCATTATCGTCATTGGTAAGGAAGTAAAAGTCAGTGAAGTTGCTATTGCTCAAGGCAATCTGACCATACGTGTGACTGAAACGCCGCAAGTATCCCAGCCGGCACCCTTTACCCAGGCACCAGGGGCACAAACTCAGGTGGTTCCAAGAACAGAGGTCACAGTTGAAGAAGACGAAGCAGGCAAGAAATTTGCGATTTTGGAAGAAGGCGTCAATTTACAGGATCTGGTTGATGGTCTTAATGCACTGGGGATCAATCCTCGCGATATGATCGCCATATTGCAGGCACTTAAAGTGTCCGGCGCGCTCCATGCTGAAATTGAGGTCATGTAAATGGATACGTCTCTTTACCAGTCAGTGATCGCAGGTGGTTCTAAAAACCAAATCAAGCCTGCTCCTCATGCTGAACCAAAAACGCCCGATGAAATCAAAGCTAAACGGGCTGCTGATGAATTTGAAGCAATTTTTATTTCACAAATGCTAAAAAGCATGTCCATTGGCGTAAAAACCGATGGGCCATTTGGTGGCGGTCAAAGCGAAGAAATTTATAGAGAACTTATGAATGAACAGATGGGAAAAACCATTTCCCGCCAGGGTGGAATTGGTATGTCCGATGAAATATACAGGGAAATTCTTAAAAGCCAGGAAGTGGGTAAATAGTCATGCAAAATCAATCTCATAATGAAGCTCCTGTCGTAACATTAATTGAAATTACAAAGAGCCTTACGTCCATACTTAAAGAAGAAATGGATTGCTTAAAAAGTAGCAGACCATCGGAAATTGCTAAATTTCAGAAGCAAAAAAATATTCTTACAGCTTCCTATCAGAAAGAGCTGAATGATATTAAGTTAAATGGCGGCCTAGCCTCTGCAGGTAGCGGAAATATCGTCCGCACCCTTAAAATTGAGAGTAGGGAATTTCAAAAAACTCTAGAAAAACATCATAGGTTTATAAAAGCGAAAAAAAACCTATCGGAGCAAATGATAAAGGATATCAGCGCCGAAATCACTAGTCAGTCTGGTCGCGGTCATAAATATGGACGAGATGCAAAAATGTCATCCACTTCCACGGAGGCAAAAACCACATCCTTGGCCATAAACCAAACAATATAGACTATAAAATTCTGCCTTTTAATCGATCAAAACTCCCCCGTATTTCGTCAAAATTCGGGGGAGTTTTTTTACAACTTATGAGTCAATAATTTTTTACACTGCAATCCTTTCCCTGTTCCTCGGAATCTTTTTCCCCGCCTCAGGCGCCTGAAATGAAACTGTATATTTTTTTCTTATATTTCAATAGGTTACATAAATAAATTCTTTGGCACGCTTATTGCTTATTAGTGTATGAATACCCCAAATAGGTATTTAATTTGTCAGAATGAAAACCATAGAGGAGAGCAAAAAATGGGCTTTTCAGTTAATACAAATGCGAGTGCCTTAAGTGCATTGCAGAACTTGAACTCGACAACAAAAAGTTTAGACGGTGTTCAAACAAGAATTAATACAGGATTGAGAATTTCAAGCGCTAAGGATAATGCCGCTGTATACTCAATTGCACAACAGCTTCGTGCCGATTTGCGGGGTTATAATGCGGTTAAACAAAGTCTTGACCGCTCTATCAGTACTGTAGATATTGCCTTGGCAGCGGCTGAATCTATTTCAGACCTGCTCATCGAAATGAAGGAAAAGGCCGTTGCAGCCGCCGATGCGGGCTTGGATGATGAGAGCCGAACCGCACTCGCTCAGGATTTTGAAGCCCTGCGTGACCAGATAACGACCATTACTGCAAATGCGGAATTTAATGGTACAAACCTTATAGATGCAGGCACAGATATTATTGTTGCTATTACAAGTCCTGATGCTGTTCAGAAAATTACCATTTCCCATGAAAGCCTGACATTAGGCGGTGGAAATATCACATTAACAGCCAACCAGACTGTTTCAACCCTTGCAACGGCCGTTTCCGCTGTGGCTGACGTAACTGCTTCACTCGCTGCTGTAAATGCCGTTCTTACAAGGTTAGGGGCTGGTGGCAAAACACTGGAAGCACAGCGCACATTTGCAACCAAAATTTCAGATACCATTGAAGTGGGTATCGGTAATCTTGTGGATGCTGATCTTGCCCGAGAGAGCGCACGACTGCAATCGCTTCAGGTGAAACAGCAACTCGGTGTACAGGCCCTTTCAATTGCCAATGCCGCTCCTAAATCAATTTTGAATCTCTTTGGTGGTTAATAAAAACCATAAAAGGGCATTCTGACGAAAGACAGAAGGTTGATTTAAAAATCAACCTTCTGATCTTTAAATTAAATAAGTTTATGAGATTTTCATAGAAAATTTTTAAATTATATTTTAGCCAATAATTCCTTAAGAGCTTCGTTCGAAAGCCATTCGGTATTATTATCACTTGTATATTCAAAGCCTTCTCCAACCGCAGTAGCCCCCATATCGTCGTATGCTTTATCTGTCCAGAAGGTGAATTGTGGTTTGATGATATACCTGTCATCGAGCTCAATAGTCTGCCTGCCATCATCTTTGGTAATCATGATTTCATGAAGTTTTTCACCGGGACGAATACCAATTTCCTTTTGAGGTAATTCAGGTGCCAGAGTTCTGGCCATATCTGTAATTTTCATGCTGGGAATTTTTGGAATATAAATTTCACCACCCTGCATCATTTTTAGACTGCTAAGCACGAAATTCACACCCTGCTCCAAAGTAATCCAAAACCTTGTCATTCTCATATCCGTTATAGGTAAATGCTCGGTCCCCTGCTCAATCATATTTCTGAAAAAAGGAATAACGGATCCTCTGGACCCAAGAACATTTCCATACCTTACCACTGAGCAGGAAAAGTCCTGTGACCCTGCCAGGCTGTTGGCAGCGACAAAAATTTTGTCGGACGCAAGCTTTGACGCACCATAAAGGTTTAATGGGCTTGCCGCTTTATCCGTCGAAAGGGCAACAATTTTTTTAACACCACAGGAAATCGCTGCTTCAGCAACATTTTGAGCGCCAATAATGTTCGTTTTAATACATTCAAAAGGGTTATATTCAGCAATTGGAACATGTTTCAAGGCTGCAGCATGGATCACATAGTCAACACCGCGAAGCGCCATTAAAAGCCGTTTCTGGTCACGCACGTCGCCGATAAAAAACCTTAAGCATGAAAATCTGGGATGGCTTCTAAATCTTTGTTCCATTTCAAATTGTTTAAGTTCATCACGGGAAAAAACGATACAACGGCGTAACTTTACATCGTCCAGAAATTTCTTCACCAGTTTTTTGCCGAACGATCCAGTTCCGCCAGTTATCAGGACTGTTGCACCATCAAGATAGGAAAGGTCCGTTTCAAAGTCTCTCATTAATTGCATCCAAGAAATATTTAGTAATTATCGCTGTAGCTTACATGAAAAATCATATATAACAAAGCTTTAATAGTGTTTTTATAAACCTTTTTCTGCTATAGATGGCAAAAATAGAGGAAAAATTAAAATGGGGAATATAGCCCTTATACCAGCAAGAGGGGGAAGCAAAAGAATACCCGGAAAAAATATCCGTAATTTTTTAGGTAAACCGATTATTGCCTATTCAATTGAAGCTGCAATAAAAAGTAATTGTTTTGATCGGGTCATTGTCTCAACTGATTGTCCCAAGATAAAAAAAGTGGCATTGGCCGCTGGTGCAGACGTCCCCTTTGACCGGCCCGCAACGATTTCAGATGATTACGCCACCACAAATGATGTGATAAAACATGCCATTAACTGGTTGAAAAAAAATAATATTTCCATTGATCTGCTGTGCTGTATTTATGCAACCGCTCCTTTTATCAGGGAAACAGATATTAAATCTGGCCTTGATCTTCTGTCAAAAAATGCAAATGCCGACTTTGTCCTTTCAGTTACCAGTTTTTCATTTCCCATCCAGCGGGCCATAAAAATTTCAGAAGGAAGAATTGAAATGTTCTCTCCTGAATATTTGCTGACCCGTTCACAGGATCTTGAGGAAGCCTATCATGATGCCGGGCAATTTTACTGGGGCAGACCGAATGCCTTTCTTGCTGACGTCCCATTTTTTTCAAAAGCATCAATTCCTGTAATACTCCCCAGACATCTTGTACAGGATATTGATACTGAAGAGGACTGGATACGGGCAGAGCGCCTTTATAAAGCGAATTTGCAATGAAAAAAATACTGATCCGCGCTGACGCATCCACAACAATCGGAACGGGTCATGTCATGCGCTGCCTTACGCTTGCAACAGCATTAAAGAAATCCGGTTGCGAAATCCTTTTTTTATGTAAAGACCTGAAGGGCAATATGGCAGAAACTATAAAAAAGAATGGATTTCAGGCTGACCTGCTGCCCGTGGATTATAAAAACGCTAACCAGTTCCCTTCGACGATGTCTATTTGGACAGTCGCTGATCAGAGAAAAGATTTTGATGACTGCTTGGGGAGTATCGGTAATTTTAAACCGGACATGATCATTATCGATCATTATTCTTTGGACCAAAACTGGCATAACCTTGCCAGGGAATATGTAAAAAATATTTTCGTTATTGATGATCTCGCTGATCGTAACCATGATTGCGACTTCCTGCTGGATCAGACATTTGGCATCAATGGGAAACGGTATAAGGACCTTGTGCCTGAAAACTGTGTGTTATTTATGGGATCCCAATATGCTCTACTTCGTGAAGATTTTGCGTCCAAGCACCAAGCAGCCCTAAAAAAAAGGAAGCAAAGAAAATCGATAGAGACAGTTTTAATATCCTTCGGGGGAAGTGATCCGGATAATATTTCTCTCATTGCGCTTCGTGCCTGCGAGATGCTGTATCCGCCAAAAAAAATCAGTGTTGATTTGGTCATTGGTCCGTCAAACCAAAATCAAGCCGAACTTAAGAATTTTATAGATAAAAGTCCACTTGACGTAAGACTGCATATTAATACAAACAAAATGGCCGATTTGATGATATCCGCAGATCTTGCCCTTGGGGCCGGTGGGACAACCACATGGGAAAGATGCTGTCTTGCTCTTCCTTCAATTGTTGTTTGTCTTGCTGATAATCAGCGCGATACAATAAATGCACTGGAAAAAAAGGGCGCGATAATCAACGCAGGAAATGCAGAAAGCCTGTCCGCAAATAAATTGTCAGGAATGATATATGATCTTCTTGATAACCCTTTAAGAATAAACGATTTGCGAAAAATATCGGGCGAAATTTGTGACGGTACTGGTGCTGAAAAAATTGTTTCTAGTCTCAAATCCAAAATGGTTATATGATATCTTCCAGCAGGGGAATTAAATGAAATTACGTAAAGCAACCAGGGAAGATGGCAGGGACATATTTATCTGGCGCAATGATATAATTACCAGACAAATGTCAATTGATACGCAAGAGATCAATTTTGAAAATCATGTTAATTGGCTGGAAAAAGCATTAAACAACAAAGAGTTAAGGCTCTTTATTTTAGAAAAAGAAATTAACAAAGTAGGCGTGGTAAGATTTGATCGCGAAAATCAGGATTTAATTGTTTCGATAAATTTAAATCCCGCTTTCAGAGGACAGGGATTGGCATTAAAAACACTTACTCTTGCAATAGATGAAATCAGAAAAGAATGGAAATTTGACACGATCATAGCAAAAATAAAGCCGGACAATAAAGCAAGCATCACTCTCTTTGAAAAATGTGGCTTCGTTCAAAAAGAATGTATTAACAATATGCTGATATATACTAAGAAATGACACAGAAATTTATTGAAATAGCCGGACGGAAAATTGGGCCTGATTACCCCCCTTATATTATTGCCGAACTTTCCGCCAATCATAACGGATCAATTGACCGCGCATTAAAATCCATTGAGGCAGCTAAGGAAGCTGGGGCGGATGCCGTTAAAATCCAAACCTATACCGCTGATACAATAACCATTGACTGTGAAAATGAGGATTTCATGATCAGTGATGGCGGTCTTTGGGATGGCTATAGCCTTCACAAACTTTATAAATGGGCGGAAACCCCATTTGAATGGCATCAGACCTTGTTTGATAAAGCCAAAGCGGTGGGCATAACACTTTTCAGCAGTCCATTTGATCATACGGCCGTTGATTTACTGGAAAGCCTGAATACTCCAGCCTATAAAATTGCGTCATTTGAGCTTGTCGATATTCCGCTGATCAGGAAAGTGGCCAAAACAGGAAAACCTATGATTATGTCCACTGGAATGGCCGATGAGCAGGAAATTACGCTTGCGGTCGAAACGGCCAGAAAATTTGGCTGCAATCAGCTATGCCTGCTTCACTGTATCAGCAGCTATCCGGCCCCCGTCAATCAGTCGAATTTAAGAACAATTGCGGATATAGAAAAACGTTTTGATGTTATCGCCGGCCTTTCGGATCATACTTTAGGCACGACCGTTGCAGTTTCATCAGTCGCTCTAGGCGCGTCTGTCATTGAAAAACATTTTAAGCTTGACGATGATCATGAAGGACCCGATAGCGCATTCTCACTGACGGATAAGCAGCTAAAAATATTATGTGACGAAACCAGGAATGCGTGGGATGCCCTTGGCACGGCAAGCTATGATCGAAAACCTGCAGAAGAACAGAATTTGAAA
This sequence comes from Alphaproteobacteria bacterium, assembly GCA_020446675.1. Taxonomy (GTDB): domain Bacteria; phylum Pseudomonadota; class Alphaproteobacteria; order Sphingomonadales; family Emcibacteraceae; genus Pseudemcibacter. The sequence continues at coordinate 13,295 of JAGREE010000029.1, read as the reverse complement.
TTCAGGCGGTCCCTTTATTTTGTTGAGGATTTGAAAAAAGGCGACATTATTACTGAAGAAAATATGCGCAGTATCCGACCCGGATTTGGTATTGCTCCAAAATATTTTGACGAAATACTTGGTAAAAAAGTTAGAAAAAATATAGACCGAGGTACGCCGGTTAGATTTGAGCTGATAGAATAAACTGACATTTGGAAAGAAAAAATATGAGTTATAAAACCGAACAGGAAAAATTTTGGGCCGGTGAATTTGGCGACGATTATATTGGCAGAAATAAGGGGGATGAGTTGCTCGCTTCCAATCTTAATTTCTTCTCGAAAGCTCTTAATTCAGCATCCAATTTAGATTCGGTGATTGAATTTGGTGCCAATATAGGAATGAACCTGAAAGCTTTAAAACTCCTTTACCCACATCAGGAACAGTTTGGCATAGAAATTAATGAGAAAGCCGCAACGGAATTATGCAGGCATCTGGGTGAAAAGAATGTGTTCAACAGTTCAATTTTTGATTTCAAAGTTGAAAAAAAAGTAAGCCTGTCCCTCATTAAAGGAGTGCTTATACATATTAACCCGGAAATGCTGCCAAATGTATATGAAGCCCTTTATAATGCTTCAAACAAATATATTCTGATATGTGAATATTATAACCCTACCCCCGTTGAAATTAGCTACCGTGGTCATGCAGAAAGACTATTTAAAAGAGACTTTTGCGGGGAATTGATGGAAACCTATTCAGACCTGAAACTGGTTGATTATGGCTTTGCTTATAAACGTGATCCCTCGTTCCCTCAGGATGATATTACCTGGTTCCTGTTAGAAAAATGAACTCATAAATATTCAGAATAAAAAAACCTGCAGGAATATTATTCGTGCAGGTTCTTAATAATTTTTAGTAGTCATTCTAAACTCTTTTTATTTATGCAGTCTCATCGATAACAAGTCCTTCTGTATCGCGATAATTGGCAATTATAGCCAACACTTTTTCGGTGGGAAATTGAGATACAACTTCACCGGATTCTTTATCCACACTCTTATAAACAAACAAACCTGATTCATCATCAACATCAATACTCAATTTTGTATTTGCTGATTTCAAAGTGAGCACTTTATTCAGTATGGCTTCCGCCTGACTGACAAAATCACCAGTTTGACTTGTATCATTCTTGAGAAGTATATTAATGGTTTTTAACTTTACCGATTTTGCAGCTTCAGTATTTTCAGTGGTACTACCACCTATATTTCTTTTAGGGAGGGCAGCATCCTGAATAACACGAGCAGCGGTTAGGCCCCCACCATATGTGTTAATTCCATCTACCATAATAATCTTTATTCCTTATCTGAATTGCTAAGTTGATGACTTTGGTGAGGTATAAAATACCCCACCAAAAATCAAATAACCAATTAACGGAATAGCGAGAGTACAGTTCCTGGAGCCTGGTTCGCAATTGACAAGGCTTGTAAGCCAAGTTGTTGTTTCACCTGCAGTGACTGTAAGTTCGCACTTTCTCGTGCCAAATCAGCGTCAACCAGATTACCAATACCAACTTCGATGGCATCAGAAAGTTTCTGTGTAAACGCCGCCACGATTTCAACTCGTTTCCCACCAGCACCGAGTTTTGATAGCTGGTTGTTAACCGCTGTAATAGCCGCATTGATTTTTGTCAATGCAGTCGCAGCAGCAGCACTTGTTGTAATTGTCTGGTTAGATACAGACAGTGTAGCACCATCAAGAGCTGAAGCAGTAATGGTAATATTTGAAGAAGCATCTGCATTAACAATCGCAACGATGTTATCAGGTGATGTTTTCTTCAATGTATTTTTACCATTGAATGTCGCGCTACTGGCAATTGTATCAATCTGCGCTGCAATCTGTGCAAAGTCATTGTTCAGAAGAGCACGTGATGCAGCATCATTACCAGAGTCTTTAGCTGCAACAGCTTTTTCTTTAAGCTGGATCAGAAGATCAGAAATGGCTTCTGCACCAGCAATCGCAACGTCAAGCGCACCACTTGCACGATCAAGACTTGATTTAACGGCATTTAGACCACCAAGCTCAGCACGTTGTTTTTGTGCAATCGCAAAAATAGACGCATCATCCTTAGCACCAGCCACTTTAAGACCAGTGTTAATTCTGCTTTGAGTTACATTTAATTGTGAATTTGTTTTAGTAAGATTTTGCAGAGCTACGAGCGCGCCTGCGTTTGTATTTACGGAAAAACCCATATCTTAATCTCCATTCTAGAGTATGTTACGGAGCATTTTGCTCCAGTTAGCGCCGAATTTATTTCAGCCAATTATAATGTTAACAAAAATGTCTTTCTGACACCTACTAACCTGACCAAATTATTCTACAACCCTTTAACAAAAAGTTAACAAGATTAACCTTTTCATTAATAAATTCAATAAATCATATATTATAATGAGTTACAACTAAAAAATTAATATAGTTAACAGAAATTAACCATATTATACCTTAATTGAAGTCCTGGAATGTGGTGAAGATTCAGGGGTATATCCGGCGGCCTGAGATGAATGTTGATGCTGATTCTGTTCCTGTAATGCAGCTGAATTTTTTTCCTGCATAGCAAGCCCTTCCATTACGCTTCTGTTCACATCGATAAGCGCCTGAATATCTTCATTTTCCCTGATAATTTTTGAGCTGTGCTTACCTACCCATATGGATAGCGATATTATTTGCGCCCGAAGTGTTTTTGGTAGTTGGTTTCCTTCAATTGCGCAATCTGTCGCAAAAGTTGACCACATACGTCTGTTCCAATAAAGAGCATCATGTAATTTCTGATCGGTCTTTGCCAATCCTTTTGCCTCCATTAGGGCACGGGTAACTTCAACAAACAGTCGATATTCCGTTTGTTGCGGCGTTTCAGTTGTTTTACTGGCATTGTGGTAGGCATTAAGTGACATTAGCTAATCTCAGATTTTCATACTCAAACAATTTTTTACATTTCATAAGCGCTTTATAAAACTCACCTTCCATGACATCTTTACTAATGGCCACACAAAGCAGTTTGGTTTCGGGGTCTTCAACAACACCCAGAAACTCTGTCATTCTCAGGACAAATTGCTCATGATATTTATTAAATCCAGCCGGATCCATATACATAAGCATGATTGGAAAATATACATGTTTAACCGGAGTATCGACTTGCTCAGAAGGAAGAATGTCTTTTTCTCTTAAAAGTGACGCTTTATTTTGAAGCACCAACGTTGAGCGCCGGTCACCATTTACAATGACCGCACCATTTACAACAAATTTTTCCCCTGGCTTTAATGATAGTTTCAGCGCCATTTTATTTTTCTTCCTAATATCCTATTAAAATACATTTAGGATAATATACTTCAATTCACTATTTCACAATTAAATGGTTAATATTGTATAAAGAATATTAATAAAATATATGTTAAACCCTATTTTATTCCGTGCTTCCGCATAATCATAAAGACGATTGAAGGTAATTAAATGACAAAAGCAAAAAAAGCGGCCCAAAACGAAATACCCGTTCCGAAAAATGCAGCGCAATATCGGAAATTATATAAGAAGGGACATGCTTTTTATATGAAAAAAGATTATGTAACTGCATTACAATATCTTACAAAAGCTTGGAAGTTTGATGCTACGGATGTGAACCTTCTTGTCATCGTCGCCGATAGTCTTTTCCACATTGACAAAAAAAATACAGCCCTTCAGCTGATGACCCATGCCCTGGAAGCCAACCCAACTGATCCGGGGATTGTATCAAGTCTTGGCAATGCTGCTCTGGGAATGAATTTTTTCGATCTGGCTCAGGCATTTCATAAAATCTATATATCGTTAAAACCGAACGAACCAATTGGATATAATAATTATGCAACAGCACTTAGAGAGGATGGAAAATACGATGAAGCCATTGAACTACTGCAGGATGTTCTTCCAATTTTTCCTCATTCCGAACTGCTTTGGAATACATTAGGATCCATAGTCTCCTTTAGAGATGGTCCCGGGCATGCCATAATATTTTATGAGGAGTGCCTGAAAATAAACCCCCGGAATGACCAGGCACTGAATAATATTGCACCATCCTATTTTTCTGTTGGCCAAATTGATAAGGCAGAAGAAGCAATTCGAACTTCTATCAAATTATCGCCTAATACAATGTATCAGCACATGTTTTTATCAAACCTGTTACTTCAGACCAAAAGGTTTAAGGAAGGATGGGACGAATACCGCTGGAGCCATTATGGAAATAATTTCGATCTAACGGTAAAACATAACAACATCCCTTACTGGAACGGTGAAGACTTGACGGGGAAAAAAATATTTATTTTTGCAGAACAGGGGATCGGTGACGAAATATTATTTTCCTGGCTTTATAAAAATCTTATACGCGACGCCGATAAGGTTGGTATTGCCTGTCAGAAAAGGCTGTTACCACTGTTCAGAAACAGCTTCCCCGAAGCACAGGTCGAGCGATATATGTTTAAGGCAAACAGGGAACTGGATATTGAGTTTATGACTTTCCCGGATTTTAACGTCAGTGAATTTGACTACCAATGTACGGCTGGCGAGGTTGCCAGATATTATTGGAAAAAATATGAGGATATAGAGCTTAATTCAGACCCAATACTTATCCCAACAAAAGAAAAAATTGACCACTGGCGCAAAAAAGTCGCAAAACTCCCACATGATATTTCCGTCGGCATTGCCTGGCGCAGCGGTGTTCGCTTTGCCAATAGAGCGCGAAATTATGCTGAGCTGATGGATTGGGTGCCTATTCTGAAACAAAAAAATGTCAATTTTGTCAATGTTCAATACGGTGACTGCCAGGCTGAACTGGATGAACTGGAAAGTAAAACAGGCATTAAAATTCATAACTTTAAAGATTTGGACCTAAGAGACGATTTTGATGGCACAACAGCCATGATGCAAAGTCTTGACCTGGTTATGGGACCTGCTTCTGCCCCATTAATGCAATCCACTCTATCAGGTGTTGAAAGCTGGTATTTTCTATCCAAGGTGCCGTTCTGGACATTCGGCGATGAATACCCTAGATGGCAGCAGAAAGCCAGAATTCTGGCGAAAAGCGAAAATGAACCCTGGGGAGAACATATGGTTGAAAGCGCAGAGAAATTTAAAAAGTGGCTGAAAGAAAAAAGAAAATAGTTTTATTTATGGGTACTAAATTTTGCAACAGACTGCTCCAATCCCTTTTTCAGTTCTTTACCAATTTCACCGCCATCACCATCAATGCGGTCACGGATCACCACACGCATGGCATCGATATGCGCTTTGATAATTTCTACATGGTTATCCGTTAATCCTGAACCGGACGATGTAAAATTATAAAGCCCTTCGGCAAAATCAGTAATCAGCTGATAGCCAAAAGTGCCTCCCTGCCCCTTCATATCATGGGCAATTGAGTTAATCCGTTCAAAATATCCTTTGCGGTTATTTTCATCATCAACACAGCGGCGATGAACTTCAAACAGTTCATCGATAACACTCATAACCCAATCCGGATAATCTTCCGCCATCTCATTTAATGCTTCTTCGGCTTCGGAAAGCAAATCATCATCAAACTCAATAACAGCGTTGGCATCAAGACCAAGACCGGCCGTTTTTTCCTTAAGTCTGTTTTTTATACGATAAAAGCGAACCTTGACACCTGGCTTAGACATTTACGATCTCCACTTCAGGGCTATTATAGGATAATTTACGTCTGTCTTCCCCGCTATACGGGATTTCCTGACGGCGCCTGTCCGGACCAAAATAAGAGCTTGTATGAACAAATTGTCTTGGCTTAAAAATTACTGATTTTAGTTTGTCTGCCAAAGCATTCACAGAAAATGGCTTTGACATAAATTCTGTAACGCCCATTTCACGAGCCTCGTGAACTCTTTTTGGTTCTGAATAACCGGTCAGCATAATGAATGGTTTAAATCGGTCTTTGCTGTCCTTATGGCGCCTGATCCAGCGCAGCAACATTAGACCATTTACCGGGCTCATTTCCCAGTCACTGATCACAATATCAACGGACATCATACCGGCTTTCATGGGATTCTCTTCGACAAGTTTGATAAATTCGATTGCCTCGGCACCATCATCAACGGACCTTACTGACTGAACACCCAGAATTCTTACACTGTTTACCAATAATGCACGAATAAAGGGGCTGTCTTCCACAACGAGAATACTAATCCGACTTAAATCAATCCCACTCATAAATTATCTCTTTAATTATATTACTTTATCAACATAAGTTAGCCATATAAAACCCTATTATGGTAAACAAATTATAAATTATAATTATTTAAAAAATAATACCACATTTTAATGATATAATAATTATTGGGGCGCTATAAAAACACAGTTATCGTTTTGTGCGATCCTCTTGCGATCAACAGGCCGCACTGATACAATAACACAGTATAGTATTTTACATGGTAGATCAGGTACATGAGTGACAAAAAAGGCATAAAAACCAGACAGGTCGTGACGGCACACCCATCATCGCTGAAACATTCCAACTTAAACAGTGTAGAAAATCTGTCTTTTTGGAATAAATTCAAGCGGCGGTGGCCATTGTATTTTGCTGGCATGATCACAATATGCTGGATTTCGTTTTGTGCTTATATCGCAAAAAACTCTGAGATTGATCTGAAAGCCATGCCCCTTATGGAATTATCAGCAATTCTTTCCGGGGCTGTGCTTCCTTTGGTTCTGATTTGGACTTTATGTCTGGTTATAATTCGCGTTAATCCGATTGAAGAAAATTATCGCGCCCTTGAAACCGGGCTTGATCAGCTTCTGAACCCAGTGGAAATCACCCGGACAAGAATTGTCAAAATTATTGACAATCTTAAAACAGAAATTGAAAAAATTGATAAAGCCGGTGATGTTGCAGCAAACCGGTTCCAGAAACTTCAGGAAGATTTTAAAAAACAGATTTCAGAGCTTTTCGATGCAACAATTGATGCAGATGCAAGATCTGCCCAAATCAGAGAAAAACTTTCCGGCGAAAGGGAAGCTATTACTGCCGTTGCATCTGATATTCAGAAACAGACTGAGCAATTGGAAGTGCAGTTCAGACAGTTCCGGGAAGATGTGCAGCAAACCAGCGAGGAAACGAAAAAGCATTCTGAATTTCTGAATAATGAATTGAATTTTCAAAACAAAACCCTTGAAAACAGATCAAAGCAGATTGAAGAAAATCTTGAAAGTCTCGGAAAAAGACTGGCGAAGATTTCTGACGACATTACTGATCAGTCGAACCATTCCTACCATCATTTAAGCGAAGTTATTGACGGCTTTGATGAAAGACGGGCTGTGCTTAATAATTTCATGACGACATTGATGGACGAAGTTGGCTCAATTTGTGAGAAACTTGATAAACAGGCCAACACACTGAACGACCTAAGCGGGAAATCATCCAAAACAAGCGAGAAAATTACCAAAGATATTAAAAACCAGGCTGAAGAACTTTCCAGAATTGCTGAAAAAACCCTTAAAGATATATCCGCAAGCGGCGCGGCTATTGAAAAACAAACACGCTTTATGGGGACATCTATTGATGAGGCCACTGAAAACAGCAAAATAAGTATCGCCAGGGCAAGTGATTATTTCACTGAAAAAGCGAATGACCTTAACCGTGTATCAAGTGATCTTGAAGGCAGCATCAAACAGAATCTTGATGAAATTTCAAATATACTCACTGATAAAGCCCTGTCACTTGGGGATGATATATCAATTCAGTTTCAGAATATTGAAGCAGATCTTGAACGCGGCAACGAAGCCATATCAGACATACTTGCGCGTAATATTAATCAACTGTCTGTTCATATTGAAAATAACAAGGCAGAAACCGAAAAATATTTGGAAGAAATTCTATCTTCTATTGAAATACAGTCAAACCATATCGAAAAATCGCTTGGTGAGACAAGAGCCAATATTGTTGACCGTACAACCCTATTGCAAACTGAACATCATTCTTTGGAAAAATATGCTACCAGCTTCCAGGAAAAAATGGTCAAAACTGAAAATGAAATTAAAAAGCAACAGGTTGACATGCTATCCTGCATTACTGTTATTGAAGACGGACTGGCTGTTTCCATAGATAAAATCAAAAAAAGCTCTACAAATCTTGGGGCTCACGGTCAACAGGTCATTGAAAGCATCATTTCACAGACTTCTGAACTTACAAACCAGATTACAGAAGTTCAGAACCGCAGTAAAAACAGTATTGCTGAAATTCAGAATGCAAGTCTTAAAGCCACTGATAATATTCTGAATAGAGAGAAAGAAACAACGGAAATTATTGAAGAATGGCTCATGACAGCAAACAATGTCAGCATCGAGCATAATGAAAGCATGAAAAAAATTGAAAGCATGATGGGCGAGCTTTCGCAGCTTAAAAAAGCGACCGAAAATACACTTTCAAATTCCGAAGAGAATATCAGAAGAATTTCCAGCGAACTTCTGCGTAGCACAGACAGCATTCAAATTGCCTCAAATAGTGCAATTGAAGCACTGGATGAAACAAATAAGGCGCTGAATAAAAATGCCGAAAAATATCAACAAATGATAAATGCAATCCAGCTGTCCAGCCAAAGCCTTGCCCTAAATGCCAACGCAATTGAAAGCAAGCTTAAGAAAATCAATTCTGTCAATTTTGCACATGTATCAGCACGGATAATGGAAAAGCTGCAATCAGAGTCTATTGATATCATAAATTATCTTGATGGCAGCATTCCTAAAGAGCTTTGGGATGATTATCTAAATGGTGACAAAAACCTGTTTATCCGCAAATTTAAAAAATATATTAGCAAGCAGGCCGTTTCTGACATTAAAAATCATTATATTGACAATTCAGAATTTAGAAAAAATGTTGATAGTTTCATCTATACTTTTGAAGAATTGCTTGCAACATTTAACGAATCCACCGAAACTGTTTATAAAGAAACCCTTATAACATCGGATATCAGCAAGGTTTATTTTGCTCTTGCAGAAGCAACCGGACGACTTAAACATAATGATTAAATTCTTCAGATCGGTTTATTGTGTAATTATATTAATTTTATTGGTTGCCTGTAGCGGAAATGTTGAAAAAAAGTCAGAAGCATCGTCTGAAGGAAACCCGGTAAATTTCAAGCTTGCCAGCACTTACCCAAGTAGCCTCACAATTCTTGGAACAATGGCCACACGGTTTGAGAAGCAAATTGATCTTATTTCAGGCGGGAATATAAAATTCAGATTTTTTGAACCCGGTGCACTTGCCCCGCCCCTAGAGACTTTTGACGCAGTTTCATACGGCGCTCTGGACAGTGCCTGGTCATCTCCCGGCTTCTGGAGTGGTAAAGTTCCTGCTTTACAGATTTTCGCGGCAATCCCCTTTGGCCCAGACAGCGCAGAATATATGGCGTGGTATTATAATGGTGGCGGACAGGAAATTTTTGAAGATATTTATCATAAACATAATATCCACAGCATAATTTGCGGCATTAGCCCACCCGAAGCGTCAGGATGGTTTAAAAAGGAAATCAAAACACTTGATGACCTTAAAGGCATCAGAATGCGTTTCTTTGGTCTTGGTGCCCGCGTAATGAGCAAAATGGGGGTTTCGACCCAACTGCTCGCCACCGGTGATATATTCCCGGCACTGGAACTTGGTGCCATTGATGCAACAGAATTTTCAGTACCTGCCGTTGATCAGAAACTTGGATTTGATAAAATCGCAAAACACTATTATTTCCCGGGCTGGCATCAGCAATCTACATTTTTTGAGTTAATGATTAATCTGGATAAATGGCAAACATTATCAGAACGACAAAAAGCGGAAATAAATACCACATGTGGGGACAATATGCGCTTTGGCATTGCAGAAGGGGAAGCCCTACAGGCGGAAGCCATTAATAAGCTAAAAGCCAGCGGAACAATATTCCACAAATGGCCAGAAGAATTTCTTGATGCCTTTGAAGCCGCATGGATGGATGTTGCCGAGGAAGAAGCCGCAAAGGACCCCGACTTTAAAAGATCATGGCAATCCTTACAAAATTTCAGAGCATCATATAAAACATGGAAAGAGCTGGGCTATATTAAAGCGGACCGTTGACCATATTTTAAAAACAACTTCATATCTGGGACGGTTTTTTCTGATCGCTCTGATGCTTACGATCATTCTCGATGTAATCGGCAGGCGTTTTATGAATGTGGGATCCGTAACCCTGCAGGAACTGGAATGGCACTTTCATGGTGCCCTTTTTCTGCTTTGCCTGGGCTTTACCTATATGGAGGATGCCCATGTCCGTGTTGATTTGCTCAGGGAGAATTTCTCGGAACGGACCAACCGTATTATTGAAATAATCGGCTGTCTTTTCTTTCTTCTCCCTTATTGTGTGGTTGTTATTTATTTTGGCATTGATTTCACCATGAAATCATATTCAGCTGGTGAGATGTCCGCCAATACAAATGGACTTCCCTATCGTTTCATTATTAAGTCACTCTTACCGATTGGGTTTCTGCTGCTTGGCCTATCAGCCGTTTCTGTCCTTTTAAAGAGGAAAGAAACTGATGAGTAGCCTGATAGAAATTTTACCATTACTGATGTTTCCTGCGCTTGCTGCCTGTCTTTTTTCCGGCTTTCCGGTTGCCTTTGTCCTTGGGGGTGTTGGTCTTTATTTCGGCCTCATCGGAATGGAGCTTGGTATTTTCAATTTCAGGGAATTCTTTCTGATCAATTCAAGAATTTTTGGTGGTGTTGTGGAAAATATTGTTCTGATTGCCATTCCCATGTTTGTTTTTATGGGGCTTATTCTTGAACGAAGCGGAATTGCGGAAGAACTTTTACAAAGCCTGAAGGTCATGACCAGAAGAATTCCGGGCGGGTTAGCAATATCTGTTACTCTACTGGGAACGATCATGGCGGCAACCACGGGTATTATTGGCGCAAGTGTGGTGATGATATCCCTGATGGCTTATCCTGCCCTTCTTGCTGCAAACTATGGAAAGGGTTTCTCCAGTGGCACCATTGCCGCTGCTGGCACCCTCGGTATTCTTATCCCGCCAAGTATTATGCTTGTGATTATGGGGGATCTTCTGTCCATCTCTGTGACTGACCTGTTTATGACAGCACTGATCCCCGGGCTTATGCTGGCATGTCTTTATCTGCTTTATATCGTGATTTTGCACCGTGGTCAGATACCGGAAGAAATTGACGAAAATCAGGACCATATTGGTCTCATTATCCTAAAAGGATTTATCCCTGCCGTATTGCTGATCACACTGGTGCTCGGATCAATTTTCGCAGGTTTTGCAACCCCTACCGAAGCCGCCGGCGTTGGCGCATTTGGCGCCATAATGCTTGCACTCGCCAAAAACCGTATTACGCTGGAGAAATTATGGCAGATGTGCGATGAAACGATCAAAACCTCCGGCATGATATTTGGAATTTTTGTTGGCGCAACGGCCTTTTCCTATGTGTTCCGGTCCCTGGGCGGTGATGATCTTATCATTCATTTTATGGAAAATTTCACTGGCGGTCCCTGGATTGTCATCAGTATGCTGATGTTAATTGTATTTGTGCTTGGTTTTTTCTTTGACTGGATTGAAATCACCTTAATTGTTCTCCCTATTTTTAGCCCGATCCTGAATGGACTTGATTTAGGAGGACATGTCGAACCGGCACAAATTCTGCCCTGGTTTGCTGTGCTTGTGGCCATTAACCTGCAAACATCATTTCTTACACCGCCCTTTGGATTTGCCCTTTTTTACATGAAAGGGGTTGCCCCGCCATCTATACGGATGAAGGATATATATAGAGGTGTTGTCCCCTATATAATTATCCAGCTGTTAGGGCTTATAATGGTGATGCTATTCCCGGCAATAGCATTATGGTTACCGGGTACCATGGACTAGGCGGCGTTCGTGCCGACTATTTGCGTAATGAAATACTCAAAGCTTTCCATATCAACTGTTTTTTCACAGCGTGTTAAAATACGCTCAACCATTCTGCTCTTATAGCGAAGCGGATCATCAGATGCAGATGAAGCCATTTCTTTTGCTACATCCAACGCAACTGTAACAACTGGAAATAAATGCGGTGAGAATTTACATTTTTCATAGATGGCTTTTAAGCCCAGATCACCGCGGTCATGAATAAGCTGATAAGCGTTCCCGATAGGAATCCCCGCAATTTTTGCCAATGCCAATTCAAAGAAAATGACGTCCCCAAGGCATAAAGCACGGAAAATCAGTGTTTCTGTCAGACGACCGTTTTCATAAAGCTGATCAACAAGAGCAGCAAATCCAACTTCATCATCCCCATCATGTATGAGGTTCGCCGTTGCACGCTCTCTGGCATTAAAAAATAAATCCATGACCGTATTGGCTGACATTTCGTGATGTGTAACCAGGTGATCCCTTACCTGCTCAGAAACCAATGTTACAAGGCGCTCGGCAACCTTTATTGGAAGCTGGGAGCGTTTGGCCATAGGAATATTTACTGTTTCATCATCCCCATATTTATCAAGTGCCTTATCCATAGTCCCCTCGTCTAGATTGGCACCTTCATTGTTCATCAATGTTGCAACAACACCAGCATTTTTACTATTTTCGACGATATGATCAGCAAGATTTGCGGAAACACTGGACCTTGATGCCACAGCAACCTGAACATCGGCACCCTGGCTCTTAATTATTTCAACCAGATCATCATCCGTAAGCACTTCCGAAAATTTAAGCATTGGCACAGAAACTTCAGCCACATCATTGGCGAGTGAAATTGCAATTTCATGCGAAATACTATCTGAATTTTTAAGACTTTCTGCCAAAGCCTCACGGACCCTTACTTCGGCATCCTTTACCATTATCTTAAAGATTTCTTCAGCAATTTTTCTTTCTTCAGCGCTTAAGTTGCCTGCTTTAAACTGCTCACTCACTTTCGCTGCTGCAACTGCCCTGTTTTCCGCTGTTGGCTCGGCCAACAGTCTTGCCACATCAGCACTATTAAGATATTCCGTCATATATAAATGGCCTTTAAACACTATAATCATTCAAAAACGAATCTGTTTTTGGAATGTTTCATATGAATTTCCACTATTTTGAATGGAAAAAGTTAAACTCACGTTAATTTTCTTTAATTCGGGCTCTCTATCTTTACTAAATATAAAATGATATGTTATAACATGTTGTAATTAATGGCTTTATGCTATCAAAGGTAAATATGACCTGTATTTGTCACATTTCTGCCGCATAAAAATGGCATTTCTAAAGCTATTAAAAATGGCTCTATTTTAAGCCATTCCGAT
>JAGREE010000028.1 GCA_020446675.1 Alphaproteobacteria bacterium | reverse complement strand
TCCATGCCGGGGACGGCAACCTGCATCCACTAATCCTTTATGATGCCAACGTGCCGGGGGAACTTGAGCGCGCGGAAGAATTCGGCGCCGATATTTTAAGGCTTTGCGTTGAGGTTGGCGGCGCACTGACTGGCGAGCATGGTATAGGCGTTGAGAAACGCGATCTCATGCCAGCCATGTTCACAAAAGATGACCTGAACCAGCAGGAAAGAATAAAATGTGCATTCGACCCTGCTCACCGCCTGAACCCAGGAAAAATGTTTCCGGAACTTCACCGCTGCGCAGAGCTGGGCAAAATGCATATTCATGGCGGCAAACTACTTTTCCCTGATATACCAAGATTCTGATGACTGATTTTATTTGCCCCACCAACGAAGACCAGGTCCGCGAAAGCATTGGCGATCATATTGTCATGGGAAAAAGTCTGGATATCAGAACTGGTGGAAGTCTGATATCCCTTGGGTCTGCTATGAATACGGCATCGACATTATCGCTAAAAGCACTTAACGGGGTTAAGCTTTACGAGCCGGAAGAACTGGTCATCACACTTGAACCCGGGGTTCTTCTTAAAGACCTTAAAAACCTTCTTAAGGAATATAATCAGGAGCTTAAGTTCGAACCACCGGATCTGGGACCACTACTAGGCAATGCTCCCAACCTTGGCACTATTGGCGGTATAATAGGCACCAATTTATCAGGACCCAAACGCTTTATGGCAGGGGGTGCCCGTGATTATATCCTCGGCATACAAGGCATCTCAGGCTATGGTCAGATTTTCAAGGCCGGTGGACGGGTCGTTAAAAATGTAAGCGGTTATGATGTCAGTAAACTAATGTGCGGCTCATACGGAACACTTGGTGCCATAACAGAAATGACTTTAAAACTGGCCCCAAAAGCGCAGGATGAAATAAGCCTTAAAATTGATGATCTTGATGTGAATGATGCTGTTTCAATAATGTCGGCTATTGCCGCCTGTCCTTACGAAGTCAGCGGCCTTGCACATAATCCGGCAAAAGGCACATTCATTCGGATTGAAGGATCGACCGCTTCACTTGAAGAAAGAAAAGCTGCCATAATAAAAATAATCGGAAAAAGGTCGGTTTCTGAACTTGAAAAAGAAGAAAGTGAAGATCAGTGGAGGCATATTCGGGATATTGCGCCGCTCAATCCGCCCAAAAACCTACCTCTTTGGAAAATAAGCGTTGCGGCAAGCGATGTCATCGATGTCATTAATCGCCATAACCCTGCCTTTTATTTTCTTGATTGGGCCGGTGGGCTGCTCTGGATGTCAACTATGGACATTCCAAAAATTGAAAGGGGTTCTTTCTGGCTGATCAGAAATGCGGAAAGCCCGCTTGACCTTCCCTTTAATAAAACACCGGACCCGCTGACCGATGCCTTAAGCAAACGCATAAAAAAAGCGTTTGACCCGAAAAATATACTGAACCCGGGAAGATTGGGATTTTAGCTATGCAAACCAGATTTTCCCAAAAACAGCTGGAAGACCCAAAAACCGCAGAAGCAGAGAAAATACTCAGAAACTGTGTCCACTGCGGTTTTTGCATGGCGACCTGCCCCACTTATCTGCTGCTCGGGAATGAGCTGGACGGCCCGCGCGGCCGCATTTACCTGATTAAGGAAATGCTGGAAAATGATGCGCCCGCAACGAAAGTGGAGGTCGAACATCTGGATAAATGCCTGACCTGCCTTTCCTGCACCACCACGTGCCCGTCTGGCGTTGATTACGCCCATCTTTTGGCACATGGGCGAAGTCATATAGAAAAAACATATAAAAGACCGCTCACGGAGCGACTGTTCAGGGGAATGCTGAGCACAATATTGCCTTATCCTAACCGCTTCAAACTGGCGATCAGGGCATCTGGTTTTATCAGCCCGTTTAAATCATTCCTGCCCGATAAACTTAGGGCCATGCTTGATCTAAGACCCCCGCTTAGTCATGAGCGGGCACCGCAAATAACCAAGGCCCGGGAAAAAACAAAGTACAGGATGGGCTTAAGCGCCGGATGCGTTCAGCGTGCGGTTGGTGAACATATCAATCTGGCGACACTTGAATTTTTATCCAATCACAATGTTGACGTGGTGATGCCCCCTGCCGTTGGCTGTTGCGGGGCACTTGATGAGCATATGGGAAAATCTGAAAATGCTATTAAGACCGCCAAACGTTATATTGACGGCTGGATGGCTGAAATTGAAAAGGGGCCTCTTGATGCCATTGTCATCAATACATCGGGCTGCGGCACATCGATCAAGGATTACGGACACCTGTTTCGCCATGATCCGGTTTATGCCGAAAAAGCGAAGAAGGTCGCAACCCTCGCCAAAGACATTTCAGAAGTGATCACTATGATCGGCCTTGGCGAAACGAAGATTAAAAATACAATCCATGTCGCCTATCATTCGGCCTGCTCACTTAATCACGGTCAGAAAATCGGTGACCTTCCGGCCCTGCTGTTAAAGGAAGCCGGCTTTAAAGTTTCCCATATAAAAGAAAGCCATATTTGCTGCGGTTCCGCCGGGACCTATAACATCACCCAGCCGGAAATTGCCACTGAGCTAAGATCGCGAAAAATTAAAAATATCGAAGCCACAAAGGCGGATGTGGTTGCCAGCAGCAATCTTGGCTGTAATATTCATTTAGCGAGCGGCACCGATATCCCGGTGCTCCATGTGATAGAGCTTTTAAACTGGGCAACGGGCGGTAAAAAGCCGGAAGCGATTAAAATTAAAAAAATGTAACAGAAGAAATAAAATGAAATCATTAACTTACAAGCTACTTTCACATTATCTGGTAATGTTATTAATTTGGTTATGCAGTTCAAACGTTTCTTGTGCGGGAAATATTTTGGTTGAACGAATTCTAGATAAAAATGGTGTGTTTCGTTTGACTAAAGAAGAAATTATATATGGATTTTCACAATTTAAAAAAGAAGTTGATATTGGTATTTCAGAAATTGACGGTTTTGAGTATTACTATGGATTTAAGGAAAGATTGTTTGATGATAAAAATCCAGAAAATGACAATTGGCTTTATTACGCTTATGCATTTCCAAGAAAACCAATAAATACTTATGATAAATTACTCAGATTGAATGGCTGGGAAATGGCATATTACGAATATAGGGCTAAGACAACAAATTATTCAGAATCTCCTTTTTCTAGAAGCAGTATTGAGCCAAAGAATTATGTCAGTCTCATGTCTGACAATATTGAGCCACTGAATGATGAAAATATATCAGATTTTATTGAAGTAAAGCATGATACAGAAGATGCTACATTAGAAGATATTGTAAAAATTGCCAAAATTCCACTTTTGAATTTTATCGACAATAAGTTGAGTAAATTAGATAAAAATAAATACGAGATTATTATCGATGAATCAGTTAATTTTAGCAATCCCGACATGCGAAAATATAATAATTACATACCTGAATCTATTGATTTAATTACTAACAAAGATAGCAGCAGAGAATTTCAAATTTTGTACAGTTCATATTTTAAAAAAGCTGAGAGTACAATAGTTATTAATGTAAAAAGAAGTACTGAAACTGATAAAGTTTATAGAATATATATGAGAAGTGGGCCTTTTTACTAAGAGCAAATTAGATCAAAATAAACTTTTTATGACTGTAGGGAGGAAATTGGACATTCCAAATTTTTGTCAAAATCAAAATGAAAAATAAGCGGAATTTAATATTAAAACTTCTTTTATTTGCTATTTTTTCGGCAGAAATGCTTACTATTCACATCAACGCAAATGCAGCTCACCCGGCTGATAAAAATTGCCGGACCTGTCATTTTATGGAATGGAAAAGCTGGAATGGGTCTGACCATCAGAAGGCCATGGCAATAGCCAATGACAAATCAGTCCTTGGCAAATTTGAAAATCTACCCGTCACAATCAACGGTCAGGAAAGCAGGTTTTATAAAAAGGACAATGACTATTGGGTTCATATAGACGGGGAAGACCATAAAATCGACTATACATTCGGGACTTATCCGTTACAGCAATATCTGGTTAAAATGGAGGACGGTAAATATCAGACTCTTCCCCTTTCATGGGACAGTCGCCCTGCTGACCACGGCGGACAGCGATGGTTTCATATTTATGGTGATGAGCCTATTCCGGCAAATGATCGCCTGCACTGGAAACAGCCGATGCAGAACTGGAACGGCATGTGTGCCGATTGTCATTCCAGCGGTTTAAAACGAGGGTATGTTCCTGAAAATAACACATTCAATACCCATTTCGATAAAATCAGTGTGGACTGCCAATCCTGCCACACGCCGGATAATGATATTATGACCAGTAAAACGGATGGTGAATGGCAACTGGTTGATGACGCCCATACGGCCAGCTGGGTCGGCGATAAAAGGGATCAGCACCAAATAGAGGTCTGTGCCGCCTGCCATTCTCGGCGCTCGCCACTGACTGATGGTTTTTCACCCGCTGACCGTTATCTTGATAGTTTTTCTCCAACCCCCATTTTAATGCCGGAATATTTCCCTGACGGTCAGGTACGGGACGAGGATTATGTCTGGGGGTCTTTTCTGCAGAGCAAAATGTTTGCGGCAGGCGTTATCTGCAGCGACTGTCATAATCCCCACAGCTTAAAAATGAAAGCTGATGGTAATGACATGTGCACCACATGTCACCAGGCAGACCATTTCGACACGACCGACCATCATAAACATGAAACGGGATCAGCCGAGGGTCTTTGTGTGAATTGCCATATGCCGGAACGGACATATATGGGGGTTGATGCCCGCCGGGATCACAGCTTTCGCGTCCCCAGACCAGATTTAAATCACATAACTGGTGCCCCTGATGCCTGCACCAGCTGTCACAATGATCGGGACGCCGACTGGGCCGCAAATGAGATCAAATCATGGACAGAAAAAAATCCGTCCCCGCATTACGGGGAAATATTTAGTGCCGTTTATCAGAATAGCCCAAATTCCGAGCAAATGTTAAAGGCGATGATCGCTGATCAGGATATTCCGCCAATCATCCGGGGCAGCGGATATGAACTGCTTATCCGATATCCGGATGAGAATAGTTATAATGTCATCCGATCAGCGGTTAGCGCTGATGAACCGCTAATCCGGCTTGGTGCGGTTAAAGCATCAAAATTTATTCCCCTATCTGAGCGGACCTCTTTATTGCTGCCGCTTCTGCATGACCCATTAAAAGTAATTCGCGTTGAAGCCGTTCGTGCCCTTTCCGATCTCAATAGCTCTACCCTCCCCACTGAAGAAAAAGAAATTTATGAAAAAGCCAAGGAAGAATTTATAACCGCAGAAAAACAGGTGTCCTGGCGTGGCGAAGGTCATTTTAATCTGGGTCTTTTTTACGGCGGGCAAAATGACCTAGAGAGCGAAGTAAAAGAATATATGAAAGCCATGGAAATTGACCCCTATTTCCCGGCCGCTTACGTTAATCTGGCTGATCGGTACCGTTCCTTGGGCGATGAAGCCAAAACCATTGAAACTATTGAAATGGGGCTAAACAATCTACCCGAGGATGCCGCACTTAATTTTTCAAAAGGTCTTTATCTGATCAGAACCGGAAAATCTTATGATGCCCTTCCCTATTTAAAAAAAGCATCCACTAATGATCCTGCAAATAGTCAATATGCATATGTTTATTCGGTGGCGCAGAAACAGTTAGGCCAACAGAATTAATTGGTTCCGGATGTCAGCAAAACTCTCATAATTTCTTCCGCAACGACCTGACCTTTTTGTTCAACGACAGCTTTTGGTGTGTTTTCACCTTCTTCATAAATAATTGTCGTAGTGCCCAGAAGATTATAAACATACTGATTGGCAGAACCGCCCTCCGTTGAGCCGGGATGTCTTTCTGTGAAACTGAATTTTTTATGATTATAATAATAATTCGGCAATCGGGCTTTTACCGCACTTGTCCATTTTTTGGTAAAGCTGCTTGGCCATTCGCCCATTTTTCCAAATTGTGTGTATAATTCATTATCATAAGTACCATGAAAATCAATGAACAGATCAAGAGTTCCCCTGGTTTTGAATTTTTTCAGCTCTTCTGAAATAACCCTGGTTTCTTTCTGACCAAACTGTCCCCAATCCCAGTTTGTATCCAACTTTCCAGTGGCATTACGCCAATAGCCGAGCGCGACACCATCCGGATTAACCAGTGGGATCGAAATAACACCATATTGTTTACGAAATTCCCGCGCCAGGGGCGTATCCGAATAAATGGTTTCAACAAAAGACTGCATGGCATATGCACCCGTTACTTCAGCCGGATGCTGACGACCGATGAGAAATAGATATTTTCCTGTATTAAGATCACTGTCGCTCTGAATTTTATAAATAGGTCTTCCCTGTGCTGACGTGCCGATCGAACTTTTTGTCACCGCACCCCTTGCAACAAGGCTGTCCATCCATCGGTCATATTGGGCACCATCTAAAATAGGCTGGGCAGAAATATAAAATGGTTTATCCATTGCCGGCAGAAACATTTGAAAACGATGTCCGTTATCACTTACATTAAAACTATCCTTTGATAATCTTGACCAGTTTACACCGTCCGTGCTGATCTTCGGATCAAACTGGTGCGAGCCTTTGATATAATTGACATCAACAATCAACATTTCCTTATCTTTATTGGTGACTTTAAATGAATACCAAGGTGGTCTTTGCTCGGCATTTTCATCTTCAGGTGCTATAACTAGCCTGAAGATTGTGGGAATAATTGAACTGCACTGGCTCATACCACCACCATCATACTCAGAAGTGATAATCGCGCTTTCGCTTTCACAGGTATTTTTATTATTTATCGCGAACGCCTGGACATAAGACGCCGCAAAGCATAAAAAAACCAGTGCAATTTTGCTGATAATTAAACGGGAAGACCTGAAAATACTCATAACTTATTCCTTACAATACCAATCTTTACGCACATTTCTTTTTACTGAAATGGTGCATAATTCCCAAACATTGGAACATAGTCTAATATAAAATCGGGAAAAATTCAAATAAGCGTGACTATGCAATCACAATTATTTTATTTAAGTCCTCTATCGTGCCAATAAAACATAGATAGCAATAACCAGAAAAGAAATTATCAGGCTTGCCGGTTTGACATATTTCCAGGGCGTCAAATCAACGATGCTTACATCACTGATATGTTCTTTCGTGACTTCCGGTTTAAGTTTACTGATGATCAGCATTAATACTGAAGTCAGAATAAAAACCAACGCCAGGAAATGAAGGAAGTGAATGTTATCCTCAGTCCCAAACAGATTTTTGACAAAATTCTGCACAGGTTCATCAAAGGTCCCCGTCAGCAGATAAAACAGGACCGGGCCGAAAATCATCCCAACTTTTGCCGAACGTGCTGTCACATGTTTTGTTAGAAGTCCAAGTAAAATCACAGCAAGCATAGGTCCAAAAAAAGTCGCATTGATTTTTTGCAGATAGTTATAAAGACTGCCACTTGTATCAATAAGCGGCGCAGCGATCATGGCAATTATTGCCAGCAGAATACTGCAGACGCGACCAGACCAGACCATCTGACGGCCGGTTGCTTGCTTGTTCACAAAAATATGATAAATACCCTGGCTAAAAAGAGTGGCTGAACTGTTCAATACACTGTTAAAGGTACTGAGCACTGCACCCACCATCACTGCGGCAAAAAAACCGACCATAGGCGCTGGCAGAATTTCCTTAACCAGCATCGGATAGGCCAACATGGATTGCCCCGGTCCTATTTGATCCTTAAAAAGATAATAGGCTATAATACCAGGAAGAACGATTGCAATTGGACCAAGCAGTTTAAAACAGGCCGCGATCAAAACCCCCTTTTGTCCTTCAGCCAGGCTTTTGGCGCCAAGGGCGCGTTGAATGATGGACTGGTTCGTACACCAGAAAAAGATCTGATTGACGATCATACCCGTAAAAAGAACCCCGAATGGTAAAAAAGAACCCGGCTCATCACCGGTAATATCAAATTTTTCCGGCGCGCTTTGATAAACCGTTTCCAGGCCTTTAAATATATTTCCGTCCCCGACATAGGAAAGCGCAAGTGCCGGTACGATCAAACCCACCGCCAGAAAGCCGATACCATTTATGGTGTCGGAAATGGCAACGGCCTTTAGCCCGCCAAAAATGGCATAGAGCGAGCCGAGTGTCCCAATCGCCCAGACCATAATCCAGACAGCTGATGATTTGCTCACACCAAGCACACCGGACACATCAAACAGACTTTCTAGTCCCGCCGCACCAAAAAGCAGCACCACGGGCAAAATGGCCACAACATAAGAAAAAAGAAACAGAATGGTGGCAATAACCCGCGTATTTTGATCATATCTGAGCGAAAGATATTCCGGAATTGTGGTCAGACCGCGTTTTAAATATTTTGGCAGGAAATAAAGAGCCGTCAACACCATGGCCAGTGCTGCCGTCGTTTCCCACGCCATTACCGCGACCGTGTGGGCGAATGCATCGGCGTTTAAGCCAATTAAATGCTCTGTGGACAGATTGGTCAGGATCAGCGATCCGGCAATCACCCAGGCGGTCAGACTTCGCCCGCCAAGAAAGTAATCATCCGAGGTCGCCATAACGTCATTTCTGGTTTTAAGATAAGAAATAAGCGCCACCAGGCCGGTAAAGCCTATAAATGAAATTACTGCCAGCATATTTTCCCTATTCTTTTTTATTCTGTTATCCCATAATAAAGTTAAATAGGCAATTGAGTAATAAGGGACTATCAATGATCAATAGTATGATCGTTTCCGATATCGGTGGAACCAACGGCCGTTTCGCCATTGCGGAACTTTCGAATGCGCCGGAAAGTACGGAAAATATTAAGCTAAAGGAAATCGGTATATTTCCTTGTAACGATTATAATAATTTCAATGAGCTTCTGTCCGCATATTTAAAAAGCCTGAACTGTGACATCCCCAAAATAGCGCGCTTTGCCATTGCTGGTGAAATGACTGCGGACTATGGAAATCTATGGCATTTTAACTGGGACATAAATGCCCGGGACATAGAGAAAAAATTTAATTTTGACCAGGTAACCCTGCTTAACGACTATGAAGCACTGGTCAGGGCAATTCCCGGGCTTGACGCTGGAGAACTTGAAACCATTACTCCCTTTGGAGAAGGCCTTTCTGGTGCACCGTTCAGCGCATTTGGTGTTGGTTCAGGTCTTGGTGCCGCTATTGGAATCCGGCAAGGCACTGAAGTCCGGACCATTTCAACAGAAATTGGTCATATGTCCTTTGCCCCAAAATCAAAGGCCGAACAAGAGCTGCTCAATTTTTTTGCCGGTAAAGTTAATCATATTTCCATTGAAACGTTCCTGTCCGGTCCAGGACTTATCCGCATATATGAATTTCTGAACCATAAGGAAAAAAATAACATTGCCGCCCACGAAATTACCAAAGAAGCAAGGAATGGCAGTTGTGAAATATCGGTAAAAACCGTGAATTTATTTCTGGATATATTGGCAAGTGTTGCAGGTGACATCGCCCTCGCCCAGGGAAGCCGGGGTGGAATTTATATTGGTGGAGGCATAATTCCCCATATTGCCGATCTGATTGACAGGGAAAGATTTATCGAACTCTTTACTGACAAAGGGCCAATGAACAGCTATGTAAAAAAAATCCCTGTTCATATTGTTATGTCTGAAAAAGCGTCTTTAACCGGTGCCGCGATAGTTTTATAAAATATTTTCTTGATATTTAGCATTAATTCCATTATTTTTCCTGATATATTATAATTATTCAGGAATTATTATTGATATGGATGCAATTGATCGTAAAATAGCCAAAATCATACAGAAAGATGGCCGTGCCTCAAGCGCGGAAATTGCCGATGCCGTTGGCGTTTCCGTATCCACCGCAAATGAAAGGGTGCGGCGGCTTTCTTCGTCTGGTATTATCAAAGAATGGCGTGGCGTATTGGATTCCATAAAAGTTGGCGCAAAGCTTTGCGCCCTGATCCTGGTTGATATGCGTTATGATGGGGAGGATGAAGCCGTCAAAAAGCTCGCCACGTTCCCGGAAATACAGGAAATCCACCATATCAGCGGTGCCCATTCCTATATGGTAAAAGTCCGCGTCGCCGATACCGGTGCGCTACAAAGATTTCTTCATGACCGGGTTAAAAAACTACCCGCCGTGACAAGTACAGAATCAATGATTGTTCTGGAAACCATGAAGGAAACGACTGAAGTGCTGATAGAAGGGCCAGAAGAATGAATAGCCCAAAGCATATTGCACTGATCGGCTGTGGATTTACCGGCACCAGTGCTTTTTATCAGTTGGTGAATAAATATCCGGTAGAGGAAATCACCATTTTTGAAGCCAGTGGCATTTACGGGCCCGGATTACCCTATAAAAGCGATGAATGTGCTGATTATCTTCTGAATAATACCAATGATACCTTATGCCTTACACCGGATAACAGACGTGCCTTCATCAATTGGCTGCGCTCAAACCCATCGCTACCGGATGGTGTTTCCCTGCCGGAAATTGAGGATCGCGGCAATATATCACGGCGTTATTACGGCTATTTTCTTGAAGATGTTTTCAGATCAACCCTGACCAATGCCGCCATCAAGAATATTAAAGTCAATCTGATTTCTTCAGAAGTCACCGATATTTCAGAAACGGCCGATGATAAAGTCAGCATCCATTGGCAGGACGGAAACATACTGGTGGACAAAGTTATCATGACCACCGGCCATTGCCCAGGCAGGGACAATTATGAAAGTCCGCCCGCCGGGTCCAGTGCGCTTTATTTTCCAGATCATCTGAATGAACCGTCATTGGATAAAATTCCTATGGAAGGGGTGATCACTATTCTTGGTGCGTCGTTAAGTGCATTTGACGTTGTCGGACGGTTTTATTCCGAAAAAACCGGGTGCCGTTTTGAACGAAACGCGGACGGTATTCTTGAATTTGTTCCCGGCCCTAATAAAAGGCATATTGTGCTTTGTTCCCGCAGCGGACGGCTTAAAAAAATGAAAAGCCGGAAGACTAAGACAGTAACACGCAAACATTTCAATGTTGACTATTTATCATCCATTAAACCGCAATCCGGTCTTAAGCTTGAGGATATTGTGACAGCCATCAAAAAAGATTGTGATCTGAATGGTGGTGATACGCCGTGGTCGGAAATTCTTGATCCTTATGAAGGATGCATGTGCGCCGAAGACGTCGACAAACGGGCCGCAGAAATTCTGACCAAGGATCTGGAAACAGCCATCAGCGGCAGCGCAAGAAATATTCTGGTGGATATATTCGGCGATGCCGGGCTTGAACTTTGGGATATATTTTCCGCACGTTTGGTCAGTGCCGATGAGGAAAAAAGATTTCGAAAAAGTTATGAAACGGCAACACTGACTTACGAAGCATCCTGCCCGATATTAACGGCCGAACGTCTGCTTGCCCTGCACCGGGCCGGACGGCTTAAGGTGATAAAAGGTGTAAAATCCGTCCACTACGATAAAGCCGATGATGCCTACCATATTGTCCATGATTTTGGGATTGAAAGCGCAAAAATTCTGGTCAATACCACCGGCAGTGTTGACCGTAATATTAAAAGCGACACCCAACCGACCCTCATTAAAAATATGGCCGGGCATGGGCTGATCTCGCCCTACATATGCGGCGGCACCGAAATGCCGGGGGCGGATGTTGATATGGGTAATTTTCGGCTTACGGGGTCAAAAAATATTCATCTGGCGTCTATGCTGCTGTGGGGGCCGGGCTTTTATACCAGTGGTGCTATTATTATGGCCACAATTATTGACCGAATCCTTAAATCGCTGTTTAATGAATAAATTCAGGGAGAACAAATTATGCAATTTTCAAAAAAACTCTTTTTACTTTTCACATTTATCATTGTCAGCTGCTCACAAAATGACACGGGCAGCAACAATAATTCCGCCAGTGAACAGACATCCGCCCAACCGAAGGCGGTCGGGATTGTTGTTACCGCCAATCCGGTCGCCACAGAAGCGGGTCTTGAAATTTTAAGGGCGGGTGGTAACGCCGTTGATGCCGCTGTTGCGGTTGAAGCAACCCTGGGTTTGGTTGAACCACAAAGCTCCGGCCTCGGTGGCGGCGGCTTCATGGTTTATTATGATGCCAAAACCAAGAAAATTGATTTTTATAATGGTCGGGAAAAGGCCCCTTTGGGTGCCACTAAAGAACTGTTCTTTGACAAGGACGGAAAGAAATTATCCTTCCCCCAAGCCAAAAACAGCGGTCTGTCCATCGGTGCGCCGGGGGCTGTCGCCGTGCTAAACATGGCCCATCAGGAACATGGCAAGCTGACCTGGAAGGAACTGTTCGCCCCTGCCCTTCGTCATTCGACAGAAGGCTTCGCCGTTTCCCCGCGCATGCACGAGTCCATTGTTGAATATGAAGACTATTTTTACAAAGATCCAAAAGACGGCCCTACTGAAGTCTACGACTATCTTCACTTAGACGATGGCA
>JAGREE010000027.1 GCA_020446675.1 Alphaproteobacteria bacterium | reverse complement strand
ACCCTTTAATTATTATGATTTTTAGATAAAATTCATTTTTTAACGAATAATAAATATTCGCTTATTAAAATTTCAAACCAAATAAATTTAATAATCAATTCAAATAAACAGTTACAAACGTCAACGGAACAATATATAACTGGTTATGGTTAATTTTTATGGTTAATATAATTGAGAAAACAAATAAAAGAAATGCTTTATGATTCAGAGTAATAATAAATTCTCAAAAGATAATGTTGAGCAGATAAAAGAAGGCCTTAAACCAGTATTTCGAAAAGATATCATACTGGCATCAGCTGTGATTAATATTATGTCGCTGGCTCTACCAATGGTGCTTTTACAGGTTTATGACCGCCTTATACCGAATAAGGCATTAAACACACTCAGCATGCTGATTATTGGTCTTGTTGTTATACTTATTCTCGATGTGTTGCTTCGCTCAGCGAGGTCCTATCTTGTAGGGTGGATCGGCGCTCAATATGAGCATGAAACCGGTCTGGGAGCTATGAAAAGCATCCTGCGCGGTAATTTGGTTGAACTCGAATCCGTGCCATCAGGCGAACAGCTGGACAGACTAAGCGCTATTGACTCTATTCGGGACTTTTACGGAACCCAGGCCAGTCTTGCCATTATGGACCTACCTTTTGTGGTCCTTTTCCTGGCAATTTTAGGATATATAGGAGGATGGCTGCTTGTTGTTCCCGTTTTACTCCTTGCCATTTTGGGATCGGTTGCTTTCAAGCTCGGCGTAGAACTGCGCGAAGCGATTGAAGAAGATGCCCTTTGGGAAGATCGTAAATACAGCTTTATCATTGAAGTTTTGCGGGGTGTTCACTCCGTCAAAAGCATGGCCATGGAAAATCTCATGGGTCGTCGTTATGAGAAGCTGATGGAGAACTGTTCCAAATCCAGCTATAATGTAATTTATCTTAACAGTCTTGCCCAGGGTATCGGCACTATTTTCTCACAGATAACAATGGTGGCTGTTGCCGCAATCGGCAGTCTTCTTGTGATAGATAATCAAATCACCTTAGGTATTCTGGCCGCAAGTATTTTGCTATCCGGTCGTACCGTTCAGCCGTTGCTTCGGGCGCTGGGCATCTGGACCAGATATCAACACATTCAGATTGCGCATGAAAAGCTCACTCTTGTTAATAATATTGGTCAGGAACGCACTAAAGAGACCAAAGAACTGGGAGCTGTCAGGACAGTTGAACTCAAAAATTTCTGCTTCAAATATAATAATAATAATGAATTTGCACTTAAGAATATAAATCTGAAACTTGATCATGGCGATATTATTGGTATTCGTGGCGGCAATAGTAGCGGTAAATCAACATTACTTTGGTCACTTATGGGCGGCCTTGAACCAACCAGTGGTGAATTGCTGATCAACGGTGAAAACCCGGAAAAATACAGCACAAACAGTCTAAGGAAAAGAATGGCATACCTGCCAAGCCAACCGGTCTTATTTCAGGGCACCATACTTGACAATCTGACAATGTTTCAGGGAGACGATAAAATTGATGCCGTCATGAAAGCCGCTGAACAAATGGACCTTGGCCAAATTCTGGTGCGCATGCCCGAAGGTTTTGAAACGATGGTGGGCGACGCGTCCCAAAATGAATTGCCCGCTGGTATAGTGCAAAGAATTGCTATTGTCAGGGCACTGGCTTCAAATCCTGACGTTATTCTGTTTGATGAGGCAAACTCCGGCCTTGATAGTAGTTCTGATGAAGACTTGAAGGAATTACTGGAAAAATTAAAAGGAAAATGCACCATAGTTCTTGTCAGTTTCCGTCCGTCATTGCTTAAACTGGCAGACAGACATTATGATTTGAAAAATGGCGAGCTGACCGAAATCAAATCACCGAAATCTGTGGGGGAGCT
Source organism: Alphaproteobacteria bacterium (assembly GCA_020446675.1). GTDB lineage: Bacteria > Pseudomonadota > Alphaproteobacteria > Sphingomonadales > Emcibacteraceae > Pseudemcibacter. The sequence continues at coordinate 13,247 of JAGREE010000027.1, read as the reverse complement.
GACAAATGGCTAAATCCGGAAATCGATTGATAATTGCCAAAGCTGATCAGTTCGAGCAGGCATTAAACAGCGGAAAGATAGGGTCATTCACTGCAACATCATCATTTGCTGCCTGTATGCTTCCGCTTCTACAAGCCCTCGGCTGGCGTGGACAGATACGCTACCTGTTTGAAGCACTTCCGCATTTTGCCGACACACTAACCTTAACAGAATTCAGAAACACGCTGGCAAATCTGCATTATAAAACAGAGCCCGTTGAAGATGTTGATCTTGATACAGTTGATCCAAGGCTTTTTCCCTGCCTTTTCACTAACATGGATGGCAAGCCATATGTACTCTTATCAAAAGATGATAATGGAATAAAGGTTTTTGACAGTGAGCTCAAGTCGGAAGTCTATCTCGATGAAGGGGAAATGACAGGCAATGCCTATTTCCTTTCCACCAAATATGCAAGTCAAACCAACAAGGAAAAAGAAGAAATCCCGCCGGAAAATTGGATTGGCGATCTGTTCTTAAGATTTAAGAAAGAGATAAAAGAACTTCTGTGGATGACGTTTCTTCTGAATGTTTTTGCCCTGCTCGTCCCGCTATTTATTATGGCCGTTTATGATCAGGTTATCCCGTCTCAATCAGGAAAAACCCTGTTTTATCTTGTCCTTGGCATCAGTTTCGCCATTTTATGTGAAATTGTTATTCGTCTGCACAGGTCTAAATTTGTCGCCTATATCGGGGCAAGGGTTGAAAATATTGTGGCCACCGCGACGTTTGAGAAACTGCTTGGTCTTCCATCAATTATGACTGAATCTGCGCCTATTGGCACCCAGGTCTCCCGACTGAAAGAATTTGATGTCATAAAAGGACTATTTTCAAGCACACTCATAAATGTGGTGCTTGAACTGCCATTTGTCTTTATGTTTATTGCTGTCATTGCCGCTCTTGCCGGATGGCTGGCCCTGATCCCTGTCGTGATGATGCTTTTATTCTTTATAATTGCTGCAATCATGATCCCCGCAACAAAAAGAAGGGTTAGCAAATCAACAAGGGCACGTGCTCACAGGCATGGTTTTCTCGTTGAAACTTTGACAAATCTTCGCACAATAAAACAAACTGCATCAGAAGACGCATGGATTGAGCGTTACAGAAACCTTTCCGCAGATACTGCATATGCCCAGTTTCAGTCATCCCAGCTGTCATTCTTGCTGCAAAATCTTGCCCAGGCAATCATGCTTGGCTCAGGGGTGGCAACCATTGGCTTTGGTGTCATCAAAGTAATTGATGGTGAGATGTCGGTCGGTGCTATGATCGCGACAATGGCTTTGATCTGGCGTGTTCTTTCACCACTTCAAAATCTGTTTCTGACGCTCACAAGACTTGAATATACACTGAACAGCGTTAAACAGATTAACGCGCTGATGAAGCTTAAAACTGAGGCCAACCCAAGCCCGGATAATATCAGCCAACGCGAATTTTCCGGTCACATTCTTTTTGACCGCGTCAGCTTCCGTTATCGTCAGGGCAGCGAACCTGCGCTTCTTGGCACCAGTTTCGAAGTGCTTCCGCATGATATGCTGGCAATTGTTGGCCCCAATGCCTCCGGTAAATCAACGATCCTGAAAATTATTCTCGCCATGTATCAGAACCAGGCCGGCCAAGTTATTATTGATGGTATGGATATCCGGCAGATTAACCCAATTACATTAAGGCAAAATATTGCCTATGTGCCACAGGAGTCACGCTTCTTCCATGGTACGATTGCTCAGAATCTTCGCCTTTCAAACCCAACGGCTTCGGATGAAGAACTTTTTGAAGCCTGTGAACTGGCGAACCTGATGCCGGATATTGAACTGCTCCCGGAAAGATTTGAAACCAGAATTGGTGATCAATCCATTTACAGCATGCCGTCCGGTTTTAAACAACGATTATCACTGGCCAGGGCATTTCTTAAAAAAGCACCAATTATATTACTGGATGAACCAGGACAAACGCTTGATTTTGAAGCAGATAAAGCATTTATCGATTCACTGAAAAAATTAAAGGGGACGTGTACCATTATTATGATCTCGCACCGTCCCAGCCATATTAAACTTTGTGACAAGGTCCTTTCGCTGGAAAATGGCATGGTTGTCAATTTAGGCACGCCTGAAGATTTATATCCAGAGCAGGCCCCAAAAACAAAGCAAGTTGAAAACGGAAATAGAGCATAATGACTGACGAAAATGTAAATCCAACAATTGATGGAAAAAATGCAAAAGCCCTGGCCGTTAGTTCTGAAAGGAAAAAACTGGCTTCATTACTTGTCGACACAAAGAAACCGACCCAATATTATGCCAAGTTTCTTTCGCGCGCGACTTTGCTTGAGGAATCCGGACCACCAAAATCATCCATCAGCACCATAAGAATTATTGCGTCAATTATTCTATTGCTGATTGTCGGATCTATATTTGCAACATTGAACGAAACCAGTGTCGCTCAGGGGGAAATTGTTCCTTCCACATCCGTACAGCCTGTCCAGCATCTTGAAGGCGGGATTGTCGAAGCTGTTCTTGTCAAAGACGGTGATGTTGTTAAAAAAGGACAGCCGCTAATTCAGCTTGAAGCGACCTCAACACTTTCCGAGCTGGACAGGGTAAGAGCCCGTTATGTGTCTTTGGATATGCAGATGCGCCGCCTGCGTGATTTTGCTCTTGGGGAAAAGGCCGACTTTTCCGATTATGAAGATGAATATCCTGTCATCGCGCTGGACCAGGAAAAAATCCTAAATCAGCAGAAACAGACAAGAAAAGCGCAGGAAAGTGTTTATTTGTCCAAAATTGACAATTCCAGAAACCAGCTTTCTGTTCTTGAGCAACAGGAAAAATCCCAGCTTGAAGCCATGAATATTGTCGGTGAACAGCTCAAAATTCGTGAAGAACTGACTGAAAAAGGACTGGGATCAAAAATTCGCCTGCTTGAAATTCAGCGGGAATATAATGGCGCCAAAAGCATTTACGATACAACCGTTGAACAAAAAACAGGTCTTATCGCTAATATTAACGAAGCCGAAGGAAATCTTGTTCAGCTTCGCGAAAGACTGAATTCGGATGCACTTGATCAGCTTGGCCAGATGGTTGAAGAAAGCACACAGCTGCAATCTGAACTAAAAAGACTAAATGATAAAGTGGCCCGACTTGCCATCACCTCCCCCGTTGATGGTGTTGTTAAGGGTTTAAAATACCGTGCCTATGCCAGTGTTATTCCCCCTGGGGATATGGTTGCCCAGATCGTCCCGAATGGGGATAATCTTACCGCTGAGGTTCGCATTTCACCGCGTGATGTCGGTCATGTGAAAATTGGCAGTGAAGTCCTTCTCAAAGTCGATACCTATAATTATTCTCTTTATGGCGGTCTTTCAACAAAGCTGACAAATGTGTCTGCCTCATCCTTTGTCGATGAAAATGGCAATGCCTATTTCAAAGGTTATATTGACCTGCCGCAGAATTATGTTGGTTCTGATCCGTCTGCCAATCGTCTAACCCCTGGTATGACACTCGTTGCCGATATCAAAACCGGTGAAAAATCGCTTCTGGCCTATCTGATGAGACCAATCAGAAATGCCGTCAGCACCTCATTCCGGGAACGTTGATTATTTCAATATAAAAAAAAAGCCCCGTCATTTCTGATGGGGCTTTTTTTATTCCTGCTTCAAAAGAAAATCAAATTTTCTGCTCAATCGCATCCCAGATTAATGCGGCTATATCAGTGCCGTCAAAACGTTGAATTTCCTGAATGCCGGTTGGGGATGTTACATTGATTTCCGTTAAATAGTCGCCAATAACATCTATACCAACAAAAATCTGTCCCTGCCTTTTAAGTTCCGGACCAATGGCTTCGCAAATTTCATTTTCACGGGCGGTGAGCTCCGTTTTTCGCGCATCCCCACCCACATGCATGTTTGATCTGACCTCATCATCGCTGGGCACCCTGTTAATGGCACCAACAGCAACGCCGTCAACAAGGATAATCCTTTTATCGCCTTTTCTGACCTCAGGTAAATATTTCTGTACGATAAAAGGTTCGACATAAAATTCCTGAAACATTTCAATAAGGCTGCCCATATTCTGATCACCTGCTGCAATCCGGAATACTCCGGCGCCGCCATTGCCATATAACGGCTTTATAATAATATCGCCAAATTCTTTCCTAAAAGCCTTAACATCGTCCTTATTTCTGGTAATCAGCGTTGGTGGCATCAGTCCCGGATAACGGGTTAAAAATATTTTTTCAGGGGCATTTCTAACCGACGCCGGATCATTTACAACCAGCGTTTTTGGATGAATATGTTCTAAAATATGTGTTGCTGTGATATAGCCCATATCAAAGGGCGGATCCTGCCTCATTAAAATCACATCAATATCAGAACCAAGATCAATTTGTTCTTTCTCACCGACAGTATAGTGATGTCCTAGCTCCCGCCTGAAAGTGAGCGGTTTGGCGTGTGCCTTCACTCTGTCCTTAATATAGGACATATCCTCTACAAGATAATGGAAGAGCTTATGACCACGCTTTTGTGCCTCAAGCCCCAGCGCAAATGTACTATCCCCGTTTATATTAATTGTTTCCACAGGGTCCATCTGCAGTGCCACATTTAAGCTCATTTATTATTCACCTTTATCTATATCACCTTTAATAAGTTCGAAGACGTTCGGTTTATTATAGGCCCGCATTTCTTTTAATGTTCTGAGAATCTGTTTTCTCATTTCCTCATCATTGCTATCCATGTTTTCGTCCATAAAATCCAAACAATCAAGTAAGTTTTTCTTTCCTTCCTCAACGCTTCTGGTATGGATCTGAAGCATGCCAAGTTCATATTTATGTATGATTTTCCCGGGATCAATATAAGCGATCCTTTTTAATGCATTCATTGCCAGATCAAAATCACTGACATTAAGGCAACGGATTTTAATATTATTAAGGAGCCTGACCAGAATTGCCCTTTTGCCAAGGCGCGCATGATGCCAATGTTCCAGCTGCTGACTTCCACCGGAAATTGTGTCGACAAGTTCCCTTAAATCCTTGGCATCCAGTATTTTTCCTTTATGAAACGGATCAATAATAACCTGATCATTTTCACCATAAATACGAATAAGAAAATGTGCAGGAAAATTGACACCTTCGGCATTCCAGCCTTGCGAGTGCGCCGCATGAATATATAAAATCCCCAGACTGATTGGTAATCCCCTGCGTCTGTCAATAACCGACATAAGGTTCGCATTCTGCAAATCATCATAAAATTCATCATCCCCCTTATATTCATGGCGTCCCCACATCACCTGACTGAGGGCCGCTGCTCTCTCCTCTGCCGTTTTGGCAGCATGGCCTTCATTTTCCATATCAAGTTTTAATATCTCAAGATGGTGCCGGTATTTTTGTAAAGAAACACCCGGACGGTCGAGACTGGCAAGCATCAGTGCCGTTTCCGCCAGCTCAATTTCATCTTCCGGGATGTTCCCGACATTTCGTAAAAATTCAATTTGCTTATCTAAAGTCGGGATCATTCCTACCACGCATTTTTAATATGAACAGGCCACCTCCAGGGGATGATCAGAATCATATCACATCTGTATAAGTTATTCTCAAAATTATTGTGATCAGGTCCACTTTTCAAGTGCGCCATATAGTATTCTGCTGCCCTGTTGATACGATTTATTTGTTTTTGTGAAAGGGAGTATGCTGCTTTTGAATAATCATCCCGCGCTTTAACTTCACAGAATATTGTCAGTGCGCCTTTTCGCGCAATAATATCAATTTCACCGACCTTTGTTTTATAACGCCGGGCAACTATAGAATAGCCTTTTAATCTTAATATCAGGGTCGCAAAAAACTCAGCATAATGCCCCAACTTGTATGCTTTCTTTTTCGACTGCTTAGCCATTATCTGATAGCTCTAACGCACGTTTATAGACCTCTTTACGTTTTCTTCCACTCATATAAGTAACCGCTGCCACCGCTTCTTTCACAGAAAGTGTTTTCAGGGCACTTCTAAGAGCGGCATCAAGATCATCAACCGGCTGATCATTTTTTGCGGGCTGTCCGATAATAATGACAATTTCCCCCTTTGGCGTCTGCCGTGCTTCAAAATGTTCAATAAGATGATCAAGATCGCCTTTTTGAACTTCTTCATATAATTTTGTCAGTTCCCGGCATACGGCTGCCGGGCGATTACCAAGAACGGTTCTTAAATCTTTGAGTGAATCCAGAAGCCTTTTGGGCGATTCATAATAAACAAGCGTGGTTGGAACGGATGAAAATTTCTCAATTTCCTTTTGCCTTGCCACTGTTTTTGAAGGAAGAAAGCCGCAAAAAAGAAAATTGTCGCTTGCCATTCCGGAAATGGTCAGCGCACATAAAACTGCACTCGCACCTGGAAGGCTAGTCACCATAATGCCTTCTTTGCGGCACTCATTCACCAGCTTATAACCGGGATCGGATATCAGCGGCGTTCCTGCATCACTGATCAGGGCGACAATCTTACCGGATTTTAAGTCCTCGATCAGTCGTGGCAGTACGCTCGTGGCATTATGATCGTGATAGGATACCAATGGTTTTTTAATATCATAATAGGATAAAAGTTTTCCGCTTACTCTTTTATCTTCGCAGGCAATAATATCTGCCGCATTCATAAGATCAAGTGCCCGGTTGGTAATATCACCAAGATTTCCAATGGGTGTCGCTGTAATATAAAGGCCGCCACTAAATGTATTTTTTCTTTTTTTATCCATTTTTATGTGAATTCCACACCATTGCCATAATTCAACACTAGCCTAACTGAATTCCTTTGGTATAACTAATGAATTATTGAAATTGCAATGAAATTAGAAGGTTGGCAATTGTCACTTAGAAAACTCGCAAATTTTGTTATTATAATTATAACTTCTGTGATTATTACTGCCTGTGGCCCTGATGAAGGGTCCTCCCCGGTTTCCCTTAGTGCGCCACCTGCGCCTGATGGGGATATCGAACATGCGCCACCGCAAAGTATCATTGTTGCAGATGATGATGACTATTTCGCTGAAGAGGATAATCGGCCGGCACGTCTGAAAATCAACATTGGTATTATGCTGCCACTAACCGGTGATACAGCAGAGGTTGGACAGGCCCTGCTGAATGCAGCAACACTGGCACTGTTTGATGCAAAAGATAAACGCCTGGTGATGATCCCGACCGACACCCACGGGACACCGGAGGGCGCTATTGAAGCGGTCAACCAGCTTATTGCAAAAAATGTGGATGTTATCATCGGCCCACTATTTTCGGAAAATATTAAAGCCGCCCACCCCATAGCGAAGGAAGCAGGCATAAAAATGATCGGCTTCTCGACGGACGAGGAAGTTGCCGGTGATGGTGTCTACCTTTTCAGCTTCAGACCTGAAGAACAGGTTGGCAGGATCATCAAATATGCCTCTAAGCAGCATCACAAAAAATTTGCTGCCCTGATTCCGGACACGCTTTATGGAAAACGCATTATGAGCGTTCTGGAACCCCTTGTTGCAAGCCAGTTTAATGAACTGACCGAACTGGAAATTTACCCGTCTGATTCATCCATGCTTGACGAACCCGTAAAGCGCATCGCCAATTATGATTACAGACGGAAGGAATTCATAGATGAAATGAGGTTCCTGCGTTCTTTAGGTCAGAATGATGCTATGGGGCAGGAATATATTAATAAAATAAGAAACATGGAAACCTTGGGCGATGTTGATTTTGATGCCATACTGGTGCCGGAAGGTGGCTCAATGCTGGGCTCAATTGCACCACTGCTTTCTTATTATGAAATTGATCTGGACAAGGTTAAAGTCCTTGGAACCGGACTTTGGCATGACCCGATGCTCTTTAATGAACCCCAGCTTCAGGGTGGCTGGTTTGCCTCCCCTGAAGATGAGCTGGCCAATAAATTCATTGAACGCTATAAAAATACCTTCACAAGAACACCGCCGCGTATTGTCACGCTGGGATATGACGCAATGGCGTTGGTTGCCAATATTGTCCGTAGCCAGAAAGCCCCGACATTCTCTGACAGAATCCTGACTAATCCGGATGGTTTTGCCGGACTTGATGGTATTTTCCGTTTTCACCGTTCCGGTCTGGTCGAGCGCGGCCTTGCGGTCTATGAAATCACAACGAACGAATTTTTGAAAATTGACCCGGCCCCTGTCAGCTTTGTTGAAAAGGACAGACCACTATATGTCGAACTGCCAATTGATTTTAAACCAAAATTTGACCCAGTATTTGGTTTAACAGGGGACGGCCCTTCTCTGTCAATTGAAACAGATCTGAATTCTCTGCCGACAGGAAACCCTGAGCTTTCAGCAGTTCCGCCCTCTCCTTTTGAATAAACGTATCCAACGCTAAACCAATACGTTTTTCAAAAACTTTGGTATCTATTCCTTTTGTTAACCGCAGTCCCATCATAATCATTTCTTCTGCCATCATAGTTCGGCTCAATGGGTCTGATATTTTTGTTGCATGACCGCGTGATAAAACTGACTTTAACCAGGTTTCCGGTTTTTTATTCTGTTCAGTGGCGTATGTCTCACCTTTTACCGTAATGCGACCGTGGGCTCCCGCCCCCACGCCAATATAATCCTGATACGTCCAGTAACAAAGATTATGTCTGCTTTCTTCGCCCGGCCTTGCATAATTGGAAATTTCATATGCCGGATAATTATTCTCGGCGCAGATATGATTGGTAAGTGCGTACATTTCTGCTGAAAGATCCTCGTCCGGGATGACAAGTTCACCCTGACGCCAACGGCCATAAAAGGGCGTCCCTTTTTCAATGGTCAGCTGGTAAAGGGACAAATGACCATTTGCCATTTTAATGGCTTTCATCAGTTCTTTTTCCCACTCTGCAGTGGTTTGTCCCATGCGGGCATAAATCAGATCAAAATTTGATCTTTTAAAATATTTCTGTGAAATCTCAATTGCTGCTATGGCCTCAGCCGCAGAATGCTCCCGACCAAGTGCTTTTAAATCCTGATCATTAAGGGCCTGTATGCCTAATGATACCCTGTTGATCCCGGCTTTAGAGAAATCAGAAAATTTTGCGGCCTCAACACTGGTCGGGTTAGCCTCAAGTGTGATTTCAATATCGTCACTGACTGTGAAATTTTTTATAAGCCGGTTAATTACAGCTTCCACTGTCCCCGCCGACATCAATGATGGCGTGCCGCCACCGAAAAAAATACTGGTTAATCGTCTCTTTCCAATCAGCTGGGAAAAATGGTCTATTTCACTTAGCAAGGCATCTGCCATTGCTGTTTCATCGATTTTTTCCCGGACATGACTGTTAAAGTCGCAGTAGGGGCATTTGGACAGGCAAAATGGCCAGTGGACGTAAACAGATATTGTCTCAGGACTTAAAACAGGCATCGATCAATTTCTTAAAGGCATTGGCCCTGTGGCTGATGGCATGTTTTTCATCAGCATTCATTTCTCCAAATGTCTGCTCATATCCATCTGCAACAAACATCGGATCATAGCCAAATCCGTTCTCGCCCCTGATTGGCCAGACCAGTTTTCCATGAACCTGTCCTTCAAATGTTTCAACATGCCCATCGGGCCAGGCCAGTGAAAGCGCACAGGCAAAATAGGCACTTCTGTCTTTTTTTCCAAGTTCAAGATTTAACTTGCCCATTGCATAATTAAAATCCCGTTCTTCTTTCCACGGGTTATAGGCATATCGGGCAGAATGAATACCCGGCGCACCATCAAGCGACGGCACAACCAGCCCACTGTCATCAGCAAGGGCAACCAGCGCTGACTCGTGACTAGCCGTTTTTGATTTTATCTCGGCATTGGCAATAAAACTGTCTCCGTCCTCCACAGGTTCCGAAAGCTTAAGGTCGTTGGAAGATAAAACCTCTACCCCAAATGGAGCAAGAAGATCACGTATTTCGCGGACTTTCCCTTTATTATGACTGGCGACAACCAGTTTACTTTCTGTAAATTTTCGGGCCATAAAACGTTAAATCCCAAGCGTTTTTCGCTGCATTTTTGTTATTTGATCAATCCCCATTCTGGCTAGGCGCATCATTCGCAACAATTCTTCTTCGCTAAAGGGTTTTTCTTCTGCAGTTCCCTGAATTTCAATAATCTGACCCGAACCTGTCATAACGAAATTGGCATCAGTTTCTGCACTGCTGTCTTCATCATAATCAAGATCAAGGATCGGCTGCCCGTTATATACACCGCAGGATACAGCCGCAATCTCATGCTTTATGGGAATGGATTTAAGCATACCATCCGCCACCATTTTCTGTAAACACTGGTAAAGGGCCACATAACCACCTGAAATAGATGCGGTTCTGGTGCCGCCGTCCGCCTGAATGACATCACAATCTATTTTAATCTGACATTCACCAAGCGCATCCATATCAACCGCCGCCCTTAATGATCGACCGACGAGACGCTGAATTTCCTGAGTGCGTCCTGACTGTTTGCCCCGGGCCGCTTCTCGTCCCATACGTCCATGGGTTGAACGCGGCAGCATGCCATATTCCCCGGTAACCCATCCTTTTCCGGACCCCCTTAAAAAGGGTGGTGCTTTATCCTCCAATGTGGCTGTGCATAATACATGGGTATCACCAAATTTTATCAGACATGACCCTTCGGCATATTTTGAGAAGCCAGGCTCCATTGAAATGTCACGCATTTGATCCGCACTTCGGCCAGAGGGACGCATATATTTTCTCCATATGATTAAAATGATTTCAACGGTTTTACATGCTAATTGATTTCTTTTCCACAAAATATAAGGAATTTTATTTTTTAGCCCAAACCGTTGACCTGATGAATGAGCATACCTACATTATGTCAGAGAATTATGATGAATATATTGAATGACAGATCACGGGAGATATTCCGCCAGATAGTGGACGCCTATATTATGACAGGCGAGCCAGTTGGATCACGCACGCTTTCAAAAAAAATCCAGATGCCGCTCTCGCCTGCGTCAATTAGAAATGTTATGGCCGATCTTGAAGAAAGTGGTTTGATTTATTCTCCTTATACTTCAGCCGGTCGGATACCAACCCAAATCGGATTAAGGCTATTTGTCGACGGGCTGCTAGAAATCGGCAACCTAAGCAAAAAAGAACGAAACGAAATTGAAATTCATTGCAAAAATAATGGGGAAAGGATGGAAGACCTGCTTGTTCAGGCAACAAGCATGCTTTCTGGACTTTCAAAATGTGCCAGCGTCGTCGTCGCACCAAAAAAGGAAAAGCCCTTAAAACATGTGGAATTTGTAGCCATTAGTCCCGGTCGGGCGCTGGTTGTGATGGTCAGCGAAGGCGACGATGTGGAAAACCGTATCATTGATGTCCCGCCGGGCATCACCACTTCTGCACTGGTTCAGGCCGCAAACTATATCAATTCAAAGCTTATCGGCAAAAGTTTTGATCAGGCAAAAGAACAAATTGAACGGGAAATCCTCATTCACCAGACAGATCTTGATAACCTGACCAAGGATCTTGTTAGACAGGGCCTGGCCGTCTGGAGTGGTGGTTTCGGTGACAAGGACAAAATATCAAGAGAATCTTTAATTGTGAGAGGACAGGCAAATCTGCTCGAAGATTTGCAGGCAAAGGAGGATCTGGAAAGGATCCGGTTACTGTTTAGTGATCTTGAACGGAAAAAAGATTTGATAGAATTATTGGCGCTGGCAAAAGACGCAGAAGGGGTAAGAATTTTTATCGGTTCCGAAAATAACCTCTTTTCTCTTTCGGGTTCTTCTGTTATCGCTGCCCCATATATGGATGAAAATAATAATTTACTCGGGGTGATCGGCGTGATAGGTCCAACAAGACTTAATTATGCGCGTATCATTCCCATGGTTGATTACACGGCAAAAATAATTGGAAAAATACTCTAATGACTGACGAAAATAAAAAACAGGATGCTGACACACCAGAAGAAGAACTGGTTGATCAGCCTGAGTCTTCCATAAAGGAAGAAGAAGTAACCCCACTTAGTGTCGCCGAAGCAGAAATCAATGATCTTCGTGACAAACTGCTCCGTGCTGTCGCTGAAGCGGAAAATGTGCGCCGTCGTGCTGAAAAAGAAAAAGCCGATGCCGCAAATTACGCTGTCACCAGCTTTGCCCGGGATATGCTGGCAATTGGTGACAACCTTCACCGGGCTTTGGAATCAATTCCTGAAAATGTCGAACTGCCGGAAAATATAAAAAATCTTATTGAAGGTGTCAGAATGACTGACCGCGAACTTCATAATATTTTTGAAAGACACGGCATTCATAAAATTGACCCAAAAGGTGAAGCATTTGACCATAATCACCATCAGGCGATGTATGAAAGTGAAACGAATGATCCTGACGGCACGGTTATTCAGGTGATGCAGGTTGGCTATAAAATCAAAAACCGACTGCTCAGACCCGCGATGGTTGGTGTATCGAAAGGCGGTTCTGCCAAACCTGTAGAAGGTGTTGATACCACCGCATAAACATGCCTATAAAGTGAATAAATAAAAGGGATGATCTATATAGCTCATCCCTTTTTTATTATTTTAAAGATGTTTTACTTTGGCGGCTGGGCCAGTACTTTTACGGTCTTTTTAATCTCACCCGCTTTTTCAAATTTAAGTGTAATATCAATTTCATCACCCGGTGCAAATTGTTTGGTACTGTCAAAAATCATGATGTGATATCCACCTGGTTTTAAATCAACACTGCCATTTCCGGGGACATCAATTGACATAACCTGCCCCATTTTCATAATACCGTCTTTCATGGTATGTTCATGAAGTTCAAGTCTGGGGGCCAATGATGACGAAACACCGAGCAACTTATCAGCCATACTCCCATGATTTTCAATATGAAAATAGGCACTTCCCGGACGACCGGCTATCAAAATCGGCCGTGCCCAGCCATCTGATACCACAACATCATCCGATTGCGCAAAACTGCATAAAGGCATTGCTGTCAGAGCAAAAATCAACATAAGGATTTTTTTCATTTCAGAACCTCATAATATAAGACTTTTCAACAATTGTTATAGTTTGCCACACATTCTTAAACAACTACAATGTAGCAATTTTTAAAAAATAAAAAAACTTACAAGAAAACCCTTGCAGTCATAAAAAACACCCCTATATAAGCTCCATGAGTTAAGCGCAAAAAACGCGCATGATATTTTATTAATTTTAATGACAATGCCGAGATCAGGGGCATAATTGACCTGGCTTCGGTGATT
>JAGREE010000026.1 GCA_020446675.1 Alphaproteobacteria bacterium | reverse complement strand
GGAAGGCACCGGCCTCGGCCTGCCGATTGTTAAACATCTGGTTGAACTTCATGGCGGAAAATTTGAGCTGAGCAGTCAGCTTAACGTCGGTACAACCGCCAGTATCCACCTGCCCCCTACCCGCAAGGTTGCGTGAGCCTACAGCAGTTTTTCATAATGGACAAAGCCGGAAACCCCACCAATCCGGTTATAAAGAAGTCGGGCTGTTTTATTGTCTTCCTGGGTGAGCCAGTAAACGGTGGCGGATTTATTCTTTTTTGCGGCGTCATAAACCGCTTCTATAAGGGCGCGGCCAACCCCGGTCCCGCGGGCGGCTGGGGCGGCGTATAAATCCTGCAGATAACAGCCGTCATTTAAGGACCAGTTGGTCCGGTGATAAAGATAATGGACAAAGCCGACCAGCGTTCCTTCGCGGTACGCGCCAAGGGCAAAGACAGGCTCCGAAGCATCATGAAAGCGGCTCCAGTTATTTTTTGAAATATCATCAGAAAGGCTGGCATTATAAAATTTCAGATAGCCCTGCCATAGCCGGTACCAGTCATCATATTCATTTTTGCCGATTGGCTTAACATCAACCATAACAGTCCCTCCCATAATTTTCTCTCTGGGTATGAGTGTATCTTATCCGCTGTCAATTGCCTAGCCATATCGGCATCAATAAAATGTGACTATAAGTGAGCGTTAGCCGTTTCTGAAAGCGTAGCCATAACCATTAATGGCCGGTACACCGCCAAGATGGGCATAGAGGATTTTTGAGCCTTTCGGGAAATAGCCGCGTTTGACCAGGTCCATAAGCCCCTGCATTGATTTTCCCTCGTAAACCGGGTCAGTCATCATGCCCTCAAGCCGCGCACAAAGGCGGATGGCGTCCTTGGTTTCTTCCGATGGCACACCATAAGCGGGATAAGCATAATCCTCAATCAGCACCACATCGTCCTCGACCAGGTCCTTATCCAGCTCGACCAGTTTTGCCGTTTTCTGCGCAATATCAAGCACCTGTGCCTTGGTCTGGGCCGGGGTGCCGCTGGCATCAATGCCAATCACTTTTCGTTCGCGCCCATCAGCGGCAAAGCCAACCAGCATCCCCGCATGGGTTGATCCGGTTACGGTGCAGACAATGATATAATCAAATTTAAAACCAAGCTCAGCTTCCTGCGACCGGACTTCCTCGGCAAAGCCGACAAAACCCAGCCCACCATATTTATGAACCGATGCCCCGGCCGGGATCGGGTATGGTTTTCCGCCCTTGGCTTCCACATCCTTCAGCGCATTTTCCCAGCTTTCCCGGATGCCAATATCAAAACCCTCATCGATCATTTCAACATCAGCGCCCATCACCCGCGACATCAGAATATTACCAACCCGGTCATAAACCACATCTTCATGGGGGACCCAGCTTTCCTGAACCAGACGGCATTTAAAACCGATCTTGGCCGCAACCGCCGCCACCTGACGCGTATGGTTTGACTGAACCCCGCCGATCGATACCAGCGTATCCGCGCCTGATGCAATGGCATCCGGCACAATATATTCAAGTTTGCGTATTTTATTCCCGCCAAAGGCAAGCCCGCTGTTGCAGTCTTCCCGTTTGGCATAAACCGCCACATCACCGCCAAGATGGGCACTTAATGATTTCAGTTCCTCAATCGGGGTCGGGCCGAAGGTCAGCGGATAACGTTCAAATTTTTCAAGCATGGGGATATTCCTTTAAATTAAATCTGCCGTGATCATAGCAAATTAATAATGAAATGTGCTCTCTAATTTCTGATTATTTTTATCAATAATTGACAATAATATGAAATTTTATTTATTATAATGTTCATTTATTTATAATTTAATGAAAGTTTCTTTCATCATGCAAAATCTGGATAAAACCGATCTTAAGATTCTCCGCCACCTGCAGCGGGACGGACGGCTGAATAATGCCGAGCTTGCCGAAAGGATCAATGTGTCCCCCGCCACCTGTCACCGTCGCACCCAGCGGCTTTTTAGTGACGGCTATGTCACATCGGTTCGCGCCACTATTGACCCGGAAAAAGTCGGCCACGGCGCCCTGGTCATGGTCGGGGTCGTGCTTGACCGCTCAACCAAGGAAAGCTTCCGCGATTTTGAAACGGCAGTGCTCAAGCTGCCCTTTGTGCTGGACTGTCACCTGACGGCAGGGGATTTTGATTATTTACTCAAAATCCGGGTGCGGGATTTAAAGGACTTCAGCAAAATGCATGGCAACAAACTTCTCGGCCTGCCCGGTGTCCGCCAAACCCGCACATTTTTTGTCATGAAGGAAGTGATCGACAACGCCCCGCTTGATTTTTAAGGGGGCATTGCACAATTCTGTCTTCCTCATCCTCATCGTCAACCGGGCCCTGCACCGTCATACCCGCGAAGGCGGATATCCATAAATCAGATTTCAAATGCGACTAAGTCCCATGGACGCCTGCCTGCGCAGGCGTGACGGTACTATCTCGGTCCTTACCCTGCCTGCTGGCGTTCCTGATCAATAAGCGCCCGTTTGCGGTCAAGCGCCAATCAGCGGCAGACTGTTGGGGGAGGATTTGGCTGGAAAGCCATTTCCAAAACAAAACCCCGCCAACAGGATAAGGCGGGGTGGTAAATAGGTAATATGAAGAAATCAATTTACTCTGACCCCTTTGATTATAGAGGGTGAGTATGTTCTCTCCTTCAAGCTACATACCTAACTTACAACATATAATTGATTTTCTACTTATGGCACTGGTCCTAAAGAAATAAAAACTTTAACATCTGACCCATCAATATTCATTCTGCGAATTCTAACAACAAAATTTAAATTCTCATCCCATTTACTTGTTGAATAATGTATTTCATAATCACGATATCCGTCATCCGACATTCTACTTAATTCAATAAAGGCAGGTTTAAAATTGTAATTGGAAATAATTTCGGTAAAGTTGTCTGGTAAATTTTCAAGGTAAACTACATCATATTTATTATACTGTTTATCTTCGAAATCGCCTTTAACAATGTTAATTAACGGTAATTTCGCAAAATTAAGAAGATAAGCTAATGTGGCATTATCACTATCATCCTTAATTTCAATAAACTCATTTATGTTATGTTCATTAATTGAGTTTAATTCAGTATTCTGTAAACTAGCTAAATTTAAAATTTCCATCTGACAGTTTCGAATACTATCATTTAGGCATTTATTTAATTTTAAGTCTTTTTCTTCATAGCGCAATCGAAATCCAGTTAGCCGGGTTAAATCACTTAATGTTCTCTTAGGTTTGCTCAGAAATATCACGGCTACATAATTAGCATCGTAATTATTTTCCTCAGTTGATTTCTTAGGAATACGAATTCCATAATAATATTCAAGATCTTTAGCTAAACTAATTCCAACGCCATAGGGCTCAAGTAATTCGAAACCTTTTAAAATCTCATTTTTGTTCAAAAACTTTGCTCCGGGTACTTTCTCAACAATATCAGAAAATTCCTCAAGTGGTCCTGCTATAGCGCCAGCATTAACTGATAGAAAACATATGACAGTATATATTAGTTTTTTTTTCAATTTCACTTTACCTATTTAGAATATAAATTAAACAAATGGTAAGCATCTAATCCCGTAGGTTTTTCATTATAGTAATTCATTATACTATTTGTCCAATTTGATTGATGCCTTAAACCAAACAGATGTCCTCCTTCATGGATTACTACACTTGAATCCGCATGAGGAGCAATCCGTGATCTCGTGTATTTTGGATGACTGATGTTAATATAAATGTCATCGCCTCCTACTTCTGTTCTAGCAGCAGTATAAGGATTATTTCCAGTGTACTCAGATACTTGAACATCTCCTAATCCAATCATCGATACAGCTGAAACTTTAGTAAACACCTTATAAGGACTTCTAACGTAAGTACTATCATAGGTTCAACCACCTAACCTAAAACAATCATTTACATTAGTGATGTGGCGTTTTTTCATTCTGTTGTTTTGGTAACAAATATCCGAGATCGTACCATCAAACCCAGCCCGGATTTGCGCAGCAAAGCCAAGGCCGCATCAGCGGCAGACTGTTGGGGGAGGATTTGGCTGGAAAGCCATTTCCAAAACAAAACCCCGCCAACAGGGTAAGGCAGGGTGATTTCAAGAAAAGAAGGATGAAGAAATCAATTTACTTTGATCCCATTAATATCTTCGGGCATTGTTAAATTATAGGATAATGTAAGAAAAATAGACATTATAAATATGAATAAGGTAAATTCAAAAGGTGCAAAAAACAATAAAACTAAGGCCAAAAAAATATTACAACCAACATTAAATATTGAAAATGTTTTCCTAATTCTCATGTGCCGAATATTTTGAGTTTTCCTCCAAATAACGATTATTATAGAATTTACAAAACTCAGGAAAAACCAAAAAATAATAACTAATAGAATTATAATACTAAGAACAGCACTTACTTCTGATAAAAGAACCAGCATCATCGAAGAAATTATTACAGAAATTAATCCAGCCCAAAAAGCCAGAAAAATACCTATTATTTCAGATATCTTCAAATTATTCTTATAGTTACCATGTATTTTTTCTTCAACTCTCATTATTATTTTCTTTTTTAATAAAACTATAACCGCATTTGTAACACTTCTTTGGAATTATAGTCCAAAATCCGCTAGGGTGTTTTCCTGCAAAAGAACCACATCGAGGACATTTCTGGACGATATGATATAATCCCACTAAAAATACAAATAAATAATAGAAATAAGATATTTCAACAAAAAATAGCAATATTAGAACACACGCCAAAAGCAGGTTGCTTAAAATAAAATTGGCTCTTATCAATATACTTTCTCCTTAAGTATTTCTAATCTACCTTACTCGCATACACTTTTTTTTCGGTACATCCTGCTAAAGGCAAATCAGTTGTTGTCGTTCTTGTAGCAACCTATGGCTTGTCATTTTGTATAATACCCGCACCTAAAATCCACCCTTCGTTCACCAAGCCGTCCATATAATTATTATACTCATTAGTTAAATTATTTTCAGTTTTTTCTTCTGCTCTACGTTTCTGTCCATGAGTGAAATACCTTTTTTTATCATTAACAACTATTTTTTTGCCAATTTAAGTATTTCTCTTAAATACTTCGTTAGATGATTTATCAATCCATTGCCAAAAAAACACTTTTCCTAAATTTGCTCAAGGAATATGTACCATCATATCCTAAAACAATATTCCCGAAATTGGTAATAAGCTTGCTTCCACATTTGCCGTATTTACTACTTTTTCCAATTCTGGCCCGGTAGACGCTCTTGAAACAGATATTGGTCCAAGACCCGCATCCCATTCCAAATATCCACCATCAAGATTTGTAGTATTAAATTCTGGCTCACCTACAACAAATCAACCTCCTATAGATAAATCTAATCCTAGACCTACCTTACTTGATGCTCCCAGCCCTAAATCAAAATTGCCAGTATCGTCAAATCCTATAAAGGCTATTACATCAAAGCTAAAACCAGCAACAGTATAGTCGTCTACTCCTACTCTACCCCCTACTAATGAAGTTCCACTTGGGTCAGTGAAGTTAAGGGGATCATTACCAACATAAGCATACATGTTGAGACCGTCACCGTAACCGATGGGGTCGGCGGAGAGGAAGCGACCCATGTCCGGATCATAATAGCGGGCCCGGTAGTAATAGTAACCCGTTTCCGCATCAATGCGCCTCCCGGTATAGCAGTAGACATTACCGGTGCTGTTGTCCGGCACCCCATATGGATCATAGGTATATGTTTCTGTTGCCGTATCACCGATAAAGGCAATGACACTTCCCTGCCCGTCATAATAATAGTTGATGTCTTCTTCACCGCGGTAAAGTTAGCCGATTAATGGATACCCGCCTTCGCGGGTATGACAAAGTCGAGCGGTAATAGCCGGGTACATTACCCTGCCTGCTGGCGTTCCTGATCGATAAGCGCGCGTTTGCGGTCAAGGCCCCAGCGAAAGCCCCCAAGGCTGCCGTCACCGCGCAGGATCCGGTGGCACGGCACCAGCACGCCGATATTGTTTCTGGCATTGGCGGAGGCCACGGCCCGCACCGCTTTGGGAATCCCCATACGCTCGGCCTGTTCCTTATAGCTAAGCACCTCCCCCGGTTTTACGCTCATTAAAAAGCGCCAGACTTTAATCTGAAAAGCGGTGCCGTTTAAATGAAGCGGGATATCGGGCCTTTTGGCGCCGAAACTGATATGCCGTTCAAAGGCTTCGATCCATTCGTTTAAATGATCATCGCTGCTTTTGGGTGTTTTTTTAAGCACCGCATGGGGATATTCGCGCCTGAGTTCCTCTTCCAACTCCTCTGCACTTTCGCCAAAATGGATCATGCAAACCCCGCGGTCGGTCGCCGCCATAATGATCAACCCAAGTGAACAGCCACGGATCGCGTATGATATTTCCTCGCCCCGTCCCCCCGCCCGGTAAGCGGCGGGGGTCATACCAATGCGGCCATCAATCTGCTCATAAATCCGGCTTGATGACCCGTAACCCGCTTCATAAATGGCGCCACTGATATCATCCCCGCTTCTAAGCGCCGATTTAAAATGATTAAGTCGAAGCCCGTTTTGATATTCCTTGGGGCTGACACCATAAGCGGCTTTAAATTTCCGCTGAATATGATGGGGGCTAAGCTTTGATATTTCGGCCAAACGATCAAGGGTTATTTTCTCATCCGCGTGCTTTTCAATATAATCAGCAATCTGCTCCAGCGGGTTTATATCCCGCGGATTACATTTTTTGCACGGGCGAAGACCTTGTTTTTCTGCCTGCTCCGGGGTTTCAAAAAACCGCATATTTTCGCGCAGTGCCGGGCGGGACGGACAGGACGGCTTACAATAAACCCCGGTTGTGATCACACCATAATAAAATATGCCGTCGAATGATTTATCTCTGGCCTTTATCGCTTCTAAATACTGTTCTTCGGTCATTGGACTGCTCCATATTGATTAATAATAAGCCCATTTTACGGAAATTCAATTTCTCATCGCTCCGATTATTGCGGTTATATAAATTTTATTCCCCGCTTGACTTCAAAGACGGCCGGGCTTAAAGAAGGCCCACGGTTTGGGATACCGGCCGCCCGCGGCATCGTGCCATGGTGAAATCCCTTTAAAAGATATTGTTGATCCATTTTGGACTTCACAGCAAAGCGGGCCCTGTCGATTTTGTCCTTATGAAATGGAGACAAAAATGATTAATCAAGACCTCACCGCTTCTAACCTGAAGCAGCAGGCAACACGCCTGCGAAAATTCCTTGCAACCAAAAATATTGAAATTGGTCACAGCCTCGCGCTGGAGGCGATCGCCAACCAGCACGGCTACCGTGACTGGAATGTGCTTTGCTCAAAACTGGAACCGGAGGAGCCGACATGGCCGGAAATCGGCAAGCGTGTTTCGGGGACCTATCTTGGTCATGCCTTTACCGGGATTGTTCATTCGGTGCATGTTTCAAAACAGCCAAATATCCGCCGCTATACATTTCTTTTTGATAAGCCCGTTGATGTGGTGAAATCCGATAAATTCACCAACCTGCGCCGCCGTATCAGCCTTGATCTGAATGCGGACCTGATCAGCGTCAATACAAAGGGCGTTATTGATAACCTGCTGATCCTGGACAGGTAATGCGACAGCCCGGCTAAACCGTCATACCCGCGAAGGCGGGTATCCATTCATCAGGCGACCTTAAGTCGACATAAGGTTTATGGACGCCTGCCTTCGCAGGCGTGACGCATGGAATTAATATCAGCGCTGATAGCGCACCTTGCCGTCAACAATGGTCATCACCGTTTCACTGTCCATAATCTCTATCGGTTTTATTTTCATCCAGTCCTTATCGAAAATGCTTAAATCCGCTTTTTTGCCGACCTCGATACTGCCGCGCATATCTTCCTGAAACGCGGCGCGCGATGCCCACAGCGTCATGGTTTTGAGCGCCTGATCATGGCTCAGCTTTTCTTCAACATGCCAGTCATCATTATAAAAGCCGTTAAAATCGGTACGCTGGACCAGCGAGAAAAATTCAACCCGCGGGTCACCCACCTCAACCGGGGCATCGGTGCCAGCGGAAAAGCGTATTCCCTGATCAATCAGTGATTTCCAGAGATAGGCATTTTTAAGCCGTTCAGAACCAATTCTTGCCGGGGCAAAATATAAATCGCCCTTGACCGTGGATGCCTCCACCACAGCAAATATATCAAGATCCTTGTAGCGTTTCTGATCAGCCGGATCAATAATTTGCGCATGTTCAATGCGCCAGCGCGGGTCCGCATCCAGTCGTTCTTCCGGTGGCACTGCTTTAAACGCCTTCTCATAAAGATCAAGGGTAAAGCGGTTGGCATAATCGCCAATGGCATGGGTTTCAATCTGTATGCCTTTTCTTAAGGCCGCTTCCATCACCGGCAGTGCTTCATCCGGGTCAATCAGCACTGATCCTTTACTGTTTGGTGCATCATCATAAGGGGCAAGCAGCGCTGCCCCGCGGGAACCCAGCGCCCCGTCGGCAAAATATTTAATGCCGCGCACGTCAATCATATCATCGGGCGTTTTTTCGCGGCCCCGGTCCAGCAGCTTATGCGCTTCTTCCCCCCACAGCATGGCATAATAAACCCGCACGTTCAGATTGCCTTCGTCGTGCATTTCCTTAAGCAGGGCAAGATCATCATAATTACCGCCGGCCTGTTGAACCTCGGCCCAGCCCATCCGCGCCATAAAATCCACACCCGCCTGGAGCGAGCGTTTGTTTTTCTCCCGGCTTGGGGCTGGAATATGGTTTCTGATCAGGGCCATGGCATTATCGACAAACATGCCTGTCGGCTCGCCATTCTCATCACGCAGGATTTGTCCGCCCGGCGGGTCCGGCGTCTCTTTGGTTATCCCGGAAAGTTCCATTGCCTTTGAATTGGCGACAATGGAATGCTCCCCCGCCCGATTGGCGACAATCGGTTTATTGGCACTGAACGGGTCAAGATCGTCTTTATTTAAAAAGCGGTTTTCCTTCCATTTCTTTTCAATCCAGCCAACCCCGACAATCCATTCACCGTCCGGAACCTTATCAGCATAATCCTTTATTTTCTGGACGGTTTCCGATAGATCATCAATCCCCTGCAGGTTAAGACCGGTTTCGCGTTGCCCGACCCAGCGGATGTGGGTATGGGCATCGGTCAGTCCCGGCAGCACCATATTTCCGGTCATATCATAGGTTTTTGTCTTGCTCCCGATATAGCCTTCAGCGTCCTTGTCTGATCCCACAAATATGATCTTATCGTCTTTAATGGCAACCGCCTCTGCCGTCGGGTTATCATCATCGGCGGTATAGATCGCCGCGTTTTGAATGACGATGTCCGCCGCCATTTTTTCCTGCCCGCCTGCCTTTCGGTAAAAAAAGCCGACATAAATCGCC
Organism: Alphaproteobacteria bacterium; assembly: GCA_020446675.1. Classification (GTDB taxonomy): domain Bacteria; phylum Pseudomonadota; class Alphaproteobacteria; order Sphingomonadales; family Emcibacteraceae; genus Pseudemcibacter. The sequence continues at coordinate 10,584 of JAGREE010000026.1, read as the reverse complement.
AGTGCGACAACAAAAATAAGGATGAGGCTGTTTCTAAATATTGGGTTTTTCATAGGTAATTTTACCCCCGACTATGGTCATTAGATTTTCGCTTGTTAATATATCCGCTTCCGGTACCGTCATCAGATCGCGGTCAAAAATGGTGAAATCCGCATATTTACCGACTTCAATCGATCCACGGAGATTTTCCTGAAAGGCCCCATAAGCGGGCCAGATCGTAAACATTTTCAGGGCCGTTTCCCGGCTGACTGCCAGTTCATGATGCCAACCCTCTCCGCTTGTACCGTCAAGGCGTTTGCGGGCAACGGCGGCATAAAATTCAATCCGCGGATCGCCTAGCTCAACCGGTGCATCCGTACCGCCAAGAATGACAAGCCCCCGATCAACCAGTTGCTCCCAAGGATAGGAATAGGTCAGCCGCATTGGCCCAAGCCGCGCCGGAGCAAAGTTAAGATCACCAATCGCATGGCTTGGCTGCATCGACGGGATCACATTTAAATCGACAAAACGCTGCTGGTCCTCAGGCGTGATGATCTGCGCATGTTCAAGCCGCCATCTGACATCATCAATCGCCCATTCGGATTTCGGCACATCACTATAAGCCGCCTCATACCAGTCAAGCAGGGACCTGACCGCCCGATCGCCGATCACATGGGTTTCAACCTGAATGCCTTTTCTGATCGCTTCGCGCAGGATCGGTTCCAGTTCTTCCTTGCTGGTCCGGTTCATAAAGCCGTTATGATCGGCATCCGAATAATTATCAATCAATGCCGCCCCGCGCGATCCAAGCGTTCCATCAATATAAACCTTGATCCCGCGTATATCGACCATATTATCGGCTGTGGTCTCACGCCCGCGTTTTAATATTTCCCACGCCTGCGCTACCGGTACTGCCGCATAAACACGGGTGGTCATTTTTCCTTCATCATGGATTTCTTTTAATATATCCACCACATCATAGGGCATCCCCGCATCCTGGGTCTGGGTCCAGCCCATTGATGCATTGGTTTGAAACCCGCGCAGCAGACTGTCTTTTTTATAGTCCTTCGTTTTGGGCGGGATAATATCCGTAAATATATTCAGGGCATTGGCAAGAATATATCCGGTCGGTGTGCCGTCCGCTTCCCGTTCAAACTTGCCGCCGTCCGGGTCCGGTGTGTCCTTGGTAATCCCGGCCAGCTCAAGCGCCTTTGAATTGACCAGTGCCGAAACACCATCCGCCCGCGGAATATAAAGCGGCTTATCCGCCGTAAAGGGATCAACATCATGTTTGGTAAGGAACCGTTTCTCATCGCTCCATTCCCTCTCGATCCAGCCACGCCCCTCAACCCACTGGCCATCGGGGACAGTGTCCGCAAATTCCTTAATTGCCGCCACCGTTTCCTTCAATGTCGGAATACCAAAAAGACTTAATGTCTTATCCCGCTCCCCAATCTGTTCCAGATGCTGGTGACTGTCGGTAAAGCCGGCAAAGACGGTTTTTCCTGACATATCCATGACCCGGGCCGATCCGCACATATATTTTGCGGCGTCCGTGTTTGAACCAACAAAAATAATTTTATCCCCTAAAACGGCGACCGCCTCCGCCGTCCAGTTATTGTCATCCGCCGTATAAATTTTTGTATTATGAAGCACAAGATCCGCCGCTTCGCAGGCAATTTCCGGCCGATCACCCTGATCACAGGCCGAAAGGGCCGCTGATAAACCACAAATAAGCATCACTTGTTTTAAATTCATATTTATTCCCTTTTATACTGACAATATTCGGATAGCCGCGCCCTCACCCGATCGCTATAGCTTAACAAACTCTAGGAAGGATCGCAAAAACATGCAAGTGGAATTAAACTGGACCGACATTCATGCTGAGCTTCTGGCAAATGGCTTCACCAAAATTGCCAATGTGCTTGGCCGTGAAAGCTGCGATAAACTAATCGCCCTTTATGATGATGACATTTACCGTAGTACCATCAATATGGCGCGCTATAATTTTGGGCGCGGCGCCTATAAATATTATGCCTATCCATTGCCGGAACTCATCCAAAACCTGCGTCATTATTTTTACCGGCACCTGCGCCCGGCTGCAATCGACTGGGCCACGCGATTAAAGCTAAACACTGATTATCCTGAAAACTATGATGATTATCTTGCTCTTTGTCATGATCATGGGCAGTGCCGGCCAACACCACTGATCCTGAAATACGGGAAAGGCGATTATAACACCCTGCATCAGGATCTTTACGGGGAAATCCATTTTCCCTATCAGGTGGCTATTATGCTGAGCGACCCGGATGATTATTCGGGCGGTGAATTTACCCTGATTGAACAGCGGCCCCGAATGCAGTCGGTTGCCCATGTTGAAAAACCGAAACGCGGCGAAGCCATCATTTTTGCCGTAAATGAATTTCCAAAACTGGGTAAAAAAGGCTATTATCGCGCCAGATTACGTCACGGCGTCAGCAAACTGAAATCCGGCACACGCCATACACTTGGAATAATACTTCATGATGCAAAATGATCTCTTTCGCGCTCTTGCCCCTGAAATGGAGGAACTTGCCCCCGGCATAGTCCTGTTTCAGCTCTATGTTGACGAACAGAAATTCATGGATGTTGTGAAATATGCGGCGGCCGAAATTCCCTTTCGCCATATGGTCACCCCGGGCGGGAAAAAAATAAATGTTGCCGGCACCAGTATCGGCAAATGCGGCTGGTATTCGGACCGGCGCGGCTATCGTTATGAACCTAAAGACCCGCTCTCCGGCAAGGCCTGGCCGGAGATACCAGATGAAATCAGCACCATTATCAGTGACGCGGCCGCCAAGGCGGGATTTCAGGGCTTTGTCGCTGACAGTTGCTTCATTAACCGGTATAGCCCCGGGGTGCGCCTGACCGCCCATATTGACCAGGATGAGAAGGATTTCAGCCAGCCGATCGTCTCTGTCTCGCTTGGGGTATCGGCCATTTTTCAGCTTTTCGGCGAAAGTCGCGGCGGAAAGGCCCTTAATATCCCGCTTCATTCAGGGGATCTGCTTATTTTTGGCGGTCCGGCCCGGCGCGCTTATCACGGCGTAAAAAAACTGGAAAATGCTTTTCATCCACTAACAGGTGATATAAGATACAACCTCACATTCAGAAAAGCCCTCTAACCACATCTTCATAAGCCACATTTTCAACATTTTTATACTGTCTAATCCCACATAATAAAAATTTAATAATCATCTGACACCATATTGACATGACTGCCGGAGACAAATTGAAACATCATATCATCAGGCCAATCCTTATTTCCGCTTTATTTGCCGGAAACACAAGTTTTGCAGAAGAAAAAACTGAAGCTGCAAATGAAGAAGTTCAATCGAATACAGTCAATGAGCAGGATTCAGACGGGCTTTGGAATTATAAAAAATTCCTCCTTGATGAAAATGGCAAATGGTCACTTGGCTTTGGCACAGCGGTCAGCAATTCCCCATTCAAGGGCGAAAAAATATCGATAACGCCGATCCCGGTTGTTGATTACAGCAGTAAAAATTTATTCATTCGTGGCCTTCGCGGTGGCTATCATATCAAGAAAGTCGACAATCCGCGTGAAGGCGGATATTTCCTTGATGTTTTTCTAAGCCCGAGAATCAGACCAGGGGACAGCCGCCGCAAATTATCGCTGGATGGCGGTGTCAGTGGTGGCTATCAGTCCATTGCCGGAACAATTACGCTCGACGTGCTTCATGATATTTCCGCGCAATCCGGCGGTATGGAGGTTAACGCTTCCTACAGCTTCCCCTATCAGACTTCGGGCAAAAAATCCTTATTCATTCCCAAGCTTGAAATCACCTATCAAAGTGAGGGACTGGCCAACTATCTGTGGGGTATTGACAATAAAACCTACCTGAAATCGCTTGCCAACCCGAACGAAGTAACACTGGAACCCTACAGAATTTCCAGTTCAGTGTTTAACTTTTCGGCAAGCATGACCCATGTTTATCGCATCGATGATCACTGGAACACCTTGATTCTGGCAAAAGTCACTGCGCTCGACGGGGATATCCTTGATAACCCCGCTATTGAGCGACAGCTTGATTACAGCTTCATTTTCGGTACCGCCTATACATTCTGATTAGGCGGGTGCAACTTTAGCCAATCTGTCCCCTATTGGTAAATCGGGTAAATGGTTGGTGCATATGGCTGCAGAACATATTGCCCCTGTATAAATGACACCAGATCAATCAGTTCGGAAACCGTCATAATCGAATTATAGTTACGCATCATTGACTGGCCTTCCTCAACTGCGGGGGTCAGACGATATTGTTCGGAAACCTTATGCGACGGGTTAATAATTGACGTGACCAGCTCTCCGTATGTGGCGATATGGGTTGTCGTCCCGCCCAGGGGAACCGCCATTATCTGCTCAATCCCATCCGGGGCTATAAGCTCATCTTCCATCCCCGCAACTGTGTGACAGTCAATACAGCGAAATTCAACGAAATAGCGTTTACCCAGCTCCGGGTTTCCTTCAGGCAATGTAAACCCATATGAAGAAGACGGCCCAAAATCACAGCTTGCCAGAAAAAGAAGGCCGATTACGCCGCCTATAAATCCCAATAATATTTTCATCTAAATCCCTTTCGAAATGTGTATTTAGTGAACTTAACGGAAGTAATTATACCGTCTTATCAGTCATAAGTGAATGACTCTGATCAATTAAAGGGGATTTAATCAATTTTCTCTCCCGCTTCCCTTCATATTGCTCTTGCATCGACCGACAGCAACGATTAATAGTTTTCTATGCAGATCGCCCTTTACCAGCCGGATATTCCCCCAAACACAGGCACCATCATTCGTATGGCCGCCTGCCTTGATGTCATGGTCAATATTATTGAACCCTGCGGCTTTCCGTTTGGAGAAAAATCCTTTCGCCGCGCCGGAATGGATTATATCGATCAGAGTAAGATAATCCGCCACCAGAGCTGGGATGATTTTCTTGAAAAAACAGGAAAAAGCCGCATCATCCTCCTGACCACCAAAGCCTCAATTCCCTATACGGATTTTACATTTCTGCCCGATGATATATTGCTGCTGGGCCGGGAAAGTGCCGGTGTACCGGATGATGTTCATGCACGGGCGGATCATAGGCTTAAAATTCCGATGGCAAAAGGGACAAGATCATTGAATATTGCCCTTTCTGCCGCTATGGTTCTGGGTGAATCCTTAAGACAAACAAAAGAATTTCCGGAACCCTGACGAACAATGAGTACTGAAGCGCAAAAAGAGAAAGCAAAAATCTGGTTTGAAGAGCTAAGAGACCAGATTTGCCACAGTTTTGAAAAAATCGAAGATGAAATTACAGGGGTCTACACCGATCTTGACCCCGGCCGTTTTGAGCGTACAAAATGGTTCCGTGAAGATGATCCGGCCAAAGGGGGCGGCACAATGGCGGTGATGAAAGGGCGGGTCTTTGAAAAGGTCGGCGTCAATGTATCAACCGTTTACGGCGAATTTTCACCGGAATTTGCCGCACAAATCCCAGGTGCCGATAAAGACCCGCGGTTCTGGGCCAGCGGCATTTCCCTTGTCGCCCATATGCACAACCCCAAGGTTCCCGCCGTTCATATGAACACACGCCATATTGTCACAACCCGTGGCTGGTTTGGGGGCGGTGCCGATCTTAACGCCGCCATCCCCAATCATTTTGATACCAAGGATTTTCATAAGGCCCTTAAAAAATGTTGCGACCGTCACGGCGATGATTATTACGAAAAATATAAAAAATGGTGTGATGAATATTTCTATGTCCCCCACAGAAACCGCGCCCGCGGCGAAGGCGGCATTTTTTATGACCAGCTCTCGACCGACTGGGACCGGGACTTTGCCTTTACCCAGGATGTCGGCCGCACTTTCAATGAAATTTATCCCGCCCTCGTCCGCCGTCATATGAATAAGGAATGGACTTTCGAAGAAAGGGAAGAATTATTATATTACAGAGGCTTATACGCCGAATTTAATCTAGTTTATGATCGGGGAACAGCCTTCGGCCTTAAAACGGGCGGCAATGTGGATGCCATTCTGATGTCCTTACCGCCCCATGCGAAATGGAAATAAATAACCCTCGATGGAATGGGCTGATTTTGAAAAACAGATAAAAAATGAAGTCCGCAATATGGGCGGTAATTATGTCTGGACAGATGTTCTTCTGCAGGGCAAATATCATATCCAGAAAAATGTCAAAACCGGCAGTTACCGTCTGCTTGACGGACTTCGAAAAAGAATATTGCTGTCCGATTATGATGACTGTTTAAGCAAACTCAACGAATTTTCTCCAAAGTTTGATCATGACCATCTGGTTCTGATGATCCATGGTCTTGGCCGTCATGCCGGCATTATGGATAAACCGAAAGCGGCTCTACGAAAGGCCGGATATTCTGCCCATTCCCTTAATTACGCCACCCTTTTTGAAAGTGTTGAGCAGCATGCTGATCATTTCACCCATCTGCTTGAAAATTTAAAAGGGGTCAAAAAAGTATCCTTCGTCACCCACAGCCTCGGCGGGCTGGTGGCCCGTGAATTATTGAGCCGTGCACAGGAATGGAATGGCGTTAAGGCTGATAAACTTGTCATGATGGGCACCCCGAACAAAGGGGCCCAGATTGCAGAATTTCTGAACCGCATGAAACTTTATCAATTTATCAGCGGCCCATCGGGACAGGATGTCAGACCCATGAAGAAAATCAAAAACCTGCCGGAGCCCCCTATTCCAACACTGGTTATTGCTGGCGGCATGGGAAATGATATCGGCTATAACCCGATGCTCAGCGGTGATAATGACGGTATTGTCAGGGTTTCAGAAACCCGCCTTGACTGCGCCCATGAGTTTAAACTGGTTAATGTCATCCATACCACCATTATGGATCATCCCGACAGCATTAAAGCCATGCTTGATTTTCTTGGGAAGTAAATGGGGAAAGCACCCGTTAATGCAGGGTCATTTTAAAATCATTCTTAATCCAGATTTCTTCAAGACGCTTAAGCTCCGCGCCCAATTCGCGGCCCGCTTTCCAGCCCCGCTCCATCAATTCCTTACCACTGATCGGTAATTCCGGGATTTCGTAGGCATCAATATAGCTGAGAGTTTTAACATCAAGCTTACCCATCCGGGTTAGATTATGTATGACCACATCTTTTCCAAAGCGATAAACCACCCGGCGCAGGGTTTCTTTTCTTAGATCATGATTTTCATAAGGCACCGCAAAGGATATCAGCAGATCACGCTGCCTGTTTGAAAGCCTGAGCCGACTGGCTGCTTTAATAATTACTTCTTTATCCGCTGGTAGAAGACAGGAAAGCCGACCGATAAAATTCTTCTGCCCCAGCTTCTTTTCCCGTTTCGCATATTTTAACAGATCGTCATATTGAACATATTCGGGCAATATTTCCTTTAAAATGCCTATAGCTGCCATTACCGGAATAATTTGCACAACCTGTTTTGACAGCAGGAGCTTTTCAAATTCGTCTCTGACCCGCTCACCGGAAAGCTTGCCGATCATCGACTTCCTCTCAACACAGGCCAGCATGCCCGCTTCATCAACGCCGCCCACATCAAAATTGGATGAAAACCGGAAAAACCGCAAAATTCTAAGCCCGTCTTCTTTTATTCGCTCCCGCGCATCACCAATAAAACGGACCCGCCCCCTTTTTATATCCCTGAATCCGCCGAGCGGATCATGGACAGTACCATCAATATCAAGATAAAGAGCGTTAATGGTAAAATCCCGACGTCTGGCATCCTTCTGCCAATCGTCGGTAAATTCGACCTCCGCATGGCGGCCATTGGTGCTTACATCACGGCGCAGCGTTGTGATTTCAAAATTTTTGCCGTTTAAACGGGCCGTAATAGTGCCGTGTTTTAAACCGGTTGGAATAACGGTGATCCCCGCCTTTTCAAGAATTTTTTTATTTTTTTCAGGTGTATATCTGGACGCAATATCAATATCACCGATTTTTCGTTCCCGTTTCCAGAAAATATTAAAGAGCGCATCACGAACTGCGCCACCAACGATACGGGCGCTTAATTCTTCCTGATTTAACACTGTCATCAGCCGGACAAGGGTTTCGTCCTCAAGCCATTTTTCACCGGCGATGTTAAGCGGCACATTGTTCATATTCATTGACCAGTCTGGCAAAGCGGACCAGCATGGCCGCCGTAGCTCCCCATATCTTATACTGTTCATGAGGAAAAACATAATAATATCGTTTCTTGCCACGCCAGTGAATGCTTTCAATCGTGTGGTTCTTTTCATTGAGGATAAAATCCAGCGGAACCTCAAAAACATCCTCCACTTCGCTTTGCTGCAAAATAAGGTTGAAATTTGGATTAACAAAACCGACAACCGGCGAAACACTGTACCCTGTCACCGTTTCATAATCTTCCATAGCCCCGATCACCTCAACATGGCTTTGCGGCAGGTTGATTTCTTCCTTCGCTTCTCTCAGCGCCGTTGCCATCGCATGCAAATCATCATCATCGCAACGCCCGCCGGGAAAGCTGACCTGACCACTATGACTTTTCAGCAGGGACGAGCGTTTGGTCAGCATAACGGAAAGTTGATCACCCCGTTCAACAATAGGAACAAGCACCGCCGAAGCTTTAAGCGGAAGCTTATGGGTAAAGTCACTTTTATCTTTCATCATTTCTTCCGGACGATAAAGTGAATGATCACCATTTGTCGGCCGGATCCATACCCTTGCTTCAGCAGGGGTCAAAGCGCGTCTCATGATCGGGTCATGTCGTTCAAATAATCGCGTAATCTGTCTTCTCATAAAATTTGTCCGTCCAGGGGATAAAAACTGCCACTACTCCAAACACCTAACCTGCCATCATGCTCAACGGCCATTTCCGCCAGCTGGTAATATACACTGCGGGATATCAGTGCATCAAGATTATCCCGGATCAGCACATAAGGCGATGGCTCACCCGTTTTTTCATTAATGCTCACCGAAATAGGATGCCTGTCATCCACCTTTACATAATCATCAAGATTGGTGCGAAATATAATTGATCCCTGATCCGTTTCCATCTCAACCGCGGTAAAGGGCGCATCATCAACCTTAATCCCGACCTTTTCCACTGGCGTCACCAGAAAGTAATCATCCCCTTCGCGCCGCAGAATAGTTGAAAACAGTTTCACCATTCTTTCCCGGTTAATCAGGGTCCCCATATAATACCAGTTTCCAGCCCGGTCGATGCGAATATCTATATTTCCGCAAAAATCAGGATGCCAGAGATGGAGCGGAGGTAGCTTTTTCTTGCTGATGGCTTTCATCGCTTCAGAAATGAAATGGTCCGGTCTAAAACCTTCACTATTTCCAGTATAAGTATCAGTGTTTTCCATAAGCTACTCCTAGCGCAACTATATGAAAATATTATGACAATTTAAAGATCTTCTTTTTTACTGATGTTTTTCAATTGCCCCTGCAAGGCCGGAAAATGCTCCCGGCTCCAGTTCAAGGGCCAGTAATCTCGACAGGTCTTTCTGTCCTTCCATGGTAAAATTATCGGCCATTTGTCGACTAAATCCCAACCGTGCGTAATAGGGTTCATCACCAACAAGCACAACCCGCTTGTACCCAAGCATCTTTGCCCGCTCAAGCCCGTGCCGCATCAATCCGATGCCGTATCCCTTCCCCTGCAATTCAGGCTCAACAGCAATCGGTCCAAGCAAAAGTACATCCTGCCCTTTAATCTGAACCGGCCAGAACTGGAGTGTGGCGATAAGTTTGCCGCCATCCCTGATGACAAATGACAGATCACCAATCGCCGGGACACCTTCGCGAAATGAATAAGCCGCCTTGCTGTGGCGATCAGGCCCAAATGCAAGGTCAAGAAGCTTTTCAACGTCGGTCTCATCTGATTTATGCTGTAGATCAATGATCATTTGGATAATCCCAATAAAAAATTTTACCGCTGATAGCATAGAAAAAACATACTATCTAGTAAAAAATACGGTTTTTATATTTATTTTCCGAATTTTATTCGGTTATTGACAATTTTTTAGAATTTTCTAAAAATTAACCATCAATCGTGTATTGAAGGAATTTATAATATCCGTCTTCACATTACTGAAATCACGAACCACAGTATAAGCATAATTCCCTTGCAGTTTAATCAGTTCATTCAGATACCAGTCCGCCGCGAATATGACGGATTTTTGCTTTCGCCCATAAATTTCATGGGTAAAGTCGGCCATATCATAGCGGGCGGCTACTCTCACCTCGCCCATACCACCCGCGCCTACCGGGTTTGCAATTTTAACATTATCATAACGGCCATCTTTGCCGTCTATAACCCGCTCGCCGCCGGTCGGAAAAAAGCTTACCTCCACATATCCGCCTTCATATGTGGGATTTGTCCCGGTCAGGGTTTCCATACTGCTCAAATGATCCCGCACAAAACCATATTCGCTTTGAAAGCCGAATGATTTATAGGTTGCCACAAATTCACCGTCAAAAAATGTCTCTCCCGTAACCATAAAATTTGTCGATGCCAGTGGTTTTAAATCACCCTGATTAATGAAGGGACGGGCACTGTAATTAAGATCA
>JAGREE010000166.1 GCA_020446675.1 Alphaproteobacteria bacterium | reverse complement strand
GCGTAATTGGTGATGAGGCACGGGAACAGATACTGGAAAAAGAAGGCCGCCTGCCCGATAGCCTTGTTGCCTGTGTTGGTGGCGGCTCAAACGCCATTGGACTTTTCCATCCATTTCTGGATGATGATGTGGACATGTATGCTGTTGAAGCTGCCGGAATGGGTATTGATACAGATAAACATGCCGCCTCACTGAGCGGCGGGGCGCCCGGTGTGCTGCATGGCAACCGGACTTATTTGTTAATGGATGATGACGGACAAATCCTTGAAGCCCATTCCATTTCAGCGGGACTTGATTATCCGGGCATTGGCCCTGAACATAGTTACCTTCACGATATGGGACGGGTTAAATATGTCCCTATTGATGATAAAGAAGCTCTTCAAGCCTTCCAGCTTTGCACCAAACTGGAAGGCATTATTCCGGCTCTTGAGAGCGCGCATGCCATAGCCTATGTCATGAAACTGGCGCCAACACTGCCCAAAGATCATATAATTGTCATGGGGCTGAGTGGCCGTGGTGATAAGGATATCTTTACCGTTGCGAATGCTTTGGGTGAGGATATTTAGTCATGGGCATTTCAAGAATAAATAAAAGATTTGATAAGCTTAGATCAGAAAACCGTGCCGGCTTAATCACATTTACCACTGCCGGGGACCCGGATTATGATATGTCTCTTTCCCTGTTGAAGGGCCTGCCATCCGCTGGTGCTGATATTATTGAGCTGGGGATGCCGTTTTCTGATCCGATGGCTGATGGACCCGCTATTCAGGAAGCGAGTATTCGGGCCCTTAAAGGCAAAATGACGCTGAAAAAAACGTTGAATATGGTTCAAAGTTTCCGGGAAGAAGATGATGAAACCCCTATCATTCTCATGGGATATTATAACCCTATCTATATTTACGGCGTTGATCACTTTTTGAATGACGCGCTTAACGCGGGCATTGACGGTTTAATTATAGTTGATCTGCCTCCAGAGGAAGACAGAGAGCTTGCCATTCCAGCCAAAGCAGTCGATATGGCTATGATTCATCTGGCAACCCCTACAACAGATCAGAAGCGACTGGGCCAAATTCTCGAAAATGGTTCCGGATTTTTATACTATGTGACCATCGCCGGCATAACCGGATCAGCAAAACCCGATCTTGCCCCTGTCAAACAGGCCCTTGATAATTTCAGAAAAATAACCCCAATACCAATGGCAGTCGGATTTGGTATAAAATCTGCTGATGATGCAGCGAGATTTGCCAAATTTGCTGATGCTGTCGTTGTCGGATCGGCAATTGTTGATGTTATCAAAAACAATTTAAATCAAGAAAATGTTGCAAATTCTGTGCTAAAGAGTAGAGTCTTATCCTTTGTGAGCGAGCTCGCAAATGGCGTTAAGAACGCTAGAGAATAAACGAGGTTTTGAAATGAACTGGTTAACAAATTTTGTGCGTCCAAAAATTCAGAGCATTATTGGGCAAAAGTCGGAAACACCCGACAACCTATGGCATAAATGCAGAAATTGTGGTCAGCTTCTTTACGTTAATGATTTAGAAAAAAATCTTCACATATGCCCAAACTGTGATCATCACGATCGGATTGGCCCCAAGGAACGGTTCAATAACCTGTTCAACAAAGGCGAATACAGCCTTATTGATCTACCTAAGCACGCTGATGATCCTCTTAAATTTAAGGATCAGAAAAAATATACTGATCGTCTAAAGGCTGCCCGCAGCAATAGTGAGTTCAGAGATGCCATCGCTGTTGCTTACGGGAAAATGGGCAAAGTAAATACAGTAATAGCCGTTCAGAATTTCCTTTTTATGGGCGGCTCAATGGGCGTTGGCGTTGGTGACGGCATCGTTACGGCATCACAGACAGCCATCGACAAAAAATGTCCTCTTATTTTATTTACTGCTGCTGGTGGTGCCCGCATGCAGGAAGGAATATTATCCCTCATGCAAATGCCGCGCTGTACAGTTGCGGTGCAAAGATTGCGTGATGCAGGGCTTCCTTATATTGTTGTGCTTACTGACCCGACAACAGGCGGTGTAACAGCATCCTATGCCATGCTCGGTGATATTCAGATTGCTGAACCCAATGCTCTGATCTGTTTTGCCGGCCCCCGCGTTATCAAGGATACGATCCGGGAAGAGCTTCCTGAAGGGTTCCAGCGTAGTGAATATCTGCTGGAACATGGGATGATCGATATGATTGTACATCGTGCAAAGTTAAGAGATAAGCTTACCCAGCTTCTGAGTCTGTTGATGAGCAAAGCGGCCTGAT
>JAGREE010000165.1 GCA_020446675.1 Alphaproteobacteria bacterium | reverse complement strand
CATTCCATCTGAAAGACGGTATCATAGCGCTTCCTGGTAAAGCCGAGTTTACCTGCACGCATTGGGTGGAGATCAATAGCTAGACTTTAGATGTCAGACATTAGCCGGTAGACAGAGAAAAATGATAAGTGACTTCGTTGAATATAAATCAAGGGCATTCATAAACTAAGAGCATCCTGTTCATCCTGTTCGCGATGTAACAAAAAGGAGGTTCTATGTCGATTTGTGTGGGTAATATAATTTAAGGTGGAGGCAAAATCTTGCTTCATTAAGAATTAGGTATGGGCATATGTAGCCCATGGCTGTTTGAACAACACTGAAACAACTTTTTACCGCCGGTGAAAGACGGTGGGACTGAACAAATTCCGTCGGAATGAAAGTCTGGGAGACTTTCAAGTGAAAGAACCGCAAGCGGATGGTAGGGTGGGTGAGCCATAAAAATGGTGACTGGCAATGAAAGTATATTTAAATAATGTTTTGCGAATTATTAATAAATAATCTAATAATGAAAAGTAACTCCCATTACGTGATTTTAGCCTCCTTTTCAATTTTACTTCTGATTGCTATGAATGCATTCCGTATTGATCACTTTGCTCATCATTCCAAATCAAATGAGAAATTAATTTTTAAGATTTTGACTCCCGCTGATAGTGGCGAAGTTTCAGGTACAATAATTCCCAACGGCCCTCCGAAATCACCTCCAATGCGAATTGAAGCAGGAAACGATTGCATTGTAGATTTAATTCAGAATTACACGGTCAATGGTCCTCTGTCTGGTACATTTGATATTGATTACAGAATAATTGTTCATGGACCTTGCACTGAGCCCCCTGGAACCTACGATGAGGAATGGATAGCCCATGGATATTTCACTGGTAAGATTAATAATTTAACATCAGAAGGGAAATTTACTTACACAGCGAAAGTGAGAGAGAATGGGAGTGTAAATGGCAAGATCGTTTTTGGTCAGGGTATTACCGGGGAACTGGATATTTCGGGCAATTTTAACGAAGGACAATTATCTTATAAGGGCATCATTAATTAAGTGATTATTCGAATCTTCGGTCGCCATGTTGGGTGGAAGTAGTATGATTAATTCCAGCGTTGTTTGGAGAAAATGACCAACAGGATATACAAGGCATAAAGCCAGCCCGGAATGGCTAAAATGGATAACACTGCTTTAGACCATCCCGTATAACCCAGGTAGTTAAGCCAGATACCACCACCGACGACGGCACTGGCGATTGCTAAAAGAGCAAACCATAAAGTTCCATTGCGTGAACTGACCGAGCCAT
>JAGREE010000164.1 GCA_020446675.1 Alphaproteobacteria bacterium | reverse complement strand
GCACGGTAGTTAAATGGTTCTTTAACATGTGTTCTGGCGAAGTTACCGAATGTATAAATTGATGAATTTTCACCAACTTCCATTTCAGAGTTCCAGGTAATGTTGAATTTTGATTCTTCGGCAATACCGTAAGGTGCAATTGTCCAAGGATCAAGTTCTGCAGGATCGTTAAATTGACCATCAAACGCAGCGGCAGCACCAGTCAGTGTACCGGCTTCTTGCTGATTGTATTTGTCAATAAGATCTTGAGCAAGCAAGTGACCAGCACCAACACGGTTTGTTGGATCAGTGTGGCCATATGAAGCTGTCAGAGTAAGGAAGCCACGGTCAGCAAGGCTTAAGCCAACTTTGGAAGCAATATTATATTGGGTTCCGTCACCAGCATAATATTTGCTGTAATTAGCTTCGCCTGAAATTCCTTCTGAATCGTCTAGTGTAAGGTTAACAACACCGGCAACAGCGTCCGCACCATACTGGGCAGCAGCACCGTCACGCAGAACAGAAATGCTTTTAATTGCGTTGGTTGAGTAAGTACCAAGGTCAGCTGTTTGGTAACCACCAATCAAAATTGCAGAACGGTGAACACGCTTATTATTTACAAGCAGAACGATCTCACCTGAGTTTAGACCACGTAGGGATGTTGTACGCAAAAGAGTATTACCATCACCAACAGCGTCACGCTCTACAGCAAATGAAGGAGAAACGGCTTGAACCGCATCTTTAATGTTCAGCGATGGAGTAGCTTGAAGCTCACCAACTTGAACCACGTCAACTGGCACGTTTGAATCTAGAGCCGTACGACCTTTCACACGTGAACCAATAACTGTCAACACTTCTTCGTTTTGAGCTTGTTGAGCAATTGCAAGATCAGCAGCAACAAGTGAAGGTAGGCTAACAGATAAGAGTAGTAATTTTTTCATATCTAATATTTCCTCCCAAAAAGTTAAACGTACTGGAATCAGAACATTCAACTGATTGTGTTTAAAATTCTAGAGCCCTATCATTACTAAAATAAGACCCCGCTAAAGGCCGGACATAATATTTCAATTAGAATATATTATCCCCTAACCAATTGGTGTATATGGTAAAAATGAAAACATAAAGCTGCATCCTAAGCAATAACTCATACTAAAAAACACTGAATTACTTACGACGTGGACGCATTTAGTTTCCCTATTACATATTCCACTACGAATCTATTTATATGAAATTCTGATAGAAATCAAACAATTACTCCCTCAAAAGGGGGTTTAAGAGTAAAATTTGATGTAAATTTGCAATACTGTGTCATAAAAGCAACAGTAAATTTGTATAAACCAATAAATTCAAAGAGATAAAGCTAAATCTAGGCTAAAACAGAATTTAGACGAATAAAATCTAAGCGTTCCCATATTCTGTCGATAGCAAAGACATATCAACGCCCAATTTTGCCATGGCCCGTGGCAATTTGAGGTCCAGCTCAGTTCTGAAAACCAGTTCATCATCTGCTTCAATGGATAGCCAGCTATTTCTGATGATCTCATTTTCAAGCTGACCGCGACTCCATCCGGAAAAGCCGAGCGCTATTAAATAATCCTTCGGACCTTCGCCGCAGGCAATGGCCGTTAAAATATCAATTGTAGCGGTAAGGGCAATTGTTTCTGAAATTATAAGGGTTGTTTCCTGAACATAGTCAGCACTATGTAAAATAAAGCCACGCCCTGATTCTACCGGGCCACCTTCATGCAACGGTATGTTCTTTAGCGGGAAGCCAGGCTTTTCTTTTGCACTGCATTCAATATTCAACTGTTTTAAAAGATCCGGAAAATCAATATTCTCACAATATTTATTGACGACCAGCCCCATAGCCCCTTCTTCTGTATGGGTACAGATATATATTACTGTTCCATCAAATCTGGGGTCTGTCATGCCGGGCATTGACAATAAGAGCTGCCCGCTTAAGAATCCTTGTTTTGCCAAGTCTGTTTTCCGGTTAAGTGTTTTTTACACTGTTCAAATAGAAGAGATCATAATAATAATTCATACTGGGAGGGTCAAGGCGTATAAAAGCGGGAAGAAAGATCTTTACCTGATGAGAAGCTTTTAAGTTTATTTTTGGAAGCATAATAATAATTTAGCTGTGACAGCATAAGAGGTAACATGTCTAAAGAATTAATAGTCCTTATCACTCTGATCGTTTATATATGTCTCTTGATAACACTGGGATTTTTCGGAAGCCGAAGAACTCATAATAATACTGATTTCTTTATCGGTGGACGAACTTTGGGTCCCTTGGTTGCCTCAATGAGTTATGTTGCCAGTTCCGCTTCGGCATGGGTTATGCTTGGATTAAGCGGTTTAGGATATATGGTGGGTGTATCAGCGCTTTGGATTGTTCCGGGATTAATTCTCGGTCATGGATTTTCCTGGATTTGGGCGGCACCGCGACTTCAAAAATTATCCCATCAGGAAAAACTGGTAACGGTAACCGACCTTCTTATTTTTGAAGGGACGGAACAAACAAGAAAACATATCCGTATTTTTACAGCCATTATTATCATTTTCTGTTTTATGTTTTACGTTGCAGCCCAATTGCAGGCAGCAGGCGGAACATTTGCGGTTACATTTAACCTTTCACTAAAAAGCAGTATTTTGCTTGTGGGGCTGGTGATCGCATCATATACAATGCTCGGCGGATTCTGGGCAGTTAGCCTGACGGATACCCTGCAGGGGACATTAATGATGGTGGCGTCATTACTGCTGCCAACACTTGCTCTTATTGAAGTTGGAGGAGTAGGAACCTTTTGGCAAAGCTACCACAGCATTGCCACACCAGAACAACTGTCACTTGGCGGTTCAAGCAGCGGATTAATGCTTGGTGGCTTTATAATTGGCAGCATGTCAATCGGACTTGGGGCGATTGGTCAGCCTCATCTGTTAACCAGATTTATGTCAATGAAAAGTGATCGGAAGATGCATCTGGCCCAAATGATTGCCATAGGATGTTTTGCTGTCAGTATGACGGGAATGATTGTTTTGGGCATGTGCGGAAAAATAATGGTTTCTGAAATTTCCAATACGGAAAATATATTTTTTATGATGACGGACAGTCTTCTGCCTGTAATTCTGGGTGGCGTAATGGTGGCGGCCGTTCTGAGTGCTGTCCTTTCAACGGCGGATAGTCAGTTACTGGTAAGTGCCTCTTCGATTGCACATGATCTGATGGGGGAGGCGGATGAAGGACATAGCCGACTTTTTGTTTCAAGAATTGTGATAGCGGCCTTATGTGTCTTTGCGGTGATAACTGCCATTTATTTGCCAAGCGATATATTCTCAAGAGTGTTGTTTGCCTGGAATGGGCTTGGTGCCAGTATTGGGCCGGTTGTAATTATGCGCCTGTCAGGAGCTAAGCCGAACCCAAAGATGATACTTCCCTCAATGATTATCGGATTTGTGCTGACAATCGTCTTTTTTCTTCAGCCGGATGCCCCGGGTGATTTTATGGAAAGAACAGTGCCATTTTTCGTTTGTCTTGTGTTATTATATTTAAGCAGAAAAAAATCATAAGATGTAAATGATGAATATATTGCACCTTAT
>JAGREE010000025.1 GCA_020446675.1 Alphaproteobacteria bacterium | reverse complement strand
TAGCTTTAATTATAAGATTATAAGGGGGTCAGAGTTGACAAAATATATTAATTATTCAAAATTCTGACAAAATTAGTTTATAACGTTACACGTATATTTGTTAAGGTGACAATAGTAGTAAATAAAAGGAAGACCAATGATTAAAATTATGACATGGTTATCAGTAGCCATTTCATTAGTATCCCTGTCAACAGTAAACGCCAACGCGGATAGCCGTCAGCTTCTCAGTAGTTTTAAAGATTGGGATGCTTTCGTTCTTAAAACGGATGCTGGTGAAACAGTATGTTATATGATCTCGGTACCAAAAGTTAAAACACCGAGTTCCTTAAGACATGGAAATCCTTTTATTACCATAACCCATAAGCCAGCCCGTGAGATCCGTAATGAGTTTAATTTCATTGCCGGGTATAAGTTTCAAAAAGGATCAACCGTAAGAATGATTATTGATAAATCAGTTAAAGATAATCTTTTTACATCTGAGGATGGTGCCTGGGCCTACGATTCAAAACAGGATGATGCAATTGTAGCCGCTATGAAACGCGGAACGAGAATGACTTTGGAAGCGCGAAGCGGTCGCGGAAACAAAACAAGTTACCAATTTTCACTTTCCGGCTTTACAGCGGCTCATAACGCCATTACAAACGCCTGCCGTTAAATGCAATTAATGTAAATTGCGGCGCTTTTTTATGAATGTGAGATAAGTTATGAAGACTTTACCTTTGGGTGTAGAGCCCGTTGTTGCCCCGCGTCACAAATTTGACGAAAGCAGAAGTCTTATCGGTTTATCTCATGCTGAGGTGGCGGAGAAATTAAAAGAGATTGGTATTCCGGAAAAACATTGCCGGATGCGTGCGCAGCAAATCTGGCATTGGATATACTATAGGGGGGCCAAATCTTTTGATGAAATGAGCAATATTTCAAAGGATATGAGAGAAAAGCTTGCCCAAAATTTTGACGTGGGCCGTCCTGAAATCACAGAAGCGCTCGTTTCAAAGGATGGAACACGTAAGTGGTTAATGAAATTTCCTGATGGACAGGAAGTTGAAACCGTTTTTATTCCCGAAGAAGACAGAGGTACTTTATGTGTATCCTCGCAGGTTGGATGTACATTAACCTGTAAATTCTGTCATACTGGTACACAGCGACTTGTGCGTAATCTAACGCCAACTGAAATCGTCATGCAACTTCTTGTTGCCAGAGATTATTTAGGGGAATGGCCGAGCCCGTCGGAAGGAAGACTTGTTTCAACAATCGTGCTTATGGGTATGGGGGAACCACTTTATAATTTTGAAAATGTAAAAAAAGCGATGCATATTGTTATGGATGATAACGGTATTAATCTGTCGCGGCGGCGTATTACATTATCAACATCGGGCGTTGTGCCCGAAATTTATCGTTGCGGCGAGGAAATGGGTGTTAATCTTGCTATTTCCCTCCATGCGGTAGATGATGAAACCAGAAGCAAGATTATGCCAATAAATAATAAGTATCCGATAGATGAACTTATGACCGCTTGTAAGAATTATGCAGGCATAAAAAACAGTCGTAAAATTACATTTGAGTATATTTTGCTTAAAGATATCAATGACAGTGACGAAGCTGCCCTTAAGCTGGTGAAGTTGATTAAAGATTATAAAATACCGGCAAAGGTTAACCTGATCCCATTTAATCCATGGCCAGGATCCAATTATGAAAGACCCAGCAAAGAGAGGGTAGCAAGATTTTCTGATCTGATTTTTAGTCGTGGGATTTCAGCGCCTATAAGAACAACGAGAGGTGAAGATATCCTTGCTGCCTGCGGTCAGTTAAAGTCAGAATCTGAAAAAGTACGAATATCCAAACTGATCTAATCTAATTTTAATGAAATGATATATTATTGCTTGCAATATCACCAGACTTCGTTTAACACCACTTTTTTGTAAATTGGTAAAGGCATTTAATATGCTTGATTAGATGCATTTAATGTAATATTTTATGTATTTAATAAATCTATAGTAAGTCGTTTCTATACCGAACATAGATATTTAAAAGGAAGGATGTCCATGAGACTCACTTCATTTACTGATTATTCCGTACGTGTGCTGATGCATGCAGCTAAAAAAAATGGCTCTCTTTCGTCTATTCGCGAAGTCTCGGAAGAATATGCTATTTCAAAAAACCATCTTATGAAGGTTGTTCATATGCTTGGTAAAGGGGGATATCTCGAAACAATCCGCGGTAAAAACGGCGGTTTCAAACTTGGTCAGAATGCTGATAAAATTAATATTGGCAAACTCATTCGATTTACTGAAGATGATTTGAATATTGCCGAGTGTTTGAAGGACAAAAATGGAAACTGCCGGCTTCATAACAAATGCCCTTTTGCCTGTGTGATTAATGAAGCACGAAATGCTTTTCTGGCAGCCGTGGATAAATATACCCTTGCAGATATCGTTAATGGTTGGCCCCTAAAGAAGCTTACCTGATATTGTTGTCTTTTTTGAAAATTAAACTCTTTATGAATTTTAGACTTTAACTTGGCTTTATTGTCGAGTAAAAAAGAAACAATAATTTTGGTTCAAAGGTATAAACTTATGATCGCACGTATTTTCAAACCTACAAAAAATGCTATGCAGTCGGGAATGAAACGCTCTAAAAAGTGGCATTTTGAATATGCTCCTGAGAAAGCAAGAAGTCTGGACCCTCTAATGGGATGGACAGGTTCTTCAGATATGAAGAGCCAGATAAGATTAACCTTTGACACAAAGCAGGAAGCTGTGGCATATGCTGAGCGCAATGGAATTGATTATGTTGTGCAGGAGCCTCATACGCGGAAAAAACGTCTTAAAAGTTATGCTGACGTTTTTGCTTTTCGCCCTCAATAATCATTTGCTTATGCGCGCTCGTAGCTCAGCTGGATAGAGCACCGGATTTCTAATCCGTAGGTCGCAGGTTCGAATCCTGCCGAGCGCGCCAATTTCTCGCGTGTTAAACATACACCAATGTGTTATTCCGCTGTATCTATTCCTTTGAAGCAAGTACATCTAAATCAAGTTTATTAATTTGTGATAGTGCTGCTTTAATTTGAGGGAGATCAATTTCATGTCTCAATAAGTCCAGAAAAAGTAATTGCAGATAACGCTCGGCATCTTTATGTAAGTGAATGGACTTTCCTTGTTTAAAAAAGAGATTTCTTGCCTTCAGAATATCTTTCCACCTAAGCTTTTCTTCAACTTCCTTAAAAGAAAAGCCATATATTGCTTGAAGTCTGGCGTTGATATCAGCTGTTCCTTTGCCTTCACATAGGACAGTAATTGCTGTCCAATAAAAGAAAAACTTTTCGTCTCTACCTATATCTCTAGCACTTTTTCCGCTATGAAAAAATTCAAGGGCTCTTTTTATGCGTGCCTTCTTATCGGAATTCGTAATGCTTTCAATTTGTAAGAATGTGTCTTCAACACAGCGCCAATTATATTCTGCCATCCAAGGGCCGTCACATTGTTGTATTCTAGCGTAAACATCGCTTACTACTTGGTATTCATTTCCTAGGGCGGGATAGAATGCTTCAAAGACTAATTTATAAACTGTATTACTTCCTAGATAAGTAGCTAGAAGTGCCTCAACCCTATTTAATCTTGAGACTGTCTTGTCTTCTCCTAATTCTTTCCCGTCTATTTTAAGAGGGCAACCCATTATTAAATAGGTGCTTAATGGAAGTTCTTTTGTTCCTACTACAGTAGGTAAAATAATTGTCCCAGTTTCTGGGTCACTGTAAATAAAATTATTTTCAAAGCTATTAAGGCCTTTTGCATTTATGCTGGCTCCTTCAATCCATATCGGTATCCCATCTTCAATAAATGGTTTTTTTAAAGGAGAAAATTTTTTTTCTAATTGTTTGATTGTAACAGGAACTATTGTGTAAATTCTTAACAAAAAGGAGGATTCTTCTGGGTTCTGATACCAGTCTTTCGGGAATATATCGGCAAAATTGATTTCTTTCATGGATGCTCGGTTTGTCAAATTTATAAATACCTAGCATATTTTTGAAAATTTCACTAACAAGTGTGTAACTTTTTCAAGTGGTGAGCCAGTAGTATACAAAAGAGTAAATGCAGGTTCCAGCACCTTATGAGTTCAAAAATGCTGTGCTAGAGTTCTCTATTTTATTTTCAACAAAAATCATTCATTTACTAAATGTCATATTCACAAGAAATTTTTACCTAAAGGCTTTGCAACTTTAATGTTTTGCACCGATATTTCATCATCATGTAATTTTAAAAGAGGATGTAAAAAATCTTTAGATAAGGAGTCGGGAAGTAGGTAAAAGACCATAAAAATTCATATTTGTTCTTAATTATTTTGGCTAGCTATAAAAATTTTTATTTTTTCTTTTACCCGTTTTGTACCATGCATTGAAGCCAGTGATGCAAAGGAGTGCTAATGCAAACCCGGATAAGGCTACAAGAAATTTATATATAATGCCCCCTGTTTTTCCTGAATGAAGTGCATAATAAGTGCGTGACACATGATAATATTCGGGCGCATGACGGTAATCTTCAAATCTGACAATTTTTTGTTTCTCCAGATCAGCAAAAAGAAAACTGGCACCAAATGGCGACATGCTTTCAGGATATCTGAACCTGATTCTGGCAATGGTCGGTGTTTCAGGTTTTGGCATATAAAACCGCGCCAGGTCACCTTCCGGTATATTTTTAAAATAGTATCTTGTGAAATCCTCAAGATTTGCAATTTTAACACTGGTCGGCAATGTTTTGATTGCTTTTTTATATCTTAGATCAAGATCTTCCTGGCTGACCTTTTCCCCCAGAAATGTTGAAACGATTTTCTGGCTGGGCGCATAAAAAACAAGCGCGACCCCGGTTAAAGTGACAATAAACATAACAAGTGCATTGATAATACCAAACGAGCGATGTGATTTAAGTGATGTTTTGCGCTTAAAATTGAACGGGATCATTTCTTTAAAAGTAAACCCGCGGCGAAATGGCCACCAAATCCAAATACCACTCATAATCATAAAAATAAGAATGATCCCTGTGTATCCCAGAATTTGTTCGCCCAAATGGCCGCCTAAAAAATGAATATGAAGGTCAGATAAAAAAATCATGATTTCTGTCATATGATATTTTACCGGCATTTTTTTGAGAGTGGTGGGATCATAATAAGATATCGTTCCGTTCCAGGTCCATACTCGGTACCAGGGGGCATCCTTCATCGGGAAGTCAATAAAATTAATATCAGGGCCTGTTAATTCTGTAATTGCTTTTACGGCGTCTTCCTCACCAATTTTTTTATAGTCGGGAGTTTTTGCATCAAGTGAAAGTGAAATAATTTCAGGTCGATAAACCAGTATTGTACCCGATATGGCGGTTAACATGAATGCCATGCCAAGAATTAAGCCCAAGTATAAATGTATTTTTCTAAGGAGTTTCATGTTTCACTCAATGAAGCTGATAATAAAAAAGCAGAGGACCGTTTAGGTGAGGAGCGGAAGGGCGGTCCTCTGCTTCATGGCATTGACCTTTAGAAGTCCACCATATATCCCAATGTAAATGTTCTGCCTACACCGCTGAAATAACGGTTATCCGTTGCAAACGAATAGGTCTGTGAATTGTAAGTTATATAATATTCATCAAGCAGATTTTCGATGCCGAGACTGATTTTACCGACCTCACTTTGATAAGTCAGGTTAAAATCCACCAGAGTATATCCGTCAAAATTACCGGCCGTGCTGGAATCTGTAATATCAAATTCACGGTCCAGATAATGACTGGATTGAAGTCTTGCTGTTAAGCCGTTCTGAAGATCGGCCTGGAGATATAAATTTATTGTATCCGGGCTGATATTAATCGACGGCAGCCTTGTATCAATCACATTGTCACCGTCACTGTCATAATGACCTTCAATGTTGGAATAATTCCCACCAATTTTGAAATAATCATTGACCTGTGCACTGAGAGCAACTTCAAAACCCTTGATGCGCGTTTTTTCGCGGTTGACCGAGAAAATGCCGTCACTGTTTGGGCTTAAGCGTGAACCCAGATCAGATTTTGAAATAAAGTAGCTGAATTTTGTGTCAAAAATTTCATCTGTATAACTTACTCCAAATTCAAGATTATCTGAAATGACCGGCTCAAGATCGAGAAGATTTGCCACCATGACGCCTGGGGTGCTTACAGCGCGCAGAACACGGCCGACGTCAGGCATTGTGAACCCTTGAGAATAAGAACTGAAGAAGGTGATTTCATCCGTTGCATCAAAAACCAGACCGACATTAAACAGCGGTTCTGTAAAAGATTGAGATCCTCCTTCAACGGTAAAAATCTGATAAGGGTTAATTGGATCATTGCGGGTGTTGCCGGCCAATGTTTCATAATCATCAGCTGAAAGCCTGGCATATTCAAGACGGGCGCCGCCGCTGAGGGTTACGTTAGAAACAATTTCACGATCGAGCTGGATAAACGGGGCTATATTGTTGAATTTTGTTTCCGGCACCCAGTTGCGTTTTGTAATATAAAGCTCCTGATATGTTTTATCATTTAACCAGTCAACACCGGTAATCATATTGATGCCGCTATTTGCAACATTCTGAAGGTTATATGTGGTTCTTGCACCGATCTTCTGTGATGTATTTCGGGACTGTTCATAAAGGGTGCCAAAAGGCGGGATTGCTGGGTCCTGAAATGTTGCAGAAATACTGCCGCCATAGAGGGCTGAGAAATCCTGGAAATAAACGCTGGCAGAAAAAATACCGCCTGCAAAATCTTTATCGTCGTAAGTCAGAGACGATGTAAGCGCTCTGTTAATTGGCGGTGTACCGGGTTCAACCCCTTTCATTCCCGAAGTTGGAATACCAAGGGCTTTATTGCCGTTTACGGTCACATAATTACCGGATGCTTTAAGATTAAAGCGGTTCACCATAAGTGATAATTTGCCGGTTTCAGTTATTTCATAACCGACTTTACCGTATAAATCATATTGCTTTGAATCCTGCAAATCTCCCTGAACCGAATAGATGCCGACTATATTATCATTTCCATCATAGCTGATCCCTCTTTTATGATAGGATCCCGCAAAATAAAAATCAAACTTGTCAACTTTCTGCCCGACTGAATAAAAGCCCTTATATCCGAAGCCGTTTGAATGAAAATCATCATCGGATGTTATTTGAAAACCGGCTCTTTGTTCCAGTGAGCCGTCATCATTTGCCTCGCGTGTGACATAATTAATGATACCGCCAGTGG
The DNA here is from genome assembly GCA_020446675.1 of Alphaproteobacteria bacterium. Lineage (GTDB taxonomy): Bacteria > Pseudomonadota > Alphaproteobacteria > Sphingomonadales > Emcibacteraceae > Pseudemcibacter. The sequence continues at coordinate 29,741 of JAGREE010000025.1, read as the reverse complement.
CACCAAGTCCCTGAATGGCGTTTGAGCCATGGATGACTTCAACACGACTGATCATATATGGGTCAATCGTATAGCTTGAGCGTGAGCCATCACGAAGCGGGTTACTTTGTGGTACACCATCAATCAAATAAAGAGGTTTACGACCGCGAAAGCTTTCACCGGAACTGGTGAGTTTCTGAATACTGGGTGACAGGCTGGGGACCAGATTACCAATCGCAGCAAACAAATCATTGGAAATGGTTAACTGATTTTCCAGATCGTTTTCACTTACGAGCGTAATTGTACTGGGAATGGCTTTTGCGCTTTTTTGGCTGCGTGATGCGGTAACTGTAATCACTTCGTCTGGATTAACTTCGGCACCGTCCTGTGCGTAAACCGGATTGCTTAATGCCATAAAACAGGCTGTCGATAACAGATATGTGGTTGTCGTTAAATGTCTAGAAAATACATTTTCTCGGGTAATCATGAACTCATCTTTCTTATTAATAATGATAATGAGAATGATTCTTAATAACAAAGAAAGAAAATAGCAACACTAAAATTTATATTAATCAAAAATTTCAGTTATTCGGATTTTTGTTTTAACGAAAGTTTTCTTAATTTTAAGAAAATTAATAGGGTTACGGCACCGCACAAAAAGAAGCCGGCAATCATTGGCTGAACTGTGCCGTTATAAAGCCGCGCTATTGTTCCGCCCACAAGAACGGCCAGTAACGTTTGAATTGATGTGATGACAGACGTGGCCAATCCAGCCATGTGACCAAAAGGTTGCAGGGCCATGCTGCTGAAATTTCCAAACAGACATCCAAGGCAGAAGAAATTGGCCATCTGATAAAAATAAAACAGCTCAAATGTCAGATTTCCACCGGAAAAACTGCTCAAGATAAGAAAAGCCAGCGAAAGGGATGATTGCAGGACGAGGAAGAAAAAACACACTTGCTCCACAGTATACCTGGCAACCAGTTTTGAATTAATATAAGACGAAACCCCATATGCTATAGCGAGTATGCCAAAATATATCGGAAACAATTCACCAAGATTATATTGCACCTGCATTATCTGTTGTGCTGAACTTAAATAAGAAACGAAGGCACCAAACATAGTGCCTGAAGCAAATGTATACCCTAATGAAATAGGATGTTTCACTGTTTCGATCATGCCATAGAGTATTGGTTTAAATGAAAATGACCTTACATTTTCATATGCCAGGGTTTCACGTTGCCTAAAATGCATCCAGGTGACGCCCACAACAGCAAAGAAAAATATAAACCAAAAAATAGCCTGCCATCCGGCGAAAAGCAAAATAGTCTGTCCAATTAGTGGTGCTAGGGCAGGGACCATAATGAATACCATGATGATTAATGACATGATCTTCGCCATTTCCCGGCCTTCATATTTATCACGAATAATCGCAAGACTGACCACACGGCATGATGCTGACCCAAATCCCTGTATCACGCGACCGAGAAGCATCATATTCAAACTGGTCGAGAAAATAGCAATCAAAGTCCCAAGAAGAAAAATGGATACACCAACGTAAATGGCTTTTTTACGGCCATAACTGTCTGCAAAGGGTCCATAAATAACGACCCCAAAAGAGATTCCGAAAAATATTGCTGATATGACAAGCTGAATATCGTTGGCATTTGTCACATTCAGATCTTTTGTCATTTGCCCAAGCGCGGGAATCATCGAATCAACGGAAAGAGCCGTAATCGACATAAGCATCGCCATTATGCAGATAAATTCATTTCGATTAAGGAGATTTACTCTCTTTGCCATAGCATATCCATGCATTAACAGCTTAAGCTGTAAAATTTAAATTAGTAAAATTACGGGGAACATGGATTATAAACGATATGTGCGTTGTTCACCGTAAGGCTGTTGTTCTATATCAGATCGCTTTATACTTGTCGAAAAAATAATTTGTTCTATAAATGTTCTTGATTTATTCTGTAATTTAGGCTATATGTTCTCAAAAATAAGGAGGTAAACTATGGCTTTCACTTTTAAACAGAAAAAAATATGTTTTAAAAAAGGGCTTTATAAATGCCCCGTTCCGCCCGCAGATATCAGCCGTTACTGGTCGGAACTGGATTGGTTCCGCCATGTGGATACTCACGGTGTATGGTGTCATTAATAGACTAAAATAAGCTGTGATTTATAATCTGTTAAGGGGTATTTTGATATAGGACGTGCCGTTTTCTTCAGCAGGAGGAAATTTGCCGCTTCTCATATTAATCTGCACTGATGGCAATATTAATTTTGGCATTGATAGCTCTTTATCACGTTTTGTTCGGGCTTCGATATAATCATCACGGGTTTTGCCGGAAAGATGAATATTCTTTTCCTTTTGCTCCTGGACAGTTGTTATCCATTTAAATTCACGTCCGCCGGGCCCGTAATCATGGCACATGTAAAGAATAGTGTCATTCGGAAGCGATAAAATCCTCATCATGGAATCATATAGCATGCCAGCATCGCCACCAGGAAAATCGCAGCGGGCCGTGCCATAATCCGGCATAAATAATGTGTCACCAACAAAACAATTGCCATCTATTATATAACTTATACAAGCTGGTGTATGCCCTGGTGTGTGGAATACGGTGGCAGATAAATTACCAATTTTGAACTCTTCATTGTCAGCAAAAAGATGATCGAACTGGCTTCCGTCAACCTTAAAATTTCTTTCTGCATTAAAAACCTCGCCAAAAGTTTTTTGAACTTCTGTAATTTGATCACCTATTGCAATTTTCCCTCCCAGTCTTTCCTTTAAATAAGGGGCAGCCGTCAGATGATCTGCATGAACATGTGTTTCCAGTATCCATTCGCACTTCAAGTCATTTTCCTGAATATAGGAAATAACATTATCTGCAGACTTGGAGCTTGTACGACCGGAACTCGCATCATAATCAAGTACGCTGTCAATAATTGCACTTATGCCTGTCTTAGGGTCGCTTACAACATACGTCACCGTGAATGTATCAGGATCAAAAAAGGATTTCACAATTGCTGAAGAAGACATTTATATTTCTCATAATTTATTAAAGTATAAGCAGCATTTGTAAGGACTATAGCCAACTTGGTTCGAAACAGTCCACTATTTAAAGATCAAGACTGCCCCACGTCGAAAAATTATTCATTAAAGAATAAATTTAGACAGGTCAGATGTATCCGCCAGATTACCGATATGTTTAGTGACATAGTCGGCGTCAATTTTAACTTCTGTTGCTGGCATATCGGTTGCGTCAAAGCTGATTTCATCCAGAACACGTTCAAGCACCGTATGCAGTCTTCGTGCGCCAATATTTTCAACATTTTCGTTAATATTTGCTGACATTTTGGCAATGGCCGCAATACCATCTTCCGTAAAGTTCAGCGTAATATCTTCAGTACCAAGAAGGGCAACATACTGTTTAATCAGACTGAAATCCGGTTCCACAAGAATATGTTTGAAATCATCCTCGGTAAGGGCGTCCAGCTCAACTCTGATCGGCAAACGGCCCTGCAATTCGGGAAGTAGGTCTGATGGTTTGGCGACGGAAAATGCACCGGAAGCAATAAATAATATATGGTCGGTTTTAATGTTGCCGTACTTGGTTGATATTGTACATCCCTCAATAAGCGGCAACAGATCGCGCTGAACGCCTTCGCGGCTGACTTCACCACTGTTTCGGTTAGACCTACCGGCAATTTTATCAATTTCGTCTATGAATACGATGCCCGTTTGTTCGGTATTTTCGATGGCCTCGCGGATAATACTGTCTTCATCCAGCAGTTTTTCTGCCTCATCGCCGCAGAGAACCTCAAGAGCTTCTGATACAGGCATTTTTTTCTTTTCGGTTTTTTGGCCGAACTGACCGCCCAGAATATCACCAAGATTTAACATACCCATACTGGCACCCGGCATTCCTGGAATTTCAAATGATGGCATGCTGGAACTCTGATTCTCCAGAACATCGACTTCAATTTCCTTATCATCCAGCTGGCCTTCACGCAGCATTTTTCTGAATTTCTGTCTGGTATCGTCTGAGGCTGTCGCGCCAACCAGTGCGTCAAGAACGCGTTCTTCCGCTGATAATTCAGCTTTGCTGACAACACTGTTTCTTTTTTTCTCACGGATCAGGCTGATTGATATTTCCATCAAATCACGAATGATTTGTTCTACATCGCGGCCCACATAGCCGACTTCTGTGAATTTGGTTGCTTCGACCTTAACAAACGGGGCACCGGCCAGTTTTGCAAGCCGTCTTGAAATTTCCGTTTTACCAACGCCGGTCGGGCCGATCATAAGAATATTTTTGGGCAGAACTTCTTCCTTCATTTCACCGCTGAGTTCCTGTCTGCGCCAGCGATTTCTAAGGGCAATGGCAACCGCGCGTTTTGCGGCTTTTTGGCCGATAATATAACGGTCCAGTTCCGATACGATTTCACGTGGTGAAAAAGTTGTCATTTATTATTTCCAGTATTATTTAATATCTAATGTTTCAACGGTAAGGTTATCATTTGTATAGACGCAAATTTCGGCCGCAATTTTTAAAGCACGCTTTCCGATTTCTTCCGCGTCAAGATCCTGATCCATAAGCGCTTTTGCGGCGGCAAGGGCATAATTGCCTCCTGAACCAATAGCAATCAGTCCATCTGAGGGCTCAAGAACATCACCATTTCCGGTAAGAATTAGGGAAACATCCTTGTCAACAACGGCCATCATGGCTTCAAGCCTGCGAAGATATCTGTCGGTACGCCAGTCTTTAGCCATTTCAACGCAGGCCCGGGTAAGCTGACCGTTAAAGCGTTCCAGTTTTTCTTCCAACCGCTCAAAAAGAGCGAAGGCATCAGCTGTTGAACCGGCAAATCCGGCAATAACATTCCCATCTCCGATCCGTCTTACTTTTCTGGCATTTGCCTTGATGACCGTGTTGCCAAGCGATACCTGACCGTCGCCGACAACAACGACTTTGTCATTTTTGCGGACACTTAAAATAGTCGTGCCGCGCCAGCCATTTGGTTGATCTGTCATTTGATTTTAACCTGTTTTGCAATAATCATGACCTAACATGTGGGAAATTTTTCAAGATTGGTCAAGGGGCATATGATTTTTTCTTAAAAAATATTGGAAAGTTTATCGCGTGACACTGGCACTTTTAATAAACTACTGCTATATGTCATGCAAAACTGGTATGGCTCATAAAAGGAGAAGATCATGCGCACAGCTACAGTTAAGCGCACGACAAAGGAAACATCTGTTTCAGCAACAGTAAATCTTGATGGGACCGGCATTTATAATGTTAATACCGGGATCGGATTTCTTGATCATATGATGGAACAGCTCTCCCGTCATAGTCTCATTGATCTGAACCTGAAAGCCGAAGGGGACACCCATATTGATTTTCACCACACAACAGAGGATGTTGGTATAGTTGTTGGCCAGGCGGTGGCTAAGGCACTTGGCGACCTTCGTGGAATTACGCGTTATGGTAATGCTATCATTCCTATGGATGAAACATGCACACGCTGTTCGGTGGATATATCTGGTCGTCCATTTATTGTATTTAAAGTCAATTTTACCCGTGACAAACTTGGGGAAATGGATACTGAATTATTCTTGGAATGGTTCCGTGCCTTTGCCCATGGTGCGGGCATGACGCTTCATGTTGAAAATATGTATGGTGAAAATAATCATCATATTATTGAAAGCTCTTATAAGGCACTTGCCCGTGCTATACGTCAGGCGATTGAAATTGACCCGCGTAAATCGGATGCTATTCCATCTACCAAAGGCATGCTTGGTGACAAGACAGAATAGATTATGAAAACGGTCATTATCGATTACGGGTCCGGCAATCTACGCTCAGCGGAGAAGGGGACAGTCCGGGCCGCCGAAGGGCTTGATATGGATGTGCTGGTCACATCGTCCCCGGAAGAGGTGAGAACAGCAGACCGGATTATTCTGCCAGGGGTCGGGGCATTTGCAGATTGCATGAAAGGGCTTTTATCGCTGGACGGAATGAGAGACGCACTTGAAGAAGCAGTGATAAAAGAGGCAAAACCATTTCTTGGAATTTGTGTCGGAATGCAGTTGCTTGCGGATGCGGGGCTTGAACATGGCCGGACAGCAGGACTGGGCTGGATTGGCGGTACTGTCGAGGAAATTAAATCAGATACTCTTAAAGTGCCCCATATGGGCTGGAATGATTTAATTATTGATCAAGGCAGTCACCCTGTACTTAATGATATCAAGACAGGTGAACACGCCTATTTTGTGCATAGTTATTTTTTTAAGGCGAAAGACCAGAAAAATGTCTTGGCCCATGTTGAATATGGCGGATATATTAGTGCGATGATCGGGCGAGATAATATAATCGGTACACAGTTCCATCCGGAAAAAAGTCAGGAACTGGGACTTAGGCTGATCAGGAATTTTTTGAAATGGGCACCGTAAAATGACCGAACTGAAAAAAGAAAACAAAGGTCCCCGCCTCAGTGTTGAGGAAGTGAAATCCCTTGATAATGTCGATATTCTTGAGCTGTGTGAGACCACACGAGTTGCTATTCTCACCCATGAAGGCTTTAATTGGTTAACCCCCCCTCCAGAAAAAACACTGGAAAGTTTCTGGAAGGGGGTATTCCTGATTCCGGAACGCACATTGATTATTGCCCGAATGGACGGACAAATTGCCGGATGCTGCCAGTTGGTCAGACCGCCAAAAAATAACGAGGCAGGCGCATTCCGGGGCACCATTGAAACATTTTTTCTGGCACCATGGGCAAGAGGCCACAATCTGGCAAAAACGATGCTTCAAAAAGCGGAAGATGTCGCCCGTGAAAAAGGGTGCCGTACCCTTGAATGTCATATGGCTTCTGACCAACAGGCGGCTATTGCTATTTGTGAATGGATCGGTATGGATCGCTGGGGAATTAAGGAACGTTACGCCCGGATCAATGATGTTTTTGTTTCCGGTTATTATTATTCAAAAAATTTGGACTAAGTATGATTTTATTTCCCGCCATCGATTTAAAGGATGGAAACTGTGTACGGCTTTATAAAGGTGAAATGGACCAGGCCACTATTTTTAATAATGATCCTGGCGATCAGGCAAAAAAATTTGCAGAGGCCGGCTGTGAATGGCTTCATATCGTTGATTTAAATGGTGCTTTTGCCGGGCGTCCGGTTAACGGTGACGCTGTGACGTCAATTCTTGGAAATGTGAAAATCCCGGTACAGCTGGGCGGCGGGATCCGAGATCTGGAAACCATTCAGTCGTGGCTTGATAAAGGTATCAGCAGGGTAATCCTCGGGACTATTGCCCTTCGTGACCCCGATCTGGTGATATCAGCGGCGAAAAAATTCCCCGGCAAGGTTGCCGTTGGGATTGATGCAAGAAATGGTATGGTCGCTGTCGAAGGATGGGCAGAAACGTCCGATATGTCAGCAGTGGATTTGGGTAAGAAATTTGAGGACGCCGGTGTCACCTGTATCATCTATACGGATATTGACCGGGATGGTACCATGCAGGGGCTTAATGTTGAAAGCACCATTGCTCTGGCCGATGCACTTTCCATCCCTGTTATTGCTTCAGGTGGCGTTGCCTCACTGGATGATCTTCGCCAACTGAAAAATGCAGCTGCCAAATCAAAGGGAACCATTGAAGGCGCAATTTCAGGGCGTGCCCTTTATGATGGTAGCCTGGATGTAAAGGTGGCGCTTTCCCTGCTGAAGGATGACATCTGATGCTTAAAGCGCGTGTCATTCCCTGTCTTGATGTCAAAGATGGCCGTGTGGTCAAAGGGGTGAATTTTGTTGGTTTGCGGGATGCGGGTGACCCGGTGGAGCAGGCAAAAATTTATGATGCGGCAGGCGCCGATGAGCTTTGTTTTCTGGATATTACAGCGTCAAGTGATAATCGCTCCATCATCCTCGATGTCGTGCGTAAAACGGCAGAACAGTGTTTTATGCCGCTTACCGTTGGAGGCGGGGTGAGAAATGAGGATGATGTCAGAAATCTGCTCCTTGCAGGAGCAGACAAAGTTTCAGTGATGACAGCAGCGGTCAACCGGCCGGAACTGGTTCGCGAACTTGCAGAAAAATTTGGTTCACAATGTATTGTCGTTGCTATAGATGCCAAATCGGTCGGACCTGATAAATATGAGGTTTTTACCCATGGCGGCAGAACCCCGACAGGTATTGATGCGGTTGAATATGCCAAACTGGTGGCATCATATGGAGCAGGAGAAATATTGCTGACTTCTATGGACCGGGACGGCACAAAAAGCGGATTTAATATTGAACTGACCCGTGCCATAGCCGATAGTGTCAGTATCCCGGTCATTGCATCCGGTGGTGTCGGTACGCTTGAACATATGGTCGAAGGCATTAGGGATGGTCATGCAACGGCGGTTCTTGCGGCATCGATTTTTCACTTCGGTGAATATAGTATAGAGGAATGCAAAAAATATATGGCTGCGGAAGGTATAGAGGTAAGGATTTAAGATGACTGAAAAGAGAGATATTCTGGAAAAATTAGCATCCGTGATTGAAAGCCGTAAAGGGGCCGATATCAGTAAAAGCTATGTTGCGGGACTTTTTTCCAAGGGAAGAAAAAAAATTACCCAGAAAGTCGGTGAGGAGGCTGTGGAGCTTTGCATTGCGGCAGCTCAAAATGACCGTACGGAGGCAATTTCTGAATCAGCAGATCTGCTATTTCACATGATGGTTCTGTGGTCCGAACTGGGTATTAAATCAGATGATGTTTATGATGAACTTCTGCGTCGAGAAGGGCTTTCCGGAATTGAGGAAAAGAAAGCAAGAAGAGGATTTACCGATGGCTTATGATCAGAATAATGTTTTTGCAAAGATTTTAAGAGGGGAAATTCCCTGTGATAAAATCTATGAAGATGATTTTGCTCTAGCCTTTAATGATATTAATGCCCAGGCCCCGGTTCATGTGCTGGTCATTCCCAAAGCTGACTACGTTAGCATGGCTGATTTCAGTGCAAATGCATCAGCTGACCTCCTTGCGGGTTTTTTCCGTGCTGTGGGTGAAACGGCACGGATATTAGGACTAGAAGGGGATGGGTACAGGCTCATTGCCAACACAGGAAGCAACGCCCATCAGGAAGTGCCTCATCTGCATTTTCATATTTTAAGCGGCAAAAAACTAGGCCCCATGCTCAGCCGGTAAATTATCAAGCATTCTGCTCAATAAATTTCTTAAGATCAATGTCTGGTCGCGCTCCAAGATGCGTGATCACTTCTCCTGCGATGAGATTGCCGAGCGCACCGCATTCGCCAATGCTTTTGCCATTGGTCAAGCCGTATAAAAAGCCAGAAGCAAAAAGATCCCCGGCACCGGTGGTATCAACAAGTTTTTCAACCCTGCGACCCTGAACATGGCCAATTTCATCCTGATTGATGACAATACAGCCGGCCGCACCACATGTGATTGCCGCCATATCACAGTCTTTTTGAACCTGCAATGCGGCTTCATTGATATTATCGGTTTTATAAAGCATTTTAATTTCATCTTCGTTGGCAAAAAGTATGTCAACGCCGTCCCTGACAAGATGTAGAAATTCTTCGTGGTGACGCCCAACGCAGAACGGATCAGAAAGGCTCAGGGACACTTTGTTACCAGCATCATGGGCAATTTTGATGGCTTTTCTGAAGGCTTCCTTGGCCGGTTCGGGGTCCCAGAGATATCCTTCCAGATAGCAAATTTTTGAAGAACGAACCACATCTTCATCAATATCGGCGGTCGTTAAATTGACGCATGCCCCAAGATAGGTACACATAGTCCTTTCGGCATCCGGTGTTACAAGAACAAGGCAATGTGCAGTAGCCGGTCCTTCCGCCGCTGAGGAAGTCTTAAAACTTGTGCCAAGGGCATTTATATCATGACGAAATACGCGGCCCAACTGATCATCACGAACTTTGCCGATATAGGATGTATCACCACCCAATGATGCTAGACCTGCAATTGTATTAGCAGCTGAACCACCGGAACATTCAATACACTGTCCCAGCTTTGCGTATATTGCTGCCGCTTCCTGCTCATTTACGAGCTGCATACTTCCTTTTACAAGATTTTCCGATTTTAAGAATTCATCATCGACATGGATTAAGATATCAACTATCGCATTGCCAATACCCAAAACATCATATTTATGCGCCATATTTATTCCAGAATTTGATTTTAAAAATACATTGATAGAGAAAAAGAACGTACAAGTAAACGTAAGAATATTTCTTGCCTTTTGAAACAGGTTGCCCCTATATTCCACCTCAGGGCGTAGAGAAATTAGTTAGGATAGACAAAGACGTGAATAAAATACTCACGGCGATTGAAAGAACTGGCCAGCAAATTTTTGACCGCGCTTTTCTTAAGGTATTTTTCCTTGGTATGCTGACAATGATTGTATCGGTCATCGTTGCCTACTTCGCCGCAAATGAACTCATGAAGGATGTTCCCGGTTACCAGTCTGATTGGCAATGGTGGGCGGATTTTGTGAACTGGCTTACGGGCTATGTTGTTGATATTGGTTTCTTTATTTTGCTCGCCTTCTTCTTTGCACCGATTTCCACAATTTTCATTTCAATTTACCTTGATGACGTAATAGATTGTGTAGAAGATAAATATTACCCCAATCACAAAGCCGGAAAAAGACTGGGAATTGCCCATTTGTCCTTCCTGGCACTCAGAATCACCTTTTTTGTGGTCATTCTGAATATTCTTGTCCTGCCTCTTTACGTCCTGCTTTTCTGGATGCCGTTTGTTGTTCTGACTATTTTTTATGTGTTAAACGGTTATTTACTTGGCTGGGGTTATTATGAAATGGTGGCCGTCAGACATTTAGGCATAAAAGAAGCTGGCGTTCATAGAAAATCAATACGCGGTGTGATATTGATTGCGGGAATGATTATGACGCTGTTATTTACAGTGCCGGTTATTCAATTGGTGGTACCGATTCTTGGTGCGGCGTTGATTTGTCATTTGTTTCATTTGAGCAGGTATGAGGAAATATGAGATTTTATCCGGTTTTAATATTCAGTTTGCTGCTTGTGGCCTGTGGGCCCGAGGAAAAGCTTGCACAATCACCGCCACCTGCGCCGGAAGAAGTGCCTGAACCGGTGATTTTGGAAAAACCAAAGCCAGCACCACCCGCTTTTCAGATGAGTAATATTATGGGGCTCCAGAAAAGCACCGTTGAAAGTATCCTTGGTGCACCTTCGTTAAAACGGGTCGAAAAAGGGGCTGAAGTCTGGCTTTATGATAACCAGTTTTGTAATGCCCATATTTATTTTTATGAAAATGATAACAGCGATATGCATGTGGAATATGTCGAAACATCAGAAGAAAAGAATCTGATGGGACTTGAAGGACAGCGGGCAGATTTCTGTATTTCGACTTTCCTTAAAAATTAATCAGGCAGTCTGGTTTTTTCCTTAAAGGCGCATAAATCCTCGACCGGACATACAGGACAGTTCGGTTTTCGGGCTTTACAGATATACCGTCCATGGAGAATTAGCCAGTGATGGGCATGCCGTGCAAATTCGGAAGGAATTTTTTTCTCTAACTTTAATTCCACTTCAAGCGGCGTTTTGCCCGGCGCCAATCCGGTTCGGTTTGAAACCCTGAATAAATGAGTGTCAACAGCAATGGTTGGATGGCCAAAAGCGATATTTAGCACGACATTGGCCGTTTTTCTGCCAACCCCCGGCAGCTTTTCAAGATCAGCACGGTTTTCCGGTACAATACCACCGAAATCATCAACCAGTATCTGTGCGGCTTTTATAATATTTTTTGCCTTGGTATTATAAAGGCCGATGGTTTTTACATAGTATTTTAATTTTTCTTCCCCTAAATCCAGCATTTCCTGTGGAGTTGAGATGACTTTGAACAGCGCCTTGGTTGCTTTATTGACACCGACATCAGTTGCCTGGGCCGACAAGGCCACAGCAACAAGCAATGTATAAGGGTTTGTATAATCAAGTTCACCTTTTGGTTCGGGATCGCGTTCTTCCAGTCTTCTGAAAAATTCGTGAATTTCGGCTTTTTTCATCATAATTCCTTTTTTTCAACAATAATTAAGCCATTTCAAAAATGGAAGCTTCAAAAATGATTATCTTGAGTGTAATGTCGAAACATGAACGAAATGCAGGATAGAGTCTGGTTTGAAGAATATATTTTCCCGAGACGGTCACTGGGCCGGACCGGGTTTAAAATATTGATGGGGGCGATTGTCAGTCTTAACCTCTCGATAGGGCTCTTTTTTTATTCATTGGGGGCGTGGCCAGTTACCGGTTTTTTCGGGCTTGATGTATTGCTAATCTACTGGGCCTTTAAAATCCAATATCAACAGGGAAAGGCGGTTGAAATTATACGCTTAAGCAATGATACCCTGACAATTACCCGGATTGATGCCAAAGGCAACAGACGCGAAAACAGTTTTAATTCCTACTGGGTCAATTTATCCATGTCCTGTCCCCCCAATGTTCCTAAAAATGTTGGCGAAACATATCCTCAAGCCAGATCACATGGTAAAGGAATTTTTTTTGGGACATATTTAAATCAGGAAATGCGAAATGAATTGATGAAGTCGCTGTCTCAAGCCCTGATAGACTGTAAAAACTACAGGCCTGACCATAATTAAATTGGTGGTGGTTCTCTGAATTTATCCAGAAAAACCACCACGCAATTTGTGCCTCATCAAGATTAGCCGGTTAAAGTCAAACAGCAATTTTGTTATTTTGTGCCTGCATTGCTTTAACATTTTCGGCAGATAACGGCTGACCACCGATACCCCATTCGCCGCTAGCTGTTTCTCTGACACGTACCCAGGTTACTCCGCGGAGGGCTTCACCTTCGATTTCAACCATAGTGTCAGTAACTTTTTTAATCATATTTTGTTTCTCAGCTTTGCTGAATACACCTTCAATAACGTGAATATCTACGAGTGGCATAAGTAATTCCTTTCATGTTTAAGTTAATATCATCTCGTGAAATGGTGTATCTCATAAAAGAATATTTCTTAACCAGTTCACGAACTGAACTACCCCGGTATAGAAAATGAACTAGCCATAAAAACTAACCTTTATTATAGTAATTTAAGAATCAATGAGGGAGGATTTAAAATGGCTAATGGAAGTTATAAACAATTTTGTCCGATCGCGATGGCGGCGGAAATTGTATGCACGCGCTGGACGGCTGTTCTGCTTCGTGAATTATTGATGGGTTCAACAAGATTTAATGATCTTAGACGCGGTGTACCAAGAATGTCACCAGCGCTTCTTTCTAAGCGATTAAAGGAATTGGAGGAAGCCGGTATAGTCTATAGAGCACCGGTTGAAAATGAGCCGGATGTTGAGGAATATAATCTGACCCAGTCCGGAAAAGACCTGTTTCCGGTTGTAGAATCACTTGGTATTTGGGGCGCTAGGTGGGTCGAAACTGACCCGTCATTAGAAAATCTTGACCCTACGCTGTTGATGTGGGACATGCGCCGACACCTTAACCCGACCCCCAAACCAAAGAGACGCGGGACAATTCAATTTATTTATAATGACCTTCCAAAACAAAATCGAAACTGGTGGCTGATTGTTGAGCCGGAAAGCGAGAAAATTGACTTATGTTCAATTGAGCCGGGTTTCGAAGTTAATTTATATATATCAACGGATCTCGAACCATGACTAAAGTATGGATGGGTTTTGAAACTTTTAACAAAGCCTATGATGCAGATCAAATTCTGCTAACTGGTGAAAGTGATCTGGAAGAAAAAATAAAAACCTGGTTTAACCTGAAAAATGGATTAGGTCATTTTTCCAGAATTAAAAAACTGGTAGCCTGATTTATAACTGATCCAGCCCCAGAACATCAGCCATATTGTAGAGACCGGGTTTTTTGTCATATACCCACAGTGCTGCCTTAACGGCACCACGGGCAAATATAGCCCGGTTGCCGGCTTTATGGGTAAGCTCAATCCGCTCATCATTGGCATTAAAACTGACAGTATGGTCTCCTGCGACATTGCCCCCTCGTAATGAAGCAAATCCGATACTTCCTTTATCTCTGGCTTTTCCAATACCATCACGGGCAGGTGTCATAATATTCTTTAGCTCTTTGCCGCGACCTATGGCAGCTTCATGTCCAAGACTGAGAGCCGTTCCCGAAGGGGCATCAACTTTATCCCGATGATGCATTTCCAATATTTCAATATCAAAATCTTCATCCAGAATGGAAGATGCCAGCCGCGTCAGATAAAAAAGCAAATTTACACCGGTTGAAAAATTTGATGCATAGACTATTGCCGTATTAGCAGCGGATTTTTTAATAGTATTTTCGTCAGATGTACTGAGGCCGGTTGTCCCAATGACCATTGCCGTTTTATATTTTTCAGCAAACGATGCATGTAGAAGGCTGGCAGTAGGGCAGGTGAAATCCAGAACCACATCAGAATTTCTAATGACATCTTCAGCGTCACTGGTAATTTTGATATCGGTTTGTTGGCCCGTTTCCGGATGCTTGATATAACTACCGATTAACGGGTTTCCAACCATTTCGGTGCCACCGGATAGTATGGCAGCGTCATGGTCCAGCGTAGCCGCAGTTAATGCCTTACCCATTCGTCCCTGGCATCCAAGAATTCCAATTTTAATTTTTGGCATATTGCCTATATCCTTTTAAATTGTGGGTAAATACTAGCTAAAATTACATAAATATCAAATTGAATATGGAGCATTCAGAGACTTTACTATAATCTTTGGCTTTAAATAAATTTAAGGTAAAAAATGTTCATTATCCTTATTGCAATTTTTATTACACTTGTCGTGATTATCAATAGCTATAAAAAAATCGATACTACAGTAATTAAGACAGAGGATATTTTTAAAACGGCAGTCCCGGCGATCATTGCCATAGCTTGTATAATGCTTAGAGCCGGTTATTTTGCCTTGCCTGATGAAGGCATGGTTAGTCTTGAATATCTGAATTACCGCAAAATGTTGTTATGGGCTTTTATTCTGTTGATGGGCTATATCGTCAGGCTCGGTATTTTTGGCGTCGTTTATATATTTCGTGATCGCCCTTAATGTTCTTCCTTAGGATTGCTTTTTTCCTTATTCTCAAGCTCTTCAGCAATATCATCTTCTTCAAATAAGGCACGGTAGCTTGCACCTTCCAGATCATCATACTGGTTATGATTGATTGACCAGAAAAATCCGGCAAGCCCAAGCAACCCTAAAAAAAGGGCAGCGGGTATAAGATAAATTAATCCATCCATTTGGCGGGCCTTAATTAAGGTTCGTGACTTCGATAAAGCTTTTCAAAATTTAATCTAAGTGCATTTGCTGTTACGACAATTGATGAAAGTGACATGGCAATTGCAGCAATCAGCGGTGTTAGGAGTCCTGCCGCCGCAAACGGTACCGCGATAATATTATAGATAGCAGCCATGGCAAAATTCATAAAGACCAGTTTTCGGCTTGATACAGAAACCTGATAAGCACGGACAACCGTTTCCAGTTTTTGTGATTGAAAAATAAAATCAGCAGCGTTCTGGCTAATCTCTGAGGCAGATGAAGGAGAAATGGAAACGTGGGCCGCGCGTAAGGCAGGTGCATCGTTAAGTCCATCGCCTATCATCAGGATTTTGTCTCCATTGGCTTTCATTCTTTCAATGACTTCAATTTTATCCTGGGGCTTACAGGAATATTTATATCGGCTTAGTCCAAGTTCTTCTGCAGCTTCTTCTACAACATCCTTGCGATCACCAGAGAGCATTATAACTTTCATTTTACGACGTAAGAACCATCCGACCACATCGTGGGCATCCTGGCGCATACGGTCTTTGAAGCAAAACAGAACCGGCTTTGCGCCTTTTACAGACAGCCATAATTCGCTATAGCGGTTATTGGGAAGATAACTGGCATGGATGCCACACCATTCGCGATTTCCAAGCCTTACTTCAAGATCATTAATGGTTGCTTTAAGGCCCATACCGGGCTCTTCATAAATTTCACTTTTTGTTGCAATTGTTGGAATATCACGATCATGACAAGCAACAATGAGCGCCCGGCAAAGCGGATGACTGGATGTTTTGGCCAGGCTTGCAGCCAGTTCAAGATTAAAGGGTGTGACATCCTCATCATCATAATTGGCAAGCTCGGGCTGACCCAATGTCAATGTTCCGGTTTTATCAAATATTACGGTATCAACTTCGGCAAGTCTTTCAAGGCCGTCTGCGGCTTTGACCAGTACGCCTGATTTAAAAAGTCGGCTGGAGGCAACAACCTGAACAACGGGAACAGCAAGCCCGAGAGCACAGGGGCAAGTGATAATAAGTACAGCTATTGCATTAATCAGGGATGCTTCCCATCCAATGTTTGAAAATAAAAACCATCCGAGAAAAGTGGATAATGACAGTATGTGAACCAGTGGAGCATAAATTGCCGCTGCCCGGTCAGCGAGCTTTACATATTTCGCCCGTCCTTGTTCAGCCGTTTCCATAAGAACAATGATTTCATCCAGGAGGGTATTGCCGGATGTTGCAGTGATCTTGATGTTTAAAGTACCGTTTAAATTAATAGTGCCAGCAAATACTTCGCTGTCTTTTTCAACTTTTGCCGGGATTGTCTCACCCGTTACCAAGCTGGTATCAACATCGGAGATGCCGCTTATTACGATACCGTCGGCAGGAATTTTTCCGCCAGGTATTACCTGTACTATCTGTCCCGGAGACAGCATTTCGCTGGCTATATCCTCAGTATTCCCGTCTTCGTGGAGCAAAGTTGCCTTCGAAACCTTGTAGCTCATTAAATTATGGGCAACACTTCTCGCATGACTTCTCATTTTCTGGTCAAGATACCGTCCGGTAAGCAGGAAAAACAACAGCATTACAACAGCATCATAATAGGTATGGTCCGTTTGCATGTAAGTGCCAAAAAGGCTCATCGCGCAGGTCAGGATAACCGCCAGAGAAATTGGAACATCCATATTGAGGCGTCGACCCTTAAGGGCGCCCCATGCGGATTTATAAAAGGGCATTCCTGAGAAGACTGCAGTTGGTAGGGCAATAAGGGCGGAAACCCAATGCATCATGGTGCGTGTAGTTTCGTTCATGTCATCGCCGCTCCATACGGAAACGGATAACAACATTATATTTGCTGATGCAAACCCGGCCACACCCATTGCATATAGAAGTGAACGAGCGGCTTTTTCACCTTCTTTATCAATCTGTGAAGTGTTGAAGGGAAATGCCTTAAACCCTATTTTTTCGAGTGCTGAAATAACTTCTTCGGAATGTTCAACAGATGTATCAACATCTGGTCTCCATTCAACAGCAAGCCTCTGGGTGCTGAGATTTACCCGTGCATTTTTTATTTTTGTATTTTCGCTGAGCGTGCCTTCAATTTCACGAATACATTTCGGGCAATGAAGCCCCTCAACAACAAAATGTTCAATTTTAAACATTTTTTGCAAAGTTTGATCCATATAAGACGTCCCTATTTAACCAGAATTCTGTCTTCTAGCTTATAAATAAGGTTATTTTGAGATTTCACAACAACTAAAATTTCCCATTGTCCTTTTAAAGGCAATTTTATTGGTGCCGCATAAACACCATCCCCAACATTCTTGAGGATGACCTGCTGATCATATCCTTCTGTGACAGTTCTGATAAATGTTGCAGTAACTTCTACCGGCGGAACGCTATTCTGTGGCCTTTCAATTGTAACTTCGAATCGGCCTTCGGTTAGCATAGGCTGGTCTGTAATTTTGACACTCCACCCTGAACTGGCTTGTGCACGGGCACTTTCTATTTCCCGGTTATAATTTAGGCCTTTGACATAGGAATTTTCTGTTGAAAGACCTGTCCATGTATCAAGCGCGAAATAAACCATGATGCCGTTTGCCGCAAAAACAAAAATAAAAAAACCTAAAAACCACGCTAAAATTCTTTTCCCTGTGTAAGGTTTTATGTCGGTTGTCATAATTTTGGTCCCTTAAATGTGGTTGTCTGAACATCCTCTTCATCACTACCTATCTGTGTGACCTTGAATGTAATATCTGCGCTATCACTGTCCAGTTCTTTTCGTGGGATAGAAACATATAGTTTTAATGATCTCAGTTTATCCCTTGATACCGTCACAATCGGTGAGCCGTCTGCTGCAAATTCATCGGCGTCTTCTGTACGGAGACTAATGCCATCCACACCGCTTACCTCAACGATGTATTTTTGTTCAGCGGTTGATTTATTCATAATCTTAATTGTGTACCCGTTGCGGATATCCCCTGATGCCAGTTGCACGAAAAGGGGGTTCCTGTCCCTCAGAATATTGACATCTATCATCGATCTGTTAAGCAAAGTATAGAGCATTATAGATCCGACAAGAGCGAGAATGACGCTATAGATTATGGTCCTGGGGCGCACTATTCTAAATCTGTTTTCTTCGCCTTTTTTACGGCGTTCAAAATTTTTCAGGCTGTCATAAGCTATCAGTCCCTGTGGGCGACCAATTTTTTCCATGACACTATTACAGGCGTCTATACAAAGTGAACATTGGATACATTCAAGTTGAAGCCCATCACGTATATCGATACCCATCGGGCAAACGACAACACATTGTCTGCACTGTACGCAATCGCCGCGTCCTTCCCATGATTCATTCTTCTTATGGGGGCCACGTGGCTCTCCTCTGTCATAGCGGTACATGACCGCCAGAGTTTCTTCGTCCATCATAACCGCCTGAATACGTGGCCATGGGCACATATATGTACAGACCTGCTCTCGGGCTATTCCCCCAAGGACATAAGTAAAGGCGGACAGAAGCCCCATCCACAGATAAGCGTCAAATGATGCCTGATTGTGAATTAGCTGGTTAAAAAGTGTTGGGGCATCGGAAAAATAAAAAACCCAGGCACCGCCGGTAAGAAGGGCAATTATTATCCATACTGAATGCTTTAGAACTCGTTTTGTAATTTTATCAAGGGTCCATGGTGCTTTATCAAGGCGAATGCGGGCATTGCGATCACCTTCAAAAAATCTTTCCACGGCAATGAATAAATCTGTCCATATGGTTTGTGGGCAGGAATAACCGCACCACATTCTCCCGGCAGTTGACGTCACCAGAAACAGGGCAATCCCGCCCATTATCATCAGACCAGTGACGTAATAGACTTCCTGTGGCCAGATTTCTATAAAAAAGAAATAAAAGCGGCGACCAGCAATATCTATTAATACGGCCTGATCAGGCATCCCTTCGCCGCGGTCCCATCTAATCCATGGTGTAATATAATAAATGCTAAGGGTAAAAAGCATCATAAACCATTTTATGGTTCTGAATTTACCTTTTGCGCGTTGGGGAAATATTTTTTTACGCGGCGCATAAAGAGATCTTTCTTCCGCCTTATTGACGGCCTCCACATCAGCGCGTTTGACGATCTGATCATCGTTCTCAGAGACGGGAGTTTCGGCATTATTGATATCATTTGCCATGATTTATACCCTGTTTATCCGGATTATGTCATGGATAGGATAGCCTCCCAAAATCCGATCCATGACGAAATCCTTTTTCTACATTAATATTCCAAAATTATTCACCACCACCCAGGCTGTGAATATATATAGCAAGACTCTTGATTGTCGCTTCATCTAGACGTCCTGACCATGTGGGCATGACACCCTTCCGACTGTTCGAGACAATATCAATCATACTATCGCGGTCAGTCACATAAAGTGTGATTGCATCTGTCAGGTTAGGGGCACCGAATTCACGCAACCCTTTGCCATCTTCACCATGACATAAAGCGCAGTTATCGGCAAATAGTACTCTGCCGCTTTCTGTCGCTTTAATTGATCTGTCGGAAAGACTTTGCGCATATGTAACGACATCTTCGATTTCAGCTTTGGTTAGCAATTCGTCTTTTAAGAAAGCAGGCATGTCATTCACCCGTGTTTCTTCATGCGTACTGCGAATTCCATAACTGATTGTTGTATATATATCTTCCAGTGTACCACCCCAAAGCCAATCATCATCATTCAGGTTCGGATAACCGGTAAAGCCAGCGGCCCCGGTTCCATGACAAGGAGCACAGTTGTCACCAAATGCCGCTTTTCCGCCAGCGAGCGCAAAGGTATTGAGCGCATTGTCACGTCTGATATCTTCAAGATCCATTGTTCTTATCTTATCAAGAGTAACACTTCTTTGTTGCGCCACATTACCCAATTCGTCATTTAGTCTGTCCCGGTTTGTTTCAGCAAAATAACCCTTATAATAGTCACTAATAAGCGGCCATGAAGGATAGAAAAACTGATACACAAATGCCCAGATACAACAAACAATAAAGGTATATACCCACCAACGTGGCATTGGTGTATTTAGTTCTTTAATACCATCCCATTCATGTCCAGTGGTATCAACACCACTTACATCATCTATTTCTTTTTTTAAATCTGACATGATTATTCCTCATCCAATAGGCTTTTTGCTGCATTGTCGAATTTTTTTTTGTTAGAAGGCCAAAGAGCATAGGCGACCGCAATTATGAACATAGTCAACAGAAAAACGGCACCCCAACTTTGTGAAAAGCTTGATATTTCTTGAAATGTCATTCCACCCTCCTATCGGTTATTTTCTGATTCATCATAGATTGAAAAATCAACGAGTGTGCCCAGCATCTGCAAGTAAGCAATCAAGGCATCCAGCTCAGTGATTTCCCTTGGGTTGCCATCAAAGTCCCTAACCTGCGCGGATGGGTAACGTTCCATGAATGCATCATAGCCGTCACTATTTTCATCCAGCTGTGCTTTAAGGTCTTCTACAGCATTTTCAACCTGCTCATCTGTATAAGGCACACCAATTATCTGGTTGGTTTTTATATCCAGACCAATATTTTCATAAGAAAGTTTGGTTTCAGCAAGAAATGGATAACCTGGCATAATTGTCTCAGGCACCACTGAACTTGGTGCTTTAAGATGCTCTCTATGCCAGTCATCAGAATATTTGTTTCCTACCCGTGCCAGATCAGGACCGTTTCTTTTTGATCCCCAAAGGAACGGATGATCATACATACTTTCCGCAGCCAGCGAATAGTGACCATAACGCTCTACCTCATCACGGGTCGAACGGATCATCTGTGAGTGACAGGTATAACAGCCTTCACGGACGTAAATGTTCCGACCAGCCAGCTCTAGCGGTGTATAAGGTCTAACACCTTCCACTTTTTCTATCGTATTTTCGAGATAGAAAAGAGGAACGATTTCGACCAGACCACCAATTGACACCATAATCAGAATTCCAACGAGTAACAGGATGGAATTTTTTTCGAAAACAGCATGTTTATTTAATAATTTCATCTCTCTTACTCCTATTCACCGAGTGCCTGTGCAGCAATTGCCTTGGAAATATTTTCCGGAGATTCTTCGCCAGCAGTATGTCCAAGAATAGTACGCCATAGATTATAAACCATCACCAGGCTTCCAACGATGAACAGCAGACCTCCAATGGCACGAATTATATAATAAGGCTGCATGGCGGCGACTGTTTCAACGAATGAGTATTCCAGAAACCCGAGATCAGTATAGGCTCTCCACATCAGACCCTGCATAATACCGGAAACCCACATTGCGCAGATATAAAGAAGTATGCCAACAGTGGACACCCAGAAATGAATATTGACCAATTTCAGAGAATAAAGCCCCTTGCGACCCCATAACCATGGTGTAAGACAATAAAGGGCACCGAAACTTACATAGGCAACCCATCCCAGAGCTCCGGAATGTACGTGGCCAATTGTCCAGTCAGTATAGTGGCTAAGACCATTTACGGCCTTGATTGACATCAATGGTCCCTCAAATGTGCTCATACCATAGAAGGCAACAGACACAACCAGCATCTTTAGTACAGGGTCGGTTCTGAGTTTGTCCCAGGCCCCAGATAAAGTCATAAGACCATTGATCATACCACCCCATGAAGGCATCCATAACATGACAGAAAATGTCATACCAAGTGTCTGTGCCCAGTCTGGCAATGCGGTATAATGAAGATGGTGAGGTCCAGCCCATATATATAGAAATATCAAAGACCAGAAATGTACAATAGAAAGTCTGTATGAATAAATTGGCCGCTCTGCACGTTTTGGAACAAAATAATACATAATTGCTAGGAAACCAGCGGTAAGGAAAAATCCTACAGCATTATGACCGTACCACCATTGGGTAAGGGCATCCTGAACACCAGCAAATAAAGTATAACTTTTCGGTTCGACAAAAGAAATCGGCAGAGAAGCATTATTCACCAAATGCAACATTGCAATCGTCACGATGAAAGCCAGATAAAACCAGTTAGCAACATAAATATGTGGTTCTTTTCTTCGCCATATTGTACCAAGAAAAACCAGCAGATAGACAACCCAGACAATTGTTAGCCATAAATCCACATACCACTCAGGCTCAGCATATTCTTTTGATTGAGTGATACCGAGTAGATATCCGGTAGCAGCCAAAACAATAAACAACTGATACCCCCAGAATACAAACCATGGAGCAATTTCTCCAGCCAGACGTGCTTTGCAGGTTCTTTGAACCACATAAAAGGATGTTGCAATAAGAACGTTGCCGCCGAATGCAAAAATCACTGCTGATGTGTGAAGTGGGCGCAATCGACCAAAATTGGTCCACGGCATATCCATATTCAGAACCGGAAATGCCAGTTCCCAAGCCAGGATATCTCCTACGAGAAAGCCCGCAATGCCCCAAAAGCATGAAGCAATTACACCATATTTTACAATGGTATTGTTATAATAAACCCCGGATGGCGACGGTTTGTGTTCTACCTCATTTATTCGCCCGCCCAAATTAAACAGGGCAACTATACCCGCAAAAAATGTGACAATTAAAATGAGTGCATGAAATTGCATGGCGGCAGAAGTGGTTTTTCCGGCAATTATAAGTGCGAGAATTATACCGACTGCCAAGCATATAGTCGTCAAAGACTGAGAAAGTCTGCTTACGACTGGTGGATTATTCTGATAGGTCATTTTGAAACCCGTTTCTTAGATTAAATATTGTTTTAAAGAGATATAATAATCTCTCCCCTCCACAATTCCATAAAAATGGAATATTACCTGAGTAGGCGTTTCATGGTATCAATTCATTGACTTAAGTCAAATATCCATAATTGATTTAAATAAAACTAGCAGAAACCCCTTTCTCATGGTGAATGATAGTATATGCGCTTTTTATAATAATTAAAATTGTAGTTTTTCATTTACGAGGTTTTTACACTTTATATATAGGTTGAACTCTTGTTGAACATTTAATTGATTTGTAAATGAAAAGAGTAGCATGTTCGTAAAGGAGTAAAAGTATGATTAGAAGTGAAGGTAATTTGAGTAAGTTTCCTGTAAAAGGTGATTTTGAATATAAGCAGGAATTGGCACAACAATTGATCAAACGATTTGGGGTAGCAGCGGCTCGCCAAACTTGTATCCAAAATAAATGGGAAGAGGTTTTACAGGCGGTTAATATGGTCAGGTCTCATTCCTGATTAAATTGGTTTTTGTGAAATTTCTCTTCATTTTGATTAAATAAAAACTGCTTGAGGGTCAAACGGGTTTTTTGAATTCATATTCCGACTCTGCTAAAACTAGTAAGCAGGGTGAATTGCCCGAATCTATTTTCTTTAAAAAATCGTAAACTTAGTGATCAATCTATAATATTTTAATAGACATGGTCACATTTTAGTCAAATTTTTGTGATAATTATGTTATATTATTTCACTGATAATATAATTTGATTTGCAAAATGAATCTCACATAACTATCCATAAATAAAGTATTTTTATTTAGAGACATATAATAATTTATCGTTATTTAATATATTAAACTTACGGCAAGTAAGTTTTTTTTTGAGTTTGTAACGAAGGAAGTCTTGAAATTGAAATGTGTTTTAGATAGTGTTTGCGCAGTCCGGGATATTTGCTCCGTATGGGCACGTGACTGCGTATTTATTTAAGTCGATAAAAATAATCAATACGATAAAATAAATATTAGCTCTGGTTTTAAGATATAATTCACATTATGATTAAAAAACCGTAAAGATTTTTAAGTAGAATTACTAAAGGGAATGAGTAAGTGATGGGGATAGAGGAAAAAGGTAGGGACAGTTCTAGTGTCCGCAACCAGTTTAATCTTGAACAATTGTTTGTTCACTCACTTTGTAAATTAAATAACGCCACATTTAGTGGATCAACCATAACAACTCAAAAAAAGCTGTAGGAAGACGCATGATTAAGCATCGAGTAAGAACGATTGTTCTTTCCGCCGTTGTTGCAGCAGGGTCCTTGACAATAGGTACCTCTGCGATGGCGCAAACTGCATTAAACGATGTTCTTGATGAAGGAATGTCCGCTAACAAAATTGCTCAGGAATCGCAAGCGCGAGTCAATGCAATTGTTGATGATACTGATAAGATTGTAACAGAATATAAAACAATTCTTAAAACAATTGACGGTCTTAAAGTATATAATGCTCAGATGGAAAGATCCATTGACCGCCAAATGCAGTCAATGGAAGAATTAAGAGCTAACATTAAAAACGTGACAAACATTAAGCGTCAGGTAGAACCACTTCTAGATAGAATGGTAGATGGATTGGAAGACTTTATTAACAATGACATTCCGTTCCAATTAGAAGCACGCCTGAAAGGTCTTGAGCGTGTTAAAGACCTAATGACAGATCCCAATGTTGATGCCTCCGAAAGATTTCGTAGTGTGTTTGAGCTGTATCAAATCGAAAGTGACTATGGTCGCGTATTCCAGGGATATAAGCAAAATATGGTTGTTGAAGGCAACGAAAGAACAGTGGATATGGTCATGGTCGGCCGTGTTGCGCTTCTTTACCAAACAACAGACGGATTGATTTCTGGTGCTTACAACAAGGCAACTAAAGAATTTGAAATTGTCGACCCAGCAACTTACAGAAAATCAATTAGACAAGCGATCCGCATTGTTAACGGACAAGCGGCGCCGGATGATCTGCTTATATTACCAATTCCTGCACCGGAGAAAGCACAATGAGGAAATTAATTTCGATTGCTATCGTCTTAGCATTTAGCGGTATTGCATCATTTGCAAACGCACAAGAGGCGAGAAATCTTGATGAGCTTCTAGAACTTGTTCGTCAGGGTAAAGTTAATGAAACTCAGGAATATCGTCAGCGTGAAGCAGAGTTCAGAGCTGCAAAAGACAGGCAGGCTGCTCTTCTTTCTCAAGCAGAAGCAGAGCAACGTGCTGAAGAACGTCGTTCTGACACTCTTGAAGCGCAGTTTAACAGCAACGATGAACAGATGACCGCTCTTCAACAAGACTTCACCAATGAACTTGGTGCTCTTAAAGAGGTGCTTGGTGTGCTTCAGTTGGTTGCTGGTGATACACGTTCCACACTTGAAACTTCACTGACTTCAACACAATTTGAAGGTCGTGAAGAATTTATCACGACACTGATTGAAAAAACGTCTTCAGGTACTCAGCTTCCGAGCATTGAGGAGATTGAGCGTCTTTGGTACGAAGTGCAGCGTGAAATGACTGAACAAGGTCGTGTGGTTACTTTTGATCGTCCGGTAAAATTACCTGATGGATCAGAAGTGGTTGAGCCAGTAACACGTGTTGGTGTGTTCAATATCTCTGCAGATGGTAAATATCTCAGATTTTCGCAAGGTCTTGTATCTGAACTTGACCGTCAGCCTGAGCCACGTTTTACTCAATCAACAACAGAACTGCAAAATGCGGCCGCCAATTCGATGGCACCATATGGTGTTGATCCATCAAGAGGTTCAATTCTTGGTCTTCTTATTCAAAAACCAGATATCCTTGAGCGCGTAAGCCAAGGTGGTACAATTGGTTACTTGATCCTCGCGGTTGGTGCAATTGGTATGCTATTCGTTCTTGAGCGTTTCATTTACCTGACAGTTGTAAATGGAAAAGTGAAAGCACAAATCAGATCAGATGTGGTTAATGAGAATAACCCTCTTGGTCGCGTTTTGGCTGTTCATGAAGCAAATAAAAATGCTGATGTGGAAACACTCGAGTTGAAAATTGATGAAGCAATTCTTAAGGAACTGCCAAGTCTTGAACGTTTCCTCACATTGATTAAACTGATCGCGGCGATCGCACCTCTTATGGGGCTGCTTGGTACTGTGACCGGTATGATCAATACTTTCCAATCAATGACACTCTTCGGTACTGGTGATCCGAAACTTATGGCCGGTGGTATTTCTACTGCCCTGGTTACAACAGTTCTTGGTATCGTTGTTGCACTTCCTACGCTCTTCTTCCATTCAATTGTAAATGGAATGAGCCAACGTATCGTGCATACAATCGAAGAACAAAGTGCTGGTATCATTGCCGTTCACGCAGAACAGCATAGAGGAGCATAATCATGTACTTAAGCCTATTAGATGCATATGAACTAGTTCGCGACTTTATGGAAAGGGGAGGCCCGGTCCTTCTAGTGATCTTTTTCACCATCTTGATATTATGGGCTATGGTTCTGGAGCGGTTAATTTATTTTAAAACCGCTCATAACCGCCAAGTGAATGAGGTTATGGGTACTTGGGAGGCGCGCAGTGAGCGCACCTCCTGGTATGCCCACAAAATTCGTGAGGCCATGATTAGTCAAATTAATATGGATCTTCGAGGATCACTCTCACATATTAAAACACTTGTTGCTGTTATCCCACTAATGGGACTACTGGGAACAGTGTGGGGTATGATTGAGGTTTTTGATGTGCTCGCTGTGCTTGGCTCTGCAAACGTAAAAGCGATGTCTGCGGGTATTTCGAAAGCAACAATTCCGACAATGGCTGGAATGGTAGGCGCCCTTTCAGGTGTGTTTGCTTCTTCTTACATTGAAGGTCGAGTAAGAAAAGAAGCCGAGTTGGTCGAAGATCATTTAACAATGGATCATTAAGAGAAAAAAAATGCGTAAACACTCCACAAGAAATCAAGATGAAGCAGCAATTGATATGACACCGATGCTTGACATCGTGTTCATCATGCTGATCTTCTTCATTGTTACCGCCTCTTTCCTAAAAGAAGCTGGTATCGAGGTGCACCGTCCTGAAGGGGCAAGTGCTGAATCCCAGGATAAAGCAAATATTATGATCGCTGTAACATCAGATGACGAAATCTGGATGGAAAAACGCCGGATTGATATTCGTGCTGTTCGTGCCAATGTCGAGCGTCTTAAAGCCGAGAACCCAGAAGGTTCTATTGTTATTCAGGCTGATATTGACAGCTCAACTGGCGTAATTGCAGAAATTATGGATTCGCTCAATCAGGCAGGTTATACTGACCATGTATTGTCAACGGAACCTAAATAAACAGACAGGAGTTTAATTATGATTGCTCGTTACGCTATTTCGTTTACTTTTGCTGCGATAATAACATTCGGTTTGTTTTTCGGTATGCAGTGGCTTATCGCATCGAACCAGATGCCCATACAGGACTCTGGTGAGAGAATTCGTGTTCAGCTTGAACAGGTTCGTGATATTCAGGAAGTACAAAAAGTTGATCGTAAGCCAGAAGCCCCTAGTGAAGTTCAGGCTGCGCCGGAAATGAGCCTTGATATAGCATCCTCATCAGATAGTGTTAGTAATGTCGGCGGAACAGTCGAAATTGGCGCACAAGCAATGGAAGTTGCTCCAATTGAAACAGGTAGTGGAGGATTTTCAGCGACAGATGGTGAATATCTGCCGATTGTTCGCGTAAATCCTCAGTACCCTCCAAGGGCAGCTGAAAATGGAATCGAAGGATACTGTACTGTTGAGTTTACAGTGACTGCGCAAGGAACTACTTCTAATGTTATTGCCATCGAATCCAGTCATGCTATGTTTGAACGACCTGCAATAAAAGCAGCTGAAAAGTACAAATACAAACCACGCGTTGTTGATGGAGAGCCAATCCCTGTTACTGGGGTACGTGTTCGCATAGAATTTCAATTGGATGGTAATTAAAAAGGGTAAATGAATATGAGAAAATTTAAACGACTATCAAAAACTCTTTTTATAGCAACTGCTTTAACGGGTGCTATGGCTACGGCATCACTTTTGCCAAGTCAGTATGCATTGGCACAACAGCAGTTCCCATTAGCTTCACCAGAACGGGCTGCTGCAGCTGAAGCTGCAAATTTGGCTCGTCCTAAACTGAAATCTATTGCGGGTATGGATGAAAAAGCTGCCCGGAAATTGAATGAAGTTCAAGAGCTAATGAATGCCACACCGCCACAATTTGATGAAGCGGAAAAAATTCTGAAGGATCAGGACCTTAACCGATTAAATGCTACAGAAAAAGCAGCTTTTCTTCAGATGCTGGCGGCGGTTTCACAAAATAAAGGTGATATGAATGCTGCTATGGGGTACTACAAGCAGATTTTGGCAATGGAATCTATTTCAAATGTTCAAAGAGATCAGATGACTTTTGTTGTTGGACAGATAGAGTTTTCAAACGGAAATCTTGATAGTGCCCTTGGATATTTCAATGAATGGTTCAAATATCAAGCTGATCCTTCAATTACTAATATTGTTATGTTAGCAAACGTACATTATGCTGCTGGTATGGAAGAAGGTTTGCCACAAGCGGAAGCAAATGCACATTTCAGAACTTCTATTGAATTCTTAAATTGGGCCATTGACAAGTCCAAAAAGGAAGGCAAAGAGGATCAGGAAAACTGGTATGGGGTTTTAAGAGCCTTGCATAATAATCTTGGCGAAACAAATAAAGTGATAGAATATGCTGAACTGCTTGTCTCTAGGTGGCCTAAAAAAGCATACTGGACACAACTTTCCGGTCTTTATGGTCAAAAAGCTTCAGAAGAAGGTTTGTCAGAAGCTGAAGTGAAGAAATACGAAGATAAGCAGTTTGCTGCTTTTGAAGCGGCTTTCCGTCAGGGGATGCTTGACAGTGGTCGTGAATTGGAAACAATGGCACAATTATATTTGTATCATGAGAGTCCATATCAAGCTGGCAAAACGATTACAAAGTCATTAGATGAAAATCTTTCTGAAAAAAATCAGAGAAATCTTGAACTACAAGCCACTGCTTTAATGAATGGTAAAGATTATGCCAAATCAGTGGCGCCACTTGCTGCAGCTGCTGAAATGTCAAAAGATGGAAATCTATATATGCGGCTAGCGAACATCTATCTAACTTTGGATAGTTACCAAGAAGCGGCAACGTCAATTGACAAAGCTTTGGAAAAGGGCGGGTTAACAAGACCCGACCAGTCTAGACTTCTGCAAGGTCAAGCTTATCTCGCTCTAGAGCAGTTTGATAAAGCCAGGGCTTCATTCCGTGAAGCAGCTAAAGACAATAGGTCAGCTAAGATAGCTGCACAGCTTCTACAATATACAGATTCTGAAGAGAAAAGAATTAAGGATATTAAAGAATATCTTTCATAATCTTAGAATATAAATTTTAATTTGAAGCAGGCTGGATTTATTCCAGCCTGTTTTTTTTTAGAGTATTTAGTGTAATTTATCCATTTTGTCTTTTGCATCAATCAGTTAACCTATATTTACAATTTGGATAATAAAGTATATAATTAAACTAACGCTTTAAAAATATATAGCGTTGCTTTAGTGGGGCGTCCCTAAGGATCTATCGTATCCGGTAATTTAATTAGTCACTGAAAACTAATGCTGGATACGTGATAGATAAATTTATTCTCGGTATAACCAACACAAGAATATAG
>JAGREE010000024.1 GCA_020446675.1 Alphaproteobacteria bacterium | reverse complement strand
TCTTAACCCACGGCACTACCGACTGACGTGGATAGGCAGGCCAGCAATTCGCAAGTCAGAGATTTGCAGGTTTAGCCGTATCGGGACACAGTCCCTCACGAACGTTTTTTTATTGATTCTTGAGCCGCAGCACCACCGAGGGTGAATAATTATTCCCTTCAACTTTTTCTGCGGTTTACATTAGGCAGGCCCTAGCCGCACTGGACGGGTACTATTTAAACAGCACTATTTTTTTTGTGAATAATTTCGAATTCATTTCAACATTGACAAAATATATTCCATTTTCAAAAGTGCTTAAGTCGATACTTTTAACTCCTGAATAAATTCTATTCTCTTTTTCACAATAAACTTCCTGACCTAAAGTATTTACAATATAAATATTGCAAGCTTGAGCGTTTGCTTTAAAATCGATATTTATTTTATCATGAGTTGGATTAGGGAAAACAGAAAATGTGTTTGAAATTCCAACAAACTCGGTTCCTGTAATCGAAGGAACCCAATCTATTACAACGTCCGTAAAATTAGCGTCATCGGCAGGCGTTAGATGAGCCGCTGTCCCGCTCTTGGTAAAAGGGAAAGATTTTGTCACTTTGCTGGAGCCATGAGACCAGCATTCTTCAATAGTAATTTTGTAATCGCCATCCGGCAAAAGCGTTCCGCTTAAATCCGTTCCATCCCAGGTCAATGATTTAGTTGCATAAGTGGTGAGCGTTGCCCCGGTAATGGCGTCTACTACATTTTGATTGGAATTGGCTTTCCAGTTAGGTAAATGATCATTTGTACCATTACCCCAATATCTGAATTTGGTTCTGATAAAACCGTTGGCGCTATTTTGAATCCATACCGCTAATACATGTTTTGAACCCCAGCTCCCGGAATGGGCAACTGGAGTAAAAGTAAAAGATAAAGTCCCGGCGGTTTGAGCAGTTGAAAGATTGGGCAATGACAAGCCTAAAAGAACAACTAATGGAAGTATATATTTTTTCATATTCTGTTATTTAAATTACTCTAAAACTAGGCATACTTTGTTAAAAAGCAACGGTAACCCTGCTTTTTAACACTACCGGAAAACTACTCCCAA
>JAGREE010000163.1 GCA_020446675.1 Alphaproteobacteria bacterium | reverse complement strand
GCTATCGTAAATATTGTACTAATTCGTAGATTTACACCGTAAAGAAGATAAAGCTTGACGTTAAATAGCTACACTACTAAACAATAACCATACTTTGTGGGTGGTCGATCTTACATTGCTAGGTCGGGAAGTATTGTGATTTTATATAAGCAAGGTATTTTTAAAATGAGCATGATCAAATCATCACCAGACCCAGTGGATATTCATGTAGGCGCAAGAGTACGTCTTAGAAGAACACTGCTTGGTATGAGTCAGGAGAAATTGGGGAAGGCTCTTGGACTTACTTTTCAACAGGTACAAAAATATGAAAGAGGCGCCAATAGAATTGGCTCCAGCCGACTATATCAACTTTCTAAAATTCTTGATGTTCCAGTATCTTTTTTCTTTGATGAAATGACACCGGATTCAACCCGTAAAGCCGAGGGGATGGCTGAAGGCAGCAAGCAGGTTTTTGAAGTTGATAAGCTTTCAAGACGGGAAACGCTGGAACTTGTCAGGGCTTATTACAAGATAATTGATCCATCAGTAAGAAAAAGAATTTTTGAAATGGTAAAAGCTATAGGAAGTTCGGCTATAGGATCAAATGGTAAAAAATAAGACCAATTAATTTTCATAATTTTAAAAACATGCTTTATCGTTTACCTAAAGCATGTTTTTTTATGGGGAGATCATGTTTAAGAATGATGTAATATACAAGATCATCAAAAAATCAGAATGGGAAGAGGCGGTGGCCAAAGGAACCTATAATGGGTCCTCAGATGACATTCGGGATGGATTTATCCATTTCTCCGCATACGATCAGGTTAAAGGCACACTTGATAAACATTTCAAAGATCAGAAAGGGTTAGTGCTTCTAAAAATTGCCGTTGAACGCCTGCCCGCAGAGGCTCTAAAATGGGAGAAATCGAGAAATGGGCAGGAATTTCCCCATTTATATTCAAATCTGGACCCTGGGGCAGTTGTGGGAATGGAAGAACTGCCGGATCATGGCTGGTGTGGCTTTAGTAAGGATAATTGATGAATTTATATGAATTTTTAAGACCGGTCTTTTTTCTGATTTCTCCGGAACAGGCCCACAGCCTGGCAATTTTAGCACTGAAATCAGGCCTATTGCCAAGCGGGGATGTTCCGAAATCAACTATTCTAAACCAGTCAATCTGGAATTTGGATTTTCCAAATCCGGTTGGGTTGGCGGCCGGTTTTGATAAAAATGCTGAAGTATATGAACCCATGCTGAAACAGGGTTTTGGATTTGTCGAAACAGGAACTGTTACACCGCTAGCACAGGCGGGAAATGAAATGCCAAGAATTTTCCGGCTGACAGAAGATAAAGCCGTTATTAACAGACTGGGCTTTAATAATAAGGGCCTCGAATATTATTTGGCCAGACTAGCCGCCCGGGGAAAGTCCAACGGCATTGTTGGTGCCAATATTGGTGCCAATAAGCTTAGTGATGATCAGATTGAGGATTATGTCATTGGGCTTAAACGACTGCTTGGTCTTGCAGATTATTTTACGATTAATATATCTTCGCCGAATACACCGGGACTTAGAGCATTACAGGGGAAAGAAGCGCTTGATGAGCTTTTATCAAAATTAAAAGCGGTAAGAGATCAAGCAGGTCTTGAGAATGCTCCACCCCTTATTTTAAAAATTGCGCCGGATCTTAATGATCAGGAATGTGCCGATATTGCAGAAATAATTCTTAAACATAAAATGGACGGTTTGATTGTCAGCAATACGACGCTATCAAGACCCAATCTTGTCTCATCATTTAAAGACGAGGCAGGGGGGCTTAGTGGTGCGCCGTTATTTGAATTGTCGACAGAAATTTTATCAAAAATGTATAAATTGACTAGCGGAAAAATTCCGCTTATCGGTGTTGGTGGTGTATCAAACGGCGAGCAGGCCTATAGAAAAATTAAGGCAGGGGCATCGCTTGTCCAGCTTTATTCAGCGCTTGTCTATCATGGACCGGGACTGGTCCGTAAAATTAACAGGGAACTTGAAAATCTTCTAAAAAAAGATGGCTTCCGCAATATTACGGAAGCCATCGGTATTGATCATAATTAATAATTAATCCGCATCGCCCATTTGCGATTGCAAATAATTCTTCTCACCAACCTTATCGATTAGTGCAAGATTTGTTTCCAGCCAGTCAATATGTTCTTCTTCGTCTGACAAGATTTCTTCAAAAAGTTCGCGTGAAACGTAATCACGGACTTTTTCACAATATTCAATCGCATCTTTTAGGTCGGCATGGCCTGACAGTTCCAGTTCCAGATCACCTTTCATCATTTCCGTTACCGTCTGACCAATTCTTAAGCGGCCAAGTTGCTGCATAGCGGGAAGACCTTCAAGAAAAAGAATGCGTTTGACCAGCTCGTCTGCATGTTTCATTTCATCGATTGATTCTTCATATTCGTATTTTTCCAGCGCTTTTAATCCCCAGTCCCCATACATGCGGCTATGCAGGAAATACTGATTAATGGCTGTTA
>JAGREE010000023.1 GCA_020446675.1 Alphaproteobacteria bacterium | reverse complement strand
ATTTAATATTAACAATTCAGATGAAACAAATTTTAAAATGATGAGGATATTGATGCCTCCCCTATTCTTGATGTTGGTGAATTTACAATCGATTAAAAATCTGCCCCGCGTTAGTAATCCCAGGACCAGCGGATTGACAGACTGTTATCATGGTCAAGCGTTCTTTTGGTCACCAATGACAGGTTTTTGGTCAGATCAACTTCCACGGCCGTTGATGTTTCCCCTGTTGCGGGTGCTGTTGATACTTCCACATAAACATTATTGGTCAGATATTTTCCGCCGGTAATGGTGGTTCCATACTCGCGGGACGCATCATTATCAATTGAAAGCCTGTCAATACCGATCGCGTTCCTGATCCCGCCCATAAAGCCCTGCCCGCCACCATTTGACATTGAATGGACGGCGGATGCCAGCTGAACCAGTTCCACGGCCGAAAGCTCGGAAACGGAGGTTCCAAACAAAATCCGCGCCATCAATTCATTTTCCGGCAGATAAGGGTTCGAGCTCATTTTAATGGTCGGCTTACTGACCCGTCCGGTAATATTCAGCTTTGCCAGCAGGTCACTTAACTGGTGTTCCGCTTCCACATCTGCGATGGGATCGTTCGAGCCGTCTTCGGGGAATGTCAGATTACCGCGGGTCAGGATAAAACGTTTTCCGGAAAACTCAAAAAATCCGCGTATGAGGGACGCCGTTCCGCTGACCAGTGGCTCTTCCGATGTTCCCTTAACCGCTAAATCGGCTTTCCACTCTGAATCAAGACCATAACTGCGGATAAATAATTTTCCCGGCACATCAAGGGTCAGATCAAGGTCAATAGGTTTGACCGCCTGATTTTTATTGCTTATTTCCAGCCCTTCACTGTTAATTTCGGTAACATCAAGCTGGATTATTTCCGGCGCGCTTTGCTCAACCGCCCCAATACTGGCATTATCAACAACAATTTTCCCGCTTAAGCGTGCGGCCTTTTCGTTTTTGGTGAATGATAAATCGGAAGACGCAATAATCTGTAACTCCGGCTGACGAACCAGATGGGCATTGACAAGGTTGAGTGTTGCGTCGGCTGTATACTTAAAATCCTCATCCAGCTTTACGACACCACTTGCATTTATTCTGCCCTCTTCACCATCTGTTGCGCTAAAAGAACCCAATGTGATCTCCCGGTCCTTTATGTCCGCATTCATATTTATGTTATCGGCAACAAACCCCGCTTTTAAATTCTCATAATGTCCATTTGAAAGTCGAACACTGCCATCCAGATCCGGGTTTGAAATTGTCCCGCCAAAATTCAGTTTTGCAACAAGCCCCCCTCTCAAATCATCGCTGGCAAGATTAAACATGGGCCAGATCGACCCAATATCATTATCCCAGTTTAAAGTTGCTGAGAACGGCTCTTCCAAGGCTAAGTCTATCTTGGAAATGCTTAAATCAACATCAAGGGGCAGAGTTGCTGAATAATCCGCCTTATTTAATCCGTCCTCTTTTAGTGCGCCATTAAGGCTAAGACTGTCATTACTGATGGTGCCGGCTGCTGTTAATTCTATCATCTGCCCGTTCAGCGAGCGAAAACTTTCAAGGGCCAGATTGCTTACCCTTAAAGAATAATTGCCGGATAAAATATTATCCTTACCATCAATGCCGATCTGACCGTCTAGCTGTCCCACCATGGGGCGATCCTGTAAAAGGACAGAAAATGGCCGAATTGCCATTTTATTAAGGGTGAGATAACCCCCAAAATCACTTCCTGTTTTTTTCAGTCGCCCGGATATATCCCCCTCACCGATTTTCAGAATGAATGGCAAAAGTTCAAAAGAATTGTCAGCCATTAAAATATGGGCGGGGTCGTTAAGATTAAAATTGGTCTGGTCTATATCCCCCTCAAGAGTGACCAGAATATCGTTAAACTCCTCCGTTGATTTACCGTTCACAGCAATATGATAGGGCGTTAACGCACTTCCCGCCGCGGTCAGACTGAAGGACAGGTCGTTATCATCCTGACTGGCACTGATACTGGCCTGATCCGCCTGAATAAGCGGATGCATCAGTTTTTCAATCTCGGCACTGATTTTAAAATTCGGCTTTTGCTCAAGCAGCCTTGCATCCGCATTAATTTTTGCAGACTGAATGCTCAGCACACCACGTCCCGTAAGCGGCAGGGAAAGATTTTCAACAGTGCCATCAAAAACAATGTCCTGAATATTATCCTGATCGGATAGATCAATTTTTGCAGTGACAACCCCTTCCACACCGGCCTGATGATTTTTATTTTCATCAGTGATAATGGAAATTGATCCCGCCAGGGGTTTATCCGTCGGCATTTCGATTGTCCCCCGCGCCTCAAATGCGCCAAGGGAAATTTGGATATCCTCAATTTTATACCCATTCTGTCCGGTCGTAAGTTCCGAGGATAGTGTCAATGCACCCAGACTGGTTCCGCTATTCAGATTGAGTTCTGCCTTTGGCGCATTGAGAATATCATCGGCTTTTAATTGCGCTTTAAAATTCTCAAAAGCAATACCCTGAACATCCAATCTGTCAAATGCTGTTTCAATGACAACATTCGGTGAACTGACACCCCCCTCTAGGGTGCCGTTGATATCAATATTTCCGGCAAGGGCCGTGCCATCAAGATTTTCAATCTGATCCATATCTGAAATGGAAAGCGTAAAATCTGAATGTTCAAATACCTGATCGGCTGATAATTCACCCGCCGCATTCAAACTGGTATAGGCACCATTTAAAACAGTATCGGAAAGGGTAATCGCGCCATCCGCATTCTGCATGATTTTGGCCCTGAATGTCGGGTGATTTCCAACGATTTCATTGATCAGAACATTGCCCAGATCAAGATCCGTTGTCTTCAAGTCAAATTCGGCGGAAAGCGGGCTTTCAAGCCCGCTGCGGGATATGTTTGCGGAAAGCTCAGCCTTCCCGGCAATCGCAGGGGATATATCCAGTTTTTCAGCAAGGGCCGCAATATTATCAATAACAGTGGATACTGTCGCCGTCACATTTCCATCGGTGGTGTTATAGGCCCCATTGCCCGTTAGATTTAAAAATTCATTCTCCAAAGCAATATTGTCAATCTGCATCAAAGAAGTTGCCGTATCATATTCGACACCCGCTGCCCAGTTTATGTCATTATCAGTTAATGCCTCAACATCGCCCGCATTTTTCATTTTTATGGAAGAAATCTTCCCGCTGGAAGTATTTGTGATTTTTCCATTGTCAAAAAGCGTTTCAAAATGGCCGGATAATAATGCGGACAGTGAAATCTCTCCATTTTCCAACTGGCCTATATTAATCCCCTCTATATCCAGTGTGACTTTTGGGGACTGGAACGGATTATCCAATCTGCCCTTTAGGTTAAAGGGTTCTATAAATGCGGGATTGATTAATTTGTTAAATGGCTCAGCGTCACTCAACTCGGCGTCAAAAATGATACCGTCCGCGATTGCCGGGTTATTTGTACTGACGGTTCCATTTGCATTTAATTTCAAAATTTTTGTCTGAAACTGAAGCTTAACGGCTGACAAATCAGCCTGATCCGTTGGGGTCATGACCAGTTCAAGCGAATTTGCATTACCAAGCAGATTGGAAACTTCACCGCTGACAAATCCACTTGGATCAAAATTCGACTGAAGCGCGAATTCACCATTCCTGTAATTTACCCCGGCCATTGCGAAAATTTTACTGTTTGCCCTCGCTTCCAGTTTCCCGCTCCAGTTATCAATCGGTCCGGTTCCATTAAAATGGACGCTGATTGATTGTCGGGGTTCAAGACCGGCTAGGGCAACAAAAAGTCCGTCTTCCGGTGCGTTTAAACCGATATCCACGCTCAGGGCTTCCCCGGTATTGGGATAGGAAATATCGACAAGTATTTGATCCCCTGAGTATTCATTGTCCTCTTCCGACTGTGTAATCAGATTAAATTTGGTCAGAAGACCATCACTTTCCGTCAGTTTTAAAAGACCACTGGCCGTTAAGGTGGATAATTTCCTGGCAACCTTTTCTGATACATGGATACGGCCGATTTCAAACCGGTCTATATAGATATCAAGGGGAAGTTCCGGCAGGACAAATGGGTCGTTGTCATTGGCTTTCTGCGCATCATCAGCGATAGGGTTACGCATATAATTGACCTGATCGGCCGTTAACTGCGCCACTGACAATCGACCGTTAAAAAGGTCTCCGAGGGACCAATAAATTTTCGTGTTTTCTATTTCAAGCCATGCCCCTTCACGATCAGTAAACCTTATATCCGGGATTGTAATTTCCGAATATAAAGAACCTTCCAGCTTTGAAATAATAATCGCACTGTTATCCGATTGAAGTGCAGTATTGATATATCGCCTGATCTGGTCCTTTCCTGTCTGCGTATCCAGATAAAAAAAGATCCCAATTATCCCTATAAACAAAAATCCAATCAGGCCACCCAGATATTTTGCCAGCTTTCGAAAAGGAATTTTTTTCATATAAGGATTTTTATCAGTCATTAAAAAGCCTGCCCTAAACTGATATAAATCTGAAAACTGCTGTCTCCCGTTCTTTTATTAAGCGGAAAGGCAATATCAAAACGTATCGGGCCAAACCCGGTACTGTAACGGGCTCCAATACCGGCAGCCCAGCGAAAATCACTGAATTTGGGCATCGTATCCAGATAGACATTTCCACCTTCGGAAAAAAGGACCAGCCCCAGATTATTTTCAAATTTAAATCTGACCTCGCCAGCCACTTCCGAAACCGAGCGCCCACCAAGTGGATCACCATTTACGGCCAGTGGCCCCACCCGCTGAAACGCGTATCCCCTGATTGATCCGCCACCACCGGAGAAAAAACGGCTCGTTGCGGGCAGCGTTTCATTTTCGACACCGACAATGGAGCCAAGCCGCGTTCTAAGCGCCAGTACAACATTCTTTTTTGATGTTACCGGGTAATATCCGCTTGCCCTGATTTCGCTTTTCAGAAATGTAAAACTTGTCTTGCCCACCCCAAAACTTGGTGCCGTAATCACGGATGCACGTAAACCGGAACTCGGGTCCAGAAGATTATCAGAACTGTCCCAGCGAAAGCCGAATGGAAGTGCGGTAAGCATAAAGTCATTTTTACCAAGGGCATCCGTGACCACATTATAATCCAGAACCACATTGGCGAGCAATGCAATATGATCCGTTATCACCCGGTCAATGCCAGCCTGTGTATTTACCGTATAGGCCAGAAACGCATCTGTATTTTGCCGCTTTAGACCGCCTTCAAAGGACAGTGTCTGATCAAGCCTTTTAAAATGCGGAATTTCAAGCCGGCTCGTCAGTGACTGTTCAATTTCGGCCGCGTGGGCGATGACATTCAGGCGCTGGCCACTGCCAAATATATTTCTGTGTTCCCAGGAAACTTCACCGCTCACACCCTCTGCCGTGGAATATCCAAGCGATGTTCCGATTGTCCGCTGCCTTGCCGGGGTCAGTTTGACATTGATATCTGCAAAATCCTGATCTCGTGGTGTAACGCTGACATCGATCCCTGAAAATAAATTTGACTGTAGCAACCTGTTCCGAAGACCATCAACATATCGCTGTTCATAGGTATCCCCCTCATTCCAAATGATGAATTTGGATAGAAAGCTTTCATTTACAGTCTCCGATCCTTCAAACTTTACAAGTCCCATCCGGCGTCTTGGTCCGGTGTCAATGGTAAACGTGACGTCCATCTTCTGGCTGCGATGATCAACCACAAAATTATCATCAATTTTCTGAACAAACGGAAATCCCAACTGCGGCAACATCACAAGTATATTATCATGGCTTGATTTTACCGGCTGCGCCCTTGCCGGCTGCTCTGCCTTAATCAGCATCGCTTTATTTAATTTTTCTTTTATGTCCTCTTGCGGAATTGTGCCCTGAAATTCAATTTTGATGTCACCATACTTATAAACTGGTCCCGGGGTGACCATTAACGTTATTTCAAACTCATTATTCCGACGGGCCAGCTGGTCAGTGATTGCGGCGCCATAATAACCTTCGGATCGCATGATCTGATTTAACAGGTCAACATCCGTTTCAATGCGGCCATTGAGATTGGTAAGTGAGATCAGTTTTGATGATTTTTTATTTTCAAGAATGGATGACGCTTTAAAAACATTACGTGCATTTTCAAATTCTTCGCCTTCCAGTCCCTGAATATTGATCTGGTAGGTGATTTGATCGGCGGCAAATAATGGCAAAGAAAATCCGGCCACTGCCGAAATAAAAATCAAAGCAAGTGCAAAAAGCCTCCCGGCACTTTTAAGGCTACGTTTTAAATTAATATAAAAGATAGTGAACTGTTCCTTTGCACTGAAGACTGCTGCCTTATACCCTTTGATTTTTAACTATAACAAGCCAAATTCATTCTGAATAACATTATATAAAAAACATTATGCCCAATAGTCAAAATTATCGATAATAGTTAGGCCAGATTAAGACACTTCAATTTGTAATTTTGAAAGAAGAAAATAATAGGCAGTAAAAATCAAGGCAAACAGGGCAATTGCCCCAACCAGACGGATTTTAAATCCATGCTCATGAAATTTCTGCCGGTCACGGTGGCGAAACACATCGAGCATTTCATCACCAAAATAAACGGAGTAAAATGTACCAATTCCGCTTAAAATAATGATACTCCAATATGGATATGGGGTAAGTATTATTTTTTTAAGAAGCTCTGTCAGTACGGTTTTGTCATAAATTGCCGGATCATCATATAACGTATAACCATTAATGGAAAACGCAATGGCCCAGACTAGCAACTCGCTATGAAGCATCCGGATACCGAAAAGCAGCCTTATGGGAAAATCAAGCAAAAACCCGGCATCGGCAATAGGCGTACAAAGAACAAAAAAACTCCAGGTAATGGCCGATACAATACCGCCAGTTAAAATTCCATATTTATAACTTAAATAACTGAAATAGAGGATGAGTACGGCCAGTAAAATAAGAAACTTATATAAGGTTTCCCGGTGTGTTTCCATTTGATGCTGAAGTTTGAATTTAAATGGCATTTTATTTACCGTCTTTTTCCAATATCTGAATATTTGCTGTATCGATCAACTTTAAAATCCCGAGGCTACGCAGCATATTATAGGTCTCATCCTGCTTTATTTTTAGTTTAACCGTTTTTTCGCCCTTAAGTGATTTTAAAATATCCTCTATGGCAGAAGCAATGCTTATATCAATTGAAACAATATCCTCAAAATCCAGTATTAAATTTTGCCTGTTTGCTGCAGCATTATTAATCAACTGGGTCAGATCCTTGACAACACTGTAATTCAGGCTTCCGCTCAGTTTTACTCTTGCGCTGCGACTATTTTCCTTTTCGATCAGGACCAGTTCGCTAAATTCCGGGGTTTCGTCTTCTTCAGCTTCAAAAACCTGAATCTGGTTAAGTTGTGATTTATGCATTTTTTTGGAATAAATCATGTGCGAAAGGATAAGTCCAAGCCCAATTGACGTCACAAGATCAGAAAATATCGTCAGGATCAGAACAGTAAACATCAACAGAACTTTATCTTTTGGATAAAATCTGAGTTTTCTTAAAAAATCCCAGTCAATTATATCAATACCAACCTTAAGCAAAATGCCCGCTAAAATACAAAGCGGGATTTTTTCTGCAATAGTGCCCAGAAAAACAACGACAATAAGCATAATGACTGAATGAAGCATCCCTGACAGACGGGTTTTTGCCCCTGCTTTGATGTTGACCACTGTTCTCATGGTCGCTCCGGCACCGGGAAGTCCACCGACAAAACCGACAAGAGCATTTCCAATACCCTGAGCAATCAGCTCCTTGTCAGAATCATGTCTTGTTTTTGTAATTTTATCAGCAACAGTTGATGTCAAAAGAGTATCTATTGACCCCAATAGTGCAAGCATGAATGATGCTGTAATTATCTCCGGCAACAAATTATACGTTGGGGAAAAATTTCTTAATTCCGGCATTGATGTTGAAATTTCGCCGATCGTTTTAAGATCGGGAAAATAATAAGCCGCGATTGCGGTTCCAGCCGTTAGCGCCAAAAGCTGTGGTGGAATATAGCCGCTTAAATTTTTTGGAAAAAATTTTACAAATAAAAACGTAACCAGTCCGAAACTCAAGGATGGAGCATGACTGTTTTCAAGTGCGGCTGGTATTGCAGCAATAATTTCCTGTAAACCATTATGATTTGAATAATCGCCAAGCACAGGCAGCAACTGCATAAGAATGATAATCGAGCCAATCCCGGTCATGAACCCTGAAATAACGGGCAGTGGAACATAATTAACATATGCCCCTAGCCGGAAAACACCAAATAGCGACTGAATTATTCCACATAAAATGATTATGGAAAAAATAATTTCCAAATTACCGTTATATTTAAGAGCAAGTCCCGCGACAATCACGGTCATTGGGCCTGTCGGACCGGAAATCTGTAAAGGTGTTCCCCCCAAAAGTGAAGCAAAGAAGCCCAAAACGATGGCACCAATAAGCCCGGCCGTTGGCCCAAGTCCGGAAGCAACCCCGAACGCCAGAGCAAGCGGAAGTGCTACGATGGCAGATGTTAAACCACCAAAAAAATCGAACTTTAAACTGGAGAACTTAGTGTTCATAATAAAATAAGACTAACTCATAAATCAAAAAAATGTAAAAGCAATTTAACATCAATTTAATCGA
This sequence comes from Alphaproteobacteria bacterium, assembly GCA_020446675.1. Lineage (GTDB taxonomy): Bacteria > Pseudomonadota > Alphaproteobacteria > Sphingomonadales > Emcibacteraceae > Pseudemcibacter. The sequence goes on along the minus strand of JAGREE010000023.1, from coordinate 46,948 downwards.
ATTGAAAATTAAATAATCTGCTGTTTTTTTGTACAAAATTTCATGAATCAAATTTATCTATACATAAATGCAATTATTTTGTATCTATTCTAAATGGATATTACCTTGGCAAAAACCTTTCTGACGATAGTTGAAGTTGGCAATTTCAGAATTGCCTCCGAAAAACTGCATGTTACACAGTCAACTGTGAGCGCCCGGATTAAAGCGCTTGAAGATCAGTTGGGTAAAACCCTGTTTATTCGAAATAAATCAGGGGCCACCCTTACCCAGGCCGGAATATATTTTCAGGAATATGCGCTTAGCTTTGTCCAGCTTTGGGAAAGAGCGGTGAAAAAAGTATCAAGTGAAGATATGTACAGGGATTATATTTCCATCGGCGCCAGACCGGGCCTTTGGGAGCCGGTTATCATGGCATGGCTGCCTTGGGCAAAGGCAAAATTTCCTGATATTGCCTATCGCGTGGAGTTTGGCATTGCCACTGACCTTATCAGACGACTGGAAGAAAGCATAATTGACGTTGCCATTCTGCTTTCTGCACCGAGTATTCCCGGTATTGCTGTCGAAGAACTTTATCTGGAACATTTTGTTCTAGTTGCCAATCCCCGTACACCGCAAAAAGACGTGCCTCTTGCTGATATATTCAACAGTAATTATGTCGAGGTGGATTGGGGAAAAGAATTTAAAGAATCCATGAGACATTATTTCCCTGCGCCGACTGTTCCACAATTATCGGTAAATATCGGACTTTACGGAATAAAATATATCGTCGAGTTTGGTGGTTGTGGCTATTTCCCAAGGTCAATGGTTTCCGAATATCTGGATTCTGGCACACTGATAATTGTAAATAATGCGCCCGTGATCAAACAACCGGCCTATCTTGCCTATAATCGGGAAGATACCAGAAAATATATAAATCCGTTGCTTGAGCGGTTTCGCAGCATTTCAAAAAATATGTGATCTGACTAATCTAAAAATCGTCTCGCAAAATGCTGATCTGCCTTTATTTCTGTTTAAATTCCGGATAATCTTTGCCCGACTTATAAAGAAACAATCCTCATTCTGATAAAAACTGATGGCTGACCGCACCCCGATTACAAAAATTGAAGCCATTAAAATGCTTCGAACCGACAAGAATAGTGGTAAACTTGGTATTGTTTATCTCAATATCGGGCTGTTTTTTATCATTCTCGGCTTGGTCATGTATATACCCGCTATTGTTGATGCCGCGCAGGATAACCCGGACTGGCAGGTTTTTGCTATCTGTGCGTCATTATCAATTGTTGTCGGTGGGCTGCTTTTTCTTGCCAATCAGGCAAGATATACATCGCTGACAATAAAACAGGGGTTTCTTATTACCGCCTCCACCTGGCTGGCTGTTCCATTAATGGGGGCTATCCCCTTTGTTTTTTCAGGGCTAAACCTTAGTTACACTGATGCCGTGTTCGAAGCCATGTCAGGGGTCACAACAACCGGATCAACAGTGATTACAGGGCTTGACGGGTTGCCACCAGGGATCCTTCTCTGGCGCAGTCTGCTGCAATGGCTGGGCGGCGTCGGTATTATTGCCATGGGTGTCGCGATCATGCCGCTGCTTCAAATCGGAGGAATGCAGCTTTTCCGGGTCGAAGCGTTCGATGTAAGGGAGAATTTTATTCCCCGTTCAACCAAGCTCGCCCTATCATTGTCCCTGCTTTATGCTGGGCTGACCCTGATTTGTGCCGTGGTCCTCTGGCTTGCGGGAATGAACGCTTTTGAAGCGGCCTGTCACGCCTTTACAACGCTTTCCACTGGCGGGTTTTCCACCTCTGACGCGTCGGTTGGCCATTTCGACAGTGCCCTGATTGAATTTATTATTTCCTTTTTTATGGTTGTCGGCAGCCTCCCCTTTATCCTTTATCTTAGAATGCTTTCGGGTAAGTCCGTCAGGCTTTTTACGGATGTTCAGGTGAAAGGCTTTCTGATCCTGCTGATGATCATAATTATTCCTCTCTCCATCTGGTTATATATGAGCAGTGACCACGGATTATTTAACTCAATCCGCTATACGACATTTAACGTCATATCTGTGATAACAGGGACCGGTTATGCTTCAACCGACTACACGGCATGGGGAAATTTATCCATTCTTGTGTTTTTTATCATTATGTTTATTGGTGGCTGTTCCGGCTCAACCTCCTGCGGTATAAAAATTTTCCGTTTTCAGATTGTCCTCCGCACCCTGGTCAGTCATCTTAAAAAATATATGTTTCCAAATGGGGTTTTTATTCCCCGTTACAGTGGACAGACAATCCCTGAAAATGTCACCAGTTCAGTTTATGCTTTTATGTTTTTATTTGCCGGCAGTCTGGCCTTTCTGACCCTTGCCCTTACTATGGTCGGCATTGATTTTCAGACAGCAATTTCCGGTGCCGGTACGGCGCTTTCCAATGTTGGCCCCGGTGTTGGTGACATTATCGGACCGGCCGGTAATTTTAAAACCCTACCCGATAGCGCCAAATGGATTTTAACATTCGCGATGCTTCTGGGAAGACTTGAAATTTTTTCAATACTTGTTCTTTTTTCTCCCGTTTTCTGGCGACAGTAACTGTGAAATTAGCAAGGTAAGGTGGGAAATGATCCCGCTTTACATGACCCTTCATGAGGCGTAAGCTACTTTCAAAAGAACATATAATTCAGGAGGGTATTTCATGGCACAGGCATTCCCAAAAAAAACACGTGATTATGACGGACACCCCATCATTAATGGGTCACGCTGGCAGGCTTATAAACACCGACCGGGCGATATTATTGTCACGACCGCTTATAAGGCTGGCACCACCTGGATGCAGACTATTGTTGCCAATCTCCTTTACCAGGACGGAAATTTTCCTGCCCCGGTCAGCGTCATGTCGCCATGGCTTGATATGGATATGATGCCAATTGATGAATTAATCGCAGGGCTTGAAGCCCAAACCGGTCGCCGGTCCATTAAAACCCACCTGCCACTGGATGGTATCCCCTATTATGATACGGCCAAATATATATATGTCGGCCGTGACGGGCGGGATGTGTTTATGTCCTTCTGGAACCACCACAATAATTATAGCGACATGATGAAAGGCATGTGCACTGAAAAGGCACAGGCTATGGGAAAAGATTTCAAAGTTGATTATAAAGATCACCATGAATTTTTCGCCGACTGGATCGGGAAAAGCTGGTTTCCATGGGAAAATGATGGTTTTCCATGCTGGTCGCATTTGTCACATGTCCAGAGCTGGTGGAATTACCGCCATCTGGATAATATTCTTTTCGTCCATTTTAATGATCTTTTAAAAGACCCGGAAAAAGCCATCCGCAGAATTGCCAAATTCCTGGATATTGAAATTCAGGAAGATAAAATGCCCGGCATTCTCGAGCGGATATCATTTGATTCCATGAAAAAAGGCTTCAGTAAAATCATGCCGGAAGCCGAGGAAATCTGGAAAAAAGGCGCCAAAAACTTCATGAATAAAGGCACAAACGGCCGCTGGCGTGATTTGCTGACGAAGGAAGAGCTGGATAAATATGACAGGGCCGTCGCCAAGTCAATGACGTCTGATGCCGCCCACTGGCTTGAACATGGCGGTGAGATTTAAACCCTATTCCACGCGATATGCTTTGGCAGGATAGCCAAAACCACTCTTTTCCCAGACAATATTTTTATCCGGGTCAATTTCTATGACCCGGGTATGTCCCGCATCCGCAATGAGCGTATTGCCATTTTTTAGGCGAACTGCCGAATATTGTGTATCTATCAGTGGTTTTCCGACGTCCCAAACCACAGTGCCATTTTGATCTACTTCAACAATTTTACTAATAGCGCGAGCTGATATCAGCGTATTTCCATTATCCAGTCGCTGCACATAGATCGGCCCCAGTCCATCAAAAAGCTCATTAACGTCCGGGCCAAAATTATCAAATGACCAGACTTCCTCTAAATCCTTTGTTACTTCGTAAACGCGGTTGAGACCGGCATCTGCGATCAAAGTATTGCCGTTTTTAAGACGCTGGGCTTTCCATGGCCATTTCAGGTCCTCAATCTGCCAGACAATTTCATGATCCGCATTATATTCACGCACAAAACCCGGATGATCATCATCCCAGCCGGAAACAAGGATATTGCCGTTATCAAGCACTGAAAAAGCGGTTGGATAAACGCCGACATAAAGCACTTCAACCACTTCGCTGTTCCGGTTGATCCGCCAAAGGGCATTTTCACGGATCAGACTAACCCAGTATGTTCCATCCGGCATGGCAACGGCATCATAAGGCATTTTGAGCATATTGGTATCAAAGATAACGTCCCCATTTTCGGCGATATGAAGCAGTCTACCTGGCGGAAAATCTGGATCATTTACCGCCCGTCCGGGGATTTCATCGACAATCAGGGTGGAATTTTTATATAAACTGGCTTCACTATTACCCTTGTCACAGGCGGAAAGAGCAAAAATTGCCACGCCAATGACAAGTGGTTTTATAAGTAATCTGTTCAATTTTATCGACATCGTCCGGCCTCCCTGATTTTTATTCCTTATTCCTACAGTTCATAATCAATAAGTCAATACACTCTTTCACTTGCAAAAAGCCAATGCTGCGCTAGACTGAATGAAGCTGAATTTTTAATAATCAAGACGAATTGTTATTAAAGTATTGCATTAATATATTACAATAATGTGTTGATAAATATGAAATATATACTTTCCATTGATCAGGGAACAACTTCAAGCCGGGCTATTTTATTTAATGATAAAATGCATAATGTTGCTACGGCGCAACAGGAATTCAAACAATTTTTTCCCAAATCCGGACGGGTCGAACATGATGGCAACGAAATATGGTCTTCAACCATGGAAACATGCCTTGGGGTTATGAAAAAACAAAGTATATCTGCGGAAGATATCATCGCCATCGGCATCACAAACCAGCGCGAAACCACCCTGATCTGGGACAAGAAAACTGGTGAGCCCATTTATAACGCCATTGTCTGGCAGGACCGCCGCACGTCGCAATATTGTGAAATGCTTAAAAACGATGGCTACGAGCCTTTGATCAGCGAAAGAACCGGTCTTTTGCTCGATCCTTATTTTTCAGCAACAAAAATAAAATGGATCCTTGATCATGTTGACGGCGCCCATGAAAGGGCCAAGGCAGGTGAGCTTTTATTTGGCACTGTTGATTGTTTCCTCATCTGGAAACTTACGGGTGGAAAATCCCATAAAACAGACGCCACCAACGCATCACGCACAATGCTTTATGACATTAATAAATGCCACTGGGACGAGGAATTATGCGCCCTTTTTGACATACCCATGTCAATTTTACCGGAAGTTATGGACTGCGCCGCTGATTTTGGTGAAACCACCTTGCTTGGTGGATCGATCCCTATCCTTGGCGTTGCCGGTGATCAGCAGGCCGCAACGATCGGCCAGGCTTGCTTTAAAACAGGCATGATGAAAGCAACCTATGGCACTGGGTGCTTTGCCCTGCTGAATACGGGGGCGGACCTTATCCACTCCAAAAACCGACTGCTCAGCACCATTGCTTACCGTTTGGATGGCAAAGTCACTTACGCGCTTGAAGGATCAATTTTTATTGCCGGCGCCGTCGTACAGTGGTTAAGAGATGGGCTGGGCATCATTGAGCATGCTTCTGAGACCGCAAAACTGGCCGAACAGGCCGATGAACACCACAAACTTTATCTGGTTCCGGCCTTTACCGGTCTAGGGGCCCCCTATTGGGACCCTGATTGCCGCGGTGCCCTATATGGCCTTACCCGCAACAGTGGACCTGCTGAGATTTCCCGGGCCGCTCTTGAAAGCGTTGCCTATCAGACACGCGATCTTTATGAAGCCATGAAACAGGATATCCCCCATGCCGTTAATGCCCGGCTGCGTGTTGATGGCGGCATGACATCTTCTGATTGGACGATGCAGTTTTTAAGTGATATAATGGCCACTTCGATTGATAGACCAATTATCACGGAAACCACAGCACTGGGCGTTGCATGGCTGGCAGGAATGCGGGCCGGATATTATCCGGATCAGAACGGGTTTGCAGAAAACTGGGCTCTTGAAAAAAGATTTGAGCCCGAAATGGACGAAAAAACCCGTAATTCCTTTTATGACGGTTGGCACAATGCCGTCAAAAGAACGCTTTCAAAATAACACTATTTTGACATACTGCTGACATTATATCGTGCTTAATTGGCCAATAGGAACAATTTTAATAAATTCCTATTCAATTTAATAAGTATAACGGGAGTAGAAAATGAAAAAGTTGATTATTGTTGGTTTATCCACAGTTACTCTGGCAGGCGGTAGCGCCCAGGCGCAGGATGGACACATTTATGCCGGTCTTGACGGATATGCCAGTCTTTTGGGCACGGAAAAATCAAGCGGCAGCACCTTAAGCCTTCAGAATAAATTTACACTTGGTGGTGGGTTTGCCGGTATTGTCGGGTATGATTTTGGCCAGTTCCGCTTGGAAGGCGAAATCGGCAAACATTATCATAATGCCAAAAGTTATGCGGTTAATAATGCTGCCGGGCTTGGTATCACAAGCGGCAATGCAACAGCCGGAAAATCCAATATGACCCATTATATGGTCAATGCCGTTTTTGATATTGATGGACCGTTTGCGAATAAAAATATTGAACCCTTTGTCGGGGCCGGTCTCGGACTTTCCAATATTGGCTGGAACAATATGACAGCATCCGGCAATGCTGCCGCCTATACCCAAGGGTCTGATAATGTATTTGCCTATCAGGCCTTTGCCGGTTTCCGTGTACCCGTGAACGAAAATATCGATATTTCCCTTAAATACCGCTATTTCGGCACTAATGATGCAAACAGAACGGATCGATTGGGCCAGGCTTTCAAGACGTCCTATGACGCCCATGATTTTGTCCTTGGTTTCCGTTATAAATTCGGTGTCAGAAATGATGACAGAATGGCGAAAGTGCCGCAGCCCCTGCCCGCTGTTGCAGAAAAAGCGCCCGAGCCGGACCCAACCCCGGTTGCCGACATTGCCCCGGCCGCACCAGCCCCCGCCCCTGTGATAGATCGGGGACCATATTCGGTTTATTTTGACTGGGACAGCAGCTTTGTCGACACCAACGCCCGCGAAGTTATTCGCAAAGCCATCATTGAAAGCACAAAAGCCGATCAGATCATCATTAAACTTGACGGCTATGCCGACCGTTCGGGCCCAAGCGGCTATAATGACAATTTGTCATTTGAGCGCGCCAATGCGGTCATGGAAACTTTAATCGCCAATGGCGTGGACAAGGATAAAATTCTGATTGACGGTCATGGTGAAAGATCCCCTGAAGTACAGACAGAGGATGGTGTGCGTGAACCCCGCAACCGACGGGTTATTATCCAGCTGAATTAAAGAATGAATTCAATTGAAATGAAAAAGGCGCTTTCATAGCGCCTTTTTTTATTTGAGCTTTTCACCCATAATTTCCGCTTCAAGCATGTTTGAATCGATAAAGAATTTCGCGGCCCAGTTAAGATATTCAAATCGGCCATAAAGACCATCAATGGGATAAGATCCTTTAACTCCGCCTATCATGGCATCATTTTCGCCCTCAAGACGAATTGTGCGGCGTACATATTTATTGAGCTTAAGGGCCGTTTTTAAATATTTTTCATGACCCGTTTCTTTATAAATCAGAAGCAGTGAATGGGCAATCTGCACCGCCCCGGTCAGACATACCCATGATACAGCGGGCGTCCAGTCCCTGTACCAGCGACCGGGTAGATAACCTTCATCATCCACCAGTGTGGTAAAGGCCCCAGCCGTTTTTAAGGCGCTTTGAAGAAGCTTTTCATCCTTAGAATAAAGATAGCCTTCCATTATCCCACGAAGCACATACCCCAATGTATGGGTAAGCGGACTGTCCGGCTGATCGAGGCAACAATCCTTAAACCAGCCATTTTCCAGCTGCTTGGTAAGGGCCCATTTGATGTTTTTTAGTGCGGCATCGCCATAGTCTTTATTGCCACTGACCTTTGCCGCTTCCAATAGTCCCCAGGAAACGTGGGTTTCGTAGGCTTTTTCGCCCTTTTCAGCAAAAGGCGTGCTGAATCTGCGCCATGCCCCATCATCATCCATCGTATCAACTAGCCACTGTGCTGCTTTGTTCATGGCAGTATGATACTGGTCAAATTCCTTTACCCCCGCGGCCAGTCCAATCAGGATCTGCCCTGTGTTAAACGTAACCGGCACCGGATCATTTTCAATCCTGCCCCCCTGAAAAGCCCCGCTTTCAAGTTGAATTTTTTCGCACCAGTCAAGGGCGGTTTTCGCCGCATCAATATAGGCTTTATTTCCAAAATAATGCCCGCCATCGATCAGGGTCGGAATAATATAACCCGTCGTTTCAGGATAAGACGTTGCCCAGCCTTTTTTAACCGAAAAATCACGGGCAATGCCGCCATCATGGCTGGCTGAATTTTTCTGTGCCCGTAAAATCCAGTCAAGCGCCGCTACAACTGTTTCTTTTTTACCGGGGTCCGCTGGCAGTGGTTCATTATTATCTTTTTTAACTTCTGCCTGTCCTTCGGGCGAAAGAGAATTAAATTCTTCCCAATTATGATATTTGCGAATAACGGTATCCGGGATGAGCTTTTTAATCAGTGCCTTCATTTTTATAATCCACGCCCTTTTACTTATCTTTTTAAAATATGGTTTATCTTGTCGACCACTTTAGCGCAGAAATAATATATAAATGGTAAAGGATCGGAAATTCTTTTAATGGCCTCAACCGACGGGTATTTCTGTTCAATTGCGTCCTGTTCTGCACTATTCTGGGTTTCCCGTGAATAGCGGTTTATGGGATCAACTTTCCATATTTTCTGCTCTTGCCTGCTCTCAGGCAAACTAAAATCCTGTCCCGTTTCTGCACAATATTGGGCATAAACCAGATTAACCCCATGGATCATAGCCACTTCATGCTGAAGATCGGTGCGCGCCACTGTCGGCTCAATCATTAAAAGCTCGCCCGTTCGGCTATCGCGCTTGAATTCCATGCCGCCCATGCCGGTAAATCCGCAGGCTTTAAAATATTTGCCTGTTGCCTCGCGCATCTGATCCAGTAGTTCATAGGCACTGGTGCAGCTGGCCGTTCCCCCCACATTCGGCGGCCATGAACGGACTTTCCGCCCCGGAAAATCAGCGACCACTTCGCCGTCCCCATTCACATATTCAAGCAGAAAATAAATATCGCTGTCTGTGCCTTCAATCCATTCCTGAATGACCATATCACTTATACGGTCTTTGATATCAGCATAAATATCTTTTATTTCCTGTAATGAATTGGTTTTATATGCTTTTTTAATTTCATCACCATATGTGCTATTTTGAACTGCCGGTTTAAAAATGCAGGGAAAGTTAAAATTTTTAGCGCCATCAATCAGACCGGGGGCCGTAATTTTTAATGTTCTCGGGTATCTAATTCCCGCTTTTTCCGCGACCTCAAGAACACCGTTCTTATTCATAAGTGACATCAGAACGTCATGATCCGGCATATTAAACCGGTAATAGGGTTTAAGTTTTTCCCTCTGCTCTGAAATAGTCCGCAGTGATTTTTCCATGGTGATGAATAAAACAGGGTTATCATTTAGACCCGCGCGAAATTCAATCAGATCTTCAATAAGCGCATCCCCCTCCACATCACGGATCAGATGCTTTTTTGCCGACCATGTTTTTCCACTTGGTCTGGAAAAATTATTATCCAGCGCATAGACCGGCACCCCTTCATGATGAAGCCAGCGACAGACCCCCAAACCATTAATATCCAGCCCGATAACGACGGCAGGTATTTTATTCATCTCACTCATAATAGTATTGTTACTTTCCGGACTTCTTTATTCTTAATAATGCTCAGACAGAATTTTTCTGACGGCTCCCCGCCAGTCGCTTAACTTAATATCACAAAGAGTGTTAATTTTTTTACAATCCAGGACCGAATTTTTGGGACGCTTTGCAGCAACTTTATAATCCTTGGATAAAATATCCTCTATTTCCACACTGTGCGGTAATTTGCCCTGCTCAAAGGCTTCATTAAATATAAATCTGGCAAAATCCGCCCAGTTTGTAATTTCGTCACCACAGAAGTGAAATATATCACCGGAAATATCATCTTTATGCTCAATAAGCGCTGAAATCGCCGTCGCAATATCCCCACTATATGTGGGTGCGCCAATCTGATCGGAAACCACTTTTAAGTGTTTTTTATCGGCACCAATTTTCATCATGGTTTTAAAAAAATTGCTGCCAAATTCACTAAACACCCATGATGTACGCAAAATGGCATAATGCGCCTTGCTGCGGATAATGGCCTGCTCGCCTTCCGCCTTGGTTTTTCCGTAAATATTGATGGGGTTTATTTTATCTGTTTCATTATAGGGGGTAGCGGACTTTCCATCAAAAACATAATCTGTGGAAATATGAATAAGAAAGGCATTCTTCTGCCGACATTTTTCGGAAAGAAATTTTACCGCCAATGCATTAACGGCGCGCGCTTTCTGTTCTTCTTCCTCCGCCTTGTCAACGGCGGTATAAGCGGCAGCATTAATAACCACATCCGGCTTATATTTTTCAAAAATTTCGTCGGTTTTTGCCGGGTCGGTAATATCAAATTCTTTTGAATTCAATGATATCATCTGCCCTTCTGTCGGCGGATTTTTCCGGATCGAATGGCCCAGTTGCCCGTCAGCCCCTGTCAGCAAAATTTTCATTATGGCAATTCTTCCAGCAACAAACCGCGGGCATCCTTTTCCGATAAAAGTGGAAATTTTATAGGCCAGTCAATATTGATCGTCGGATCATCCCAACGCAGGCAATATTCATCGCCCGGGTTATAATAATCGGTGCATTTATAGTCAAATCTTGCACTTTCAGACAAAGTGACAAAGCCGTGGGCAAAGCCCGGCGGCACCCAAAGCTGACGTTTATTTTCATCCGAAAGATGAACACCGACCCACTGACCATAGCTGTCTGATCCTTTTCGGATATCAACGGCAACATCATAAACTTCTCCGCTCGTTACCTGTACCAGCTTGCCCTGCGGTTTTTCTTTTTGAAAATGAAGCCCACGCAGCACACTTCTGCGTGACCAGGACTGATTATCCTGAACAAAGTCGTGCATTATCCCGGCTTCTTTCCGGTAACGTTCGCGGCTGAAGGTTTCCAGGAAATAGCCCCGTTCATCACCAAATACCCTTGGCTCAATAATGACCACCCCGTCAATATTTGTTTTAATAACACGCATGCTATTTAAACCCGTCAGCCAAACGACCAAGATAACGGCCATAGTCGGTTTTTCCGTAAAAACCGGCCCGTTCCCTTAGCTGATCATTCGAAATCCAGCCTTTTGAATAGGCAATTTCCTCAAGGCAGGCGATTTTAAAGCCCTGTCGCTTTTCAATTGTTTGTACAAAATGCCCGGCATCCATCAGGCTGTCATGGGTTCCGGTATCAAGCCAGGCGAACCCACGCCCCAACAGGCTGACATTCAAGTCACCACGGTCAAGATAGGCCCGGTTTACATCGGTGATTTCCAGCTCACCGCGTGCTGATGGTTTGATTGCTTTTGCTATATCAATCACATCATTATCATAAAAATATAGCCCGGTGACCGCATAATTTGATTTCGGACTTTTGGGTTTTTCCTCAATTGAAACTGCCCGGCCATTTCCATCAAATTCCACCACACCAAACCGTTCAGGATCCACCACATGATAGCCAAAGACGGTAGCCCCACGTTCACGCAATACGGCATCATCAAGTTTGTTGGTGAAATGCTGCCCGTAGAAAATATTATCCCCCAACACAAGCGACACATTATCAGAACCGATAAAATCATCGCCGATGATAAAAGCCTGTGCCAGTCCATCAGGGGATGGTTGCTCAGCATAGCTGAATTTAACACCAAACTGGTTGCCGCTTCCTAGCAGTCGTCTAAAATAAGGAAGGTCTTCCGGTGTTGAGATAATCAGTATTTCATTGATCCCGGAAAGCATCAAAACCGAAATCGGATAATAAATCATCGGTTTATCATAAATCGGCAGAAGTTGCTTTGATACCCCCTGCGTAATCGGATGAAGCCTTGATCCCGCGCCGCCGGCCAGCACTATACCTTTATATTTTTTTGTCATTTTTTTATTCCTGTCCGTCACTACCAAGTCTTGCCAGTTTATAATCCCCACTGAGCACGCGTTGCCACCATGACCGATTATCCAGATACCATTTTACCGTTTTCAGCATTCCGCTTTCAAATGTCTCTTCCGGAACCCAGCCCAGTTCATCCTTAATTTTTGTTGCATCAATGGCATAGCGAAGATCATGACCAGGTCTGTCTTTTACATAGGTGATAAGATCTTTATAATTTGTTATGCCGTCCGGTTTATTGGGTTCCAGCTGTTCCAGCAACGTACATATTGTTTCAACCACACTTAAGTTGGTGTTTTCATTATGCCCACCGATGTTATAGGATTCCCCCACTTTTCCACTTGTTGCTACAAGGTAAAGGGCTTTGACATGGTCTTCGACATAAAGCCAGTCACGAACCTGACTGCCATCGCCATAAACAGGAAGTGGCTTTCCTTCAAGCGCATTTAAGATCATATGCGGGATAAGTTTTTCCGGAAAATGATAAGGGCCATAATTATTTGAACAGTTTGTGATAAGCGTCGGCAAACCATATGTGCGGTGCCAGGCCCGGACCAAATGATCGGAACTTGCCTTTGACGCTGAATATGGTGAGCTTGGGTCATACGAGGTTTTTTCGGTAAATAGCCCGCCGGAATGCCCAAGATCACCGTATACTTCATCTGTTGAAACATAATGAAACCGGAAATTGTCCTTTTTATCTTTAGGCAACGACGTCCAGTATTCCCGTGCCACATCAAGCAAAACAAATGTGCCAACAATATTGGTTTTTATAAATTCCCCCGGGCCATCGATTGAACGGTCAACATGGGATTCTGCCGCAAGATGGATCAGTATATCTGGTTCATAATCGTGAAAAAGTCTTTTCATCGCAGCGGTATCGCCAATATCGGCTTTACAGAATTGGTATCTGTCACTGTCCGACACGGACGAAACGGATTCAAGATTTCCTGCATAGGTCAACTTATCCAGATTAACAACACTATGCTCGGTTTGCTCAATTAAATACCGGATAAGAGCGCTTCCGATGAACCCTGCCCCGCCTGTTACAATTATTTTCACAAAAAAACCTCATTTTTAACGCAAAAGTTTTATTTACACAGCGCAATATATAACCATAATATTTATATTAAATAAACGCTCATTGTTTAATTTTAAAAATGACGATTTATTTTTGGAGTAGTATTAATCTAATGGCCCTGCCAAAAAAAATTATAATTGCATTTCTGCTTTCCCTCATTGCACAAAATGTTTCTGCACAGCAGTGCGAAATGTCCTTTGATGAGAAAAGCGGTCTTTTCAACGTCAAATCAAATTCAAAAACCCTGGTAAGCACCTACTATGGGTTTTGGGGGGAAAATTGGCGCTGGGCCGGGGCAAAAACTGAAACCGAAACGATTGCCCCCAAAAATTACAGTTTCAATTCGTCGGTGGATCTTCTCAGGCTGTCTCTTTCCGGCACAGTCAAGGTCAGTGAACCAAACCAGTTAAACTGGCAATATTCCATGAATGCGGCAAGGGATATCGATAATGTTATTGGCGGCGGAATTGTATTTCGTCTTAATCCTGATCAAGCGGATAATGTTGATATTGAACTTCTACCGGACAATATGGGTTGGAGCATGTATGGGGATGCGGGCTGTCAACGGGTCATTGTCCGCTTTTCTGAACCTGTAAAAAATATTTATTTTGAACGTAACAACAAGGGGCAGATCCGCGTCTTCTTTTATGATAAACAGGTTAAAGCCGGAACGATTACCAATAGTATGAGCGTTTCATTGCCCCTTGATGCACAGGTCACCGGCACCATTGCTGAGCAGCTTGGCAGCGAACCTGATTTGCGCTGGCATAAAGATATGCTTCAACCATCCTATTCCCCTGTTGATCTGAGTTTTCTTAACAGGGACGAGACACCAGCCGGAAAACGTGGCTTTTTGAAAGCGGAAGGCGAAAATCTGGTTTTCGAAGATGGACATCTGGCCCGCTTCTGGGGCACCAATATTCAGGCTTACGCTTTGTTTTCAACCAGTCCAAGCCAGATCAGGGAACATGCAAAACGGCTTTCCATGCTTGGCTTCAATCTGGTGCGCTTCCATCATCATGATTCAAACTGGGTCAATCCCAATATTTTTGGCAATAAGGCACCGGATACTCTTACCCTGAATGCGACCTCGCTCAAGATGCTTGATCTCTGGATTAAAGCCCTCAAAGACGAGGGAATTTACATTTGGCTTGATCTTAATGTCGGACGGGAATTCAGCATAAATGACGGCATTGAAAATTTTGATGAACTGGCAAAAGGAAAAGACCGGCTCTCTCCGCGTGGCTACAATTATGTGGATGATGATATTGAAAATCGCATGGAAGACTTCAATGATCAATATCTCAATCATGTCAATGAATATACGGGGCTTGCCTATAAGGATGACCCCGCCATCATCAATATGCTGATTACCAATGAAAATGATCTGACCCATCATTTTGGAAATTCCTTGCTCCCTGATAAAAATGTGCCTATCGCCAATAAAAAATATACCGAACTGGCCAATGATTTTGCGGATAAAAATGATCTTCCCCGAAATAAAGTCTGGCGTTCGTGGGAAACCGGGTCACCTAAAATGTTCCTGAATGATATCGAACATCAGTTTAATACTCGCCAGATAAACCATCTTCATTCACTTGGTGCAAAATCACTGATTTCTACAACAAATTCCTGGGGGTCCATGCCGCTTTACAGTCTGCCTGCCCTCACCGACAGCACATTGATAGACACGCATACCTACGGTCGGCTTGATTATTTTAAAGCCAACCCCCATTTCAAGGATAATTTCATCAGCTGGATCGGTGCTGCCCAGGTGAACGGCAAACCGGTTGCCAGCAGCGAATGGAATTTAGAACCTTTCCCGGATACTTTTGACCGCTTTTCAAGCCCGGTCTATCTGGCGGCGGTTTCAGCGTTGCAGGGTTGGGATGCGCTTATGCAATATGGCTATAGCCAGCAACCCCTTAATAATGAGGGCCGCCCAAGCAACTATACAACCTTTAACGACCCCGCATCCATGGTCATGATGCCTGTTGCTGCCCTTTTATACCGTCAGGGCCACGTATCGGGTGCCAAGAAAACATACGCTCTTTCACTTAATAAAGATCTCTTTTTCGGGAAAAATATCAGCCCAAGCAGTTCTGCGGCCATCAGAACCCTGATGGAACAAAGTAAGCTTGTTATTGATATCCCAAAAACAGAAGAACTCCCCTGGCTGAAAACAGCTCCGCTGGCTGAAGGTGTTATAAAAGTAACCGATGAAAACCAGGATTTTTTACCCAAAGGACAGAATTTTGTCCGCTCTGACACCGGAGAACTGACCCGTGACTGGGTTCAGGGCGTTTATACCATCAACACGCCACAAACGCAGGCAGCTTTGGGCTGGATCGGCGGCAAAAATATTGAACTGGATAATATTAAGGTCCGGTTTGATAATAAGAATGCCGCGGTTGCCGTTCAAAGTCTTGATAATAAACCGCTCTCCAGTTCCGAAAATATTATGATTACACTCGCCACAAGAACCGAACCTTCCCCCGGGAATAAGATGCCATTTTTATCTGAACCTGCTTCTGGCACCATTATGGTGACCGCCCCCGCCGGTCTTAAACTTTACCTGACCAATAAATATGGTAAGCAGTTTGATATGCCCGTAAGCTATGAAAATGGAACTTATAAAATTTCCATTGATGAAAAGTTAGACACCTATTGGCTTGCGCTTAAATCCACAACAGAAGGCCAATAAATTGCAAATAACAGGAACGTCTACTAATTCGACTGAGAAAAAATCAATGTTGACTATTCAAACGAGTGAAGCAGTCAATGTAACACGTGGACTAATGGTGCTGCTTTTAATTTTCATACACTGGTCGCCAGGTGTATTTGAAAGACTATCATGGGATTATCTAGCAATAACAAATCCTATATTCAGAATAGCAACTCCGGGATTTGCAATGATTTTTGGTCTTTCTATGGGTCTTTATATTTTTCAAAGATTTAAAACTGACCCTAAAAAAGCGATCTTAAGATTACGAAAATCTTTTTTCGTACTTGCACTTGCGATTTTAATTCTGGCCGCTATTAAGTTCAGTATTATCTACCTTGAAGGTAGTATTAATTTAAACCTACTCCCTGCGTCCATATTTTTTTCAGTTTTACTTTATTACCTCTTGGCAATAGCATCCATACCCTTATGGTATTACATTCTAAACAAATTCAAAAATGTGATTATTGCCTCTCTTGCCGCATCTTTAATCATGTATGTTCTTGCTGATTTCGCAAAAATTTTGCTTCCGTCAAGTGCTGGATTAGATGGGTTTTTACGCCTAGCAGGATTAATGATTGAAGCTAAATATAATTACTTTGACATGAGCGCTGTTGTTTTTATGGGCATTGCTCTTGGCGTATATATCAACAACTTATTAAAGACCGAACAAAAAGGCTATGATTTACTAAGCGTCGGAATATTACTAATCTTCTTAGGTGTTCTTATTTCGTACGAAACAGGACAAATTGATCTTTGGCAAACAATAGAAATTACCCCTATCTGGATGGACATTTCATATTTTGGAACTGTAATTGTTATGCTTTCTATTGCTTTAAGGTACAGCTATGTCATCAATAAGTCTGATTTACCCAATTTTATATTCCGCATTATCGCAGTATTGGGCACTTATTCCTTATGGATTTACATTGGCCATGGCTTAGTAATTCCACTCAAAGATCTGTTTATAGCTATGGGATTAAATTATTCAGTATCTATAACCAGTTCCATATTATTATTCACTGTCGCAGTAGCTATTCCTACCGCACGCAGATACAAAAAGTTTTATATAAGATAAGGTTTCATTACTGCTTAGCTTTTTTAAGCAGATATTTGGCCAGATTCTGATCATGAATGATCAGGGCCGGTCCATCCCGCGAATCCGGTATCTCATATAATTTATTGGTTTTGCTTTCATTGACCTCGGAATAATGAAGAATTCCATGGCGTCCCTTATCAGCGACGACCTTTTCAATGATATCTCGGGTTATATGTTTTTTATCTTCGGAAAAACCGTAAATCAGCGCCGTATCGCAAATAATATTGATCAATCGCGGAACACCCCTGCTGGCCATATAAATATAGGTGCAGGCTTCATCATCAAAGATTTTCTCTTTACATCCGGCGACTTTCAGCCGGTGTTCAATATAGGCTTCAACCTCTTCAAGATTAAAAGGTTTCAGATAAAAATCAGACGAAATTCTCTGTGAAAACTGAACCAGTTCAGGTCTTTGCAGTAAATCCTTCAATTGAGGTTGACCGACCAGGATCAATTGTAAAAGCTGATCTTTATCCGCATTTATATTGGAAAGCATTCTTAACTGTTCAAGGGTCTTAAGGCCCAGATTCTGGGCTTCATCAACGATCAGGACGGTTTTTCTGCCCCGCCCATATTCAGCGATGAGATATTTTTGAAACTGGTCAAACAACTTCACACTTGAGACTTCGTCAAATGGCTGACCGTAAGCAAGCAGCACCCATTGCAATAAATCTCCGCGGTCATCCTGTACATTTGATATAAGGCCAACGTTAAGATTTTCGCTCATATTATTGAGCAGATGTCGGATAAGGGTCGTTTTGCCGCAGCCCACTTCACCAGTAATGACGGTGAAACCTGCCTGATTCATAATTCCATATTCCAGCATACTGAATGCCAGCGAATGATTCTTTCCCCAATAAATATAATCAGGGTCCGGCAGTATCGAAAACGGCTTTTCTGTCAGCCCATAAAATTCATTATACATCTTAACCTAAACTTACCCTTTATTCTCTTACGGTTTTAAATCCGCAAGGAGCCCTTTTACCTCGTCAAGTTGTTCAAAAGGCTGGTTTTCTGCCAGTTTGACAACCTCTTCAAATTCTCTGGCTGCAGCAGCATTTCTGTCGCCTGCCATATAACTCATACCCAGATGATACCGGAAATATACATTATTCGGCATCTTCTCCACAACATCCTGCAAAACCGATGTCGCATTCTGTATATCACCAACTTTATAATAAATCCATCCCAGAGTGTCCTTGAAATGCGGTATTGCAGATTGACGGAAGCGTGCCGCCAGTTGCTGGGCTCTTTGCATACTTTCATTATCCGTACGATGCTCTGAAAGCAGGCTCGCCAGATTATTGACCACAATATCAACAGTCGCATCCTGAGCATACATGTCTTCATAGACGGCTATTGCCCTGTCATAATCCTTTTCCCTCTCATAGAGGTTGGCTTTATAAAGATTAAGGCCGGTATTATTTTCAACGGATGAAATGCCCCGGTCTATGACTTTCATGGCCTCATCCAGATTATCCTGACGAATATAATAAGCCGCAAGATTTGAAAATGCCGTGTCTTTTGTCGGATCAACTTCAATTGCCCTGTTAAAGGCTTTCTCGGCCTCATCATTATTATTTGAAACCATATTGACCTGACCGAGCAGGACAAGTGCCTGATAGTTATTGTCATCATCAGCAATCAGGTTATTCAGGAATGTTTTTGCCTCATTCACTTTTCCTGCCTGAATATAAGCCGTAATCAATGAATTGAGCGGGCGGCTTGCCCCGCCGGAATTTGAATAGGCATTGCGGAAGGATTCAATGCTTTGATCATAATTTCGCTGACCTCTATAGACAAACCCTTTGATTTCCGTACTGGCTTCATCATCCTTGTCAACCTGCTCAAGGACATTGGCCACATCCTGGGCACCGCTCCAGTCCTGACGCATTAGCTTAATCTGTGCCAGCGATTTTAGGAGTTCAACATTATTGGTATTCACCTTCAATGCTTCGATCAAAACCTGTTCCGCCCTTGGTGCTGCTGATTGTTTTACCAGAAATTCAGCATAGGCGACGGCGACAGACGGGTTTTCATTGCTATATCGAAGCGCATCCGCGAATGTATCGTCAGCAAGCTCAATTGACCCACTTAATTCGTAGGCTCTGGACAGGAGCAATGACGCACGCACGGAATCCGGCGTCTCACTTAGCACAATTCTTAAATCCTGTATCGCGTTATCATAATCATTTTTCGCAAGCGAAATTCCTCCGCGCATTTCAAGCGCGGACACATTTTTGGAATCAATCGCCAGAATTTCAGCAATAATATCGGACGCTTCCTCGATATTTCCATCGTCAATGGCTATCTGTCCCAGTCTAGAGCGGGCAATCAGACCATCTTCAGAACTGCCTGTCCTGTCCACGATTTTTTTAAGAACTGTTTTTGCGTCATCTTTTTTACCGCTACTAAGATAAAATTCCGCAAGTGCAAGCTGATACCGAACAACATCCACACCTCTTTCAATCAGGGTGTTAAGTTCCGCTTCGGCAGCCGCACTGTTTCGGTAGGAATTAAGAAAGCGAACCACATTAATATTTTTTTCGTAATCGGTGGGGTCAGCAGCGGCAATTGCCCTGACTTCCCGTTCAGCCGCATCCGTATTATTATGTTTAATATAAAAATTGACTAAGGACAGATGCACTTTCTGATCATCAGGATAAGCTGCAACCAGGTCTTTATAGACCTCTTCCGCCTTGTCAATATCGCCTTTCGTTTCATAAATCAGAATAGTAATCTGCATAAGATCTTTATTTTCTGAAAGATTATCACGGGCATCATTAATAAATTTTAAGGCACCATCAAAATCGCCGGCAGCAAATCGCTCAGCGGCCAGAATCTGAATTGCTTTTAAATTAGCGGGGTCAATAGCGAGCGCCTTATTGGCAAATTCAACCGCCCCTTTTGCATCTTCAAGCTTTAAAAGAGTAGCTCCTCTAAGCGCCAGAACTTCTGGGTTCTGGTTATCAATAAGCAGGGCTGCTTCACTGACTTCCACAGCCTTATCCAGCTCCCCAACCATTAGCAGCAAAGTGCCAAGACGGGTATGGGCTTCTATATTTGTTGGGTCCAGTTCGATAACTTTATTAAGCAGTACGATAACTTTGCCCCACTGCTCGTTCTTTTCTTCAACAAGCGACATCCCATACCATGCCGGAACGAATGTATCATCAATCTGCAATGCATTTCGAAATTCAATACTGGCCTTGACCATATCCTGATCCGCGAGCAGTTCCATGCCGCGTTCATAATGGGACTGCTTCACTTCTTCCGGTGAACTACAGGCAGCAAAGCCAATTAAACAGACGCCCAACATCAGGGCACGAACTGTTTTTTTAACTGCTTTAATTTCAATATGCTTGGTCATTTTTTTTCCAGTACTCATATCAATATGTTAATTCGGCAAATAAGAGGGTAAATCCGGTGCGATTTCATCAAGAAACGTTTGTATCCGTTTCTCGGCATCCTGAACCTCTTCCCCTTCAAAAATTGGCGTTGTCAGACGAACAAGTGATCCGTCCGTTCTGTTTCTGAAAATGGCGTCTTTAACCAGATACCATTTCATCAGATATTCATTCGACATTTTATGTCCACGCTGATCAAACCAGTAATAGACAAGCTGTCGGTCCCGCTCGCGTTCAATTATAGCACGATTAATCGGCATTGGCTCGCTTTGTCCGCGAACGTTGATTTCAATACGATCAAACTCCGTAATCAGCCATCCACCACCGGGGATACAGACCCGTGGCGAATGCGGTGATATCCCTTTTCTTTGTGATGAATAATAGGCCACATAAAGATTAACCGGCATACTGCGCATCGGTGATCTGTAATCAGCAAGAATATAATCATCAAGCCCAAGTGCCTTTTCCACATTCGGCTCCAGATACGTTTTTCTTGATTCCCAGCCGTCAATTTCGCTCGGGAAAGACACAAACCTCATCCGCTCAGGCACAATTTCCTGACGATCCGTGATATTTAAAATACCAAATGTCGCCAAAATCATAAACCCGGCCGTAAAGGCAATCGGTAAAATATTTTCACCCTTTTCACTCGCCTTCAAGGGTTTGGCGACAATTTCCGGAAGATCGAAAAGTTCAAAAAAATCACCGCCATCTGTGAATTTGGTAAACAGCCAGACTTCACCGCATAAGATAGCCGCACAGGCCATAAAAATAACCCAGCCTTCAAAATAATGCAGAAGACCATCAGCCATGCCACCACCCCAATATTCAACAAGGACGCCAACCATACCAATTCTGAAACTGTTCATGAAAATGGTAATCGGTACTGTTGAAATAAAAACAATCGCCCGTTGCCAAAATGGCGCTTTAAACAAATAGGCAACCAAAAAGCCAAGACTTGTGAGCGGATATAAATATCGAAGGCCACTACAGGCATCCACCACCTGAAGCTTATAACTGCCCAGATCAATCACATTTCCTTCCAGAAAGACAGGAATACTCATTAGCCGTATAAAAAATACACCGAGTTCCGAAGAAATAAGCTGAAGTCGCCAGGACATGATGGAATCAAGAAAATAAGGCATTGGAATTGCAAAAAGCAAAAACAGAATTGGCAATGCTGTCAGACGCAATAACGCCATGCCGCCAAATACAAGTGAGATGCCCAATAGCGAAAGAATAAAGCCCGTCTGCACCAGAATAAAAATGGCACTGAGTTCCCCGACCAGAAGCATAAAACCCGAGACCAGAATTACAGCAAATCCAGCCCACATTGGCTTGCCAATGCTGGCTGCCAGAGCCTCTCTTCTGTCCCACAGCATCCAGAGCGATATAGCGGGAATAAGAAAACCATGGCTATATTCATCCTGTGTCAACCAGCGCCCATACTGGTTTAATAATCCGCCACTGAATGCCGCCAGACTGAAAAACAGTGAGACGCCAAGCAGAATAAACTGCACAGGATGCTGCCTGATTATATTGGGGTGTGTGGTGTCAGAAATATTACTCATCCATTTTCATTTTTATTACAATTTATAATTTGACGAGAATATCACATAGAAAAGTAAAAAAACAGTGTATGTGGGCTCGATTAAATTATTAAGTTTATTGTCTATTTTATTGATTTATTTTGTTTTATTGGTGCCGACGTTGAAATCCAGGCAATTAAGATGAAAAATTCTTTTGATTAATTTATTTGGATTTATCAGGGTTAGGTTATGCCCCTTGCTTTCCATTTCTTCATTAAATAGCATCAATTGACCCAGAATTGTCGGATCAATATAGCCGACTTTCGTCATATCAAGCTCAAAATCCCCTTCCCGTTTTAGAATTTCGTTAAACATAACGATGATCTTATCACGGATTTCTACCGTCAAATCCCCTTTTAATATTACGGTCTTTTTCTTAAAAACCGGCAAAATATAGGGTGTAGACTGGGTGGTGTGTCTTTTGATAATGGACCGGTAAGGTAAAATATTTTTAAAAATCAATATTAAAAATGCACAACCGTCATTCCAGTATCTGCTGAATAATTCAGGTTCTTCCTTAATTCGCCATACCCATTCAAGATGTAAACCCTGCACCCATTCCGGTGCTCTTTTAACATTTCCGGCAATGAAATTAACAACCGCCCCCAAATGGCTGATCACATATGCATTTAACCTGTCGCGATTTTTTTCAATCCATGCCTGGCCTTTTTTCGCGCCAAGTGAAACAATTATAAAGTCGGGTTTTGCTTCATTTATCTCATTTATGATTTCGTCACTGCTCATTTCTTCGATCGTGCCAAAACCGGGGTTCAGGTAGCCGACACTTTCCAGTCCGCATTTTTTTTCATTTAAAATATCGTGGGCTTTTTCCGCTATGCCATCCTGACCACCAAAGAAAAAAACCTTTATCGGCTTTTTCCGGCAACGTTCATCATATTTCAAAAAGTCGATAAGACTTGACCCTGCAACCCGTTCTTTGATGGGAATATCAAGCAGTTTACACATAAACACAATCGGCATGCCGTCAGCGATACTTAAATCAGAATGGAGAACGGATTTTCTGAAATTTTCATCATCTTGTCCGGCAATCAGGAAATTCAGGTTCGGTGTCGATAAAAATAATTTTTTTCTGCCGCGAATAGCTTCAATTATTTTTGTGGCCGTTTCCTCCATAGTTACGGCATCAAAACTTAACCCCAACAGATTATATAAATCACGGTCAGCTTTCATGGTGCGCCTGCTCCCACTTTGGCTTCATTGCATCATTTATTTCGTCAACGGCCTGCTTCTTACCAACTAGTAATGCCCGATGCTGGTATTTTCTGATGAATGAAATCAATCCTCTGTCTGATTGTTGCGGCTTGCGTTTAAGCAGACTTCTTAAATAGCCCCATGCCATTGCAAGCCCACCTATAATATAAGGGGGTCGCATCATTCTATATGCGGCGGTTGCCATAAAATATATAATACTGCTTCCCATATAATATTGTCCATATCCATGACGCATCCGGCCGGTGAGTATGCCATTCTGGCTTGAACCCATTGGTCTAAGATGGATAAACCTGATATTTGGATCATCACTGCTGCAGGCAATCCAGCCAAGATATCGGCAGCGATGGCAATCTATCGCATCCCACATAACTTCGCGGACAAAGCCCCCTATTTCTTCAAAACATTGTCTGCGGTAAAATTTTGATGCCCCGACACACATTTCATCACCACATTTTTCACTGACCTGCCTGTCACCATCCATATAATAGGGCTTTCCGCTGAAACAGCCAAGTCTTGGATTTTCTTCCATCTTTTCCATCAGAATTTTGAAATAATCAGTGGGCAGGATCAAATCCATATCCAGTTTGCAGATATAGTCAAAATCGGTGGGATTTATGCTGTCATAGCCTTTATAAAAGGCTTCAATCACACCGGGACCAACGGCACGGCTCCCTCGGTTTTCTTTGGTGATCACTGAAATCCACTTAAATTTCCCTGCATATTCCGCCAGTATTTCCGCAGTTTCATCGGTTGATCCATCATCAACAATAACCCATTTTGCTGGCAAGATGCTTTGTCGTGCAACGCTGTCGAGCGTTTGGCGCATAAATTTTGCCTCATTGCGGCAGGGGGATATTATTAAATAACTCATTGTTTCATCTTATTCGTTAAAAAGCGTTTCCAGCCTGTCAATATTAACATCCCGGCCAAATTCGCTCAAAACATGTTTTGCCGCATTATCAATCAGACTTTGTTGAATGTCACGTTTCAGGATTGCATCCGCCAGCGCCTCTGGATCTTTTGGCTCAACAAGCAGGCCGGTTTCGCCATTTATAACCAGCTCGGGAATTCCTGATATTCTTGTAGATATAACTGAAAGACCGAGCATCATGGCCTCCATCAGAACGACAGGAATACCGTCCATATCCCCATTTCTGTCCTTTTGGCAGGCGAGGACAAAAATATCATGTTTTGCCATCCACGGGCCGACATCCTTATTGTCCAGTGCGCCGATCATTTCCACACAGTCGGATAGATTTTTCTCATTAATTCTATTTTCAATCTGTTCCCGTTCCGGCCCGTCACCGGCAATGGACAATGAGACAGCCTTGCCCTTTTCCTTTAAAATTGCCACAGCGTCAATTAAGGTCAGCATCCCTTTCTTTTCCACAAGCCGACCAAGGGAACAAAGCCTGATTTTGTTGCTTGTCTCCTTTTCCGCCCCTTCATATTTTAAATCTACCCCGCAACGCACAATGCGTATTTTGGCCGCAAGCAGACCGATTTCCATTAAAAAGCGCCTGTTGAAATCTGAAATAGTGACAAAATATTTAGCCCGCTCCGCTTTTCTTTTTAAAAGAAGTCCATGTTCAAAAATATCATTGGCGTGTGATGTCACCGTAAAGGGAATATTGCTGATTGCTGAAGCATACATAGCGACCTGACACGGCACATTGGCAAAATGAACATGAACATGGTTGCTTCCGTTTTTAATGAACAATCGCGCTGCCCGACAGGCCGCAAAAAACTGATAAATCAGCTTATATGCAGAAAGATTAAAAACCCCAACTTGAAAAAAATCTGAAATAAGAAGTCCCAGTGCTTTGACAGTTCCCACCGGTCTGCTGAAAAGACATTGAAAAAAAGCAATGATAAATATAATCACCCCATCCTTATAAAGATAATGAACAGGGCCCATTTTTTCCCTAACGGATTCTGAAACGTCCGTTGGTTTATGAATTGACAGGGGAAATATTTTATAGCCACGTTCACGCAGGGCAAAAATTTCATTATAGACAAATGTTTCCGACAATGCCGGAATAGCGGGCGCCAGATAGGCGATATTTTTCTCTTTAAGCGCCATTTATTATTTCTCGGCCTTTACCAGCTTTGCAGGAATACCCACTACCGTTTGATATGGACCCACATCATCAAGCACGACGGCATTTGCGCCAACCCGGCAATGATCCCCCAATGTAATTTCTCCCAATATTTTGGCACCGCAGCCAATATCGACATGGCCACCAACTTTTGGTGCACCACCCGTCAGTGTTCCCAAAGTCACCTGCTGAAATATAAGACAGTTTGGGCCAATCACCGTAGCCGGATGAATAACAATACCATTTGGATGGGGAATAAGAAGCCCGCCGCCAATATTGCACTTAAGATCAATTTCTGCCCCCGTCACCACGGACCAGAACCGATGAGAAAGGACCCAATATTTTTGCGCCGCTTTGGTGAATAGGGTTTTATTACCCTGATCGAGCGCCTGATATTTCCTGATTGAGCGTAGCAGCCGCCTTCCGGGATCCCAGAAACGTCTTGGCTTCTCCCGGCTCCAATCCGGTATTTCCGCTGATACTTCAGACATTTATTTTCTGTTCCCGTCTTTCAATAGTGTAATTTTATTTATACTCAATGATCTTTTGCTTACTTCCGCTGATCTTAACGTAGTGATACTTTAAAAATCCTAAAAATTCCGGAATTTTATCAAGCATGCAAAATGTAGCATATAATAATCTGTCACCGGACGAATAGGGCATATTTAACCCAAAATAAATTTTCACTATCTGTATTGGAAACAGGGCAAGAAATAAAAGTCCGGCCAGCCAGAATTGAAGGAACATAATAATCAGGATAAGAGGATAAATGCCACCCCAAATCACAAAACTTTTTCGTTCTTTGGCCCACCGGCCCCATTCCGCCGCATTAGCATAGGAAAAACCGGTTCTTAACGATCTGATCCACCATGCTTTATAGTGCATCATGGCCGCATCATGAAAGCCCATGGGCGCATCAAGACACAAAATCCTCTGTCCCGCTTTTCTAAGACGATGATAAAATTCCGGCTCTTCGCCCGCGATCAGATTTGTGTTAAATCCATTATGTTTCTGGAAAATATCAGCTCTTATAGTGGCTATGCCGCCGCAGGAATTAATTTCACCAGGCTTAATATACCAGGCCATATCACAAAGCCGGTTATAAAGGGATTTTTCACGGTATTTTTCGCGTAGCCGGCCACAAATAACCGCAACATCCGGCGACACATCAAAGGCCGTAATCGCAGATCCAAGCCAATTTTCATCCATCTCACAATCACCATCAATAAAATGCACATATTTAAGCCCTTCAACAGTTTCATCTAGGAACTTAAAACCGGCATTTCTGGCCCGAGCGGCGGTTAATGGAAACTGACCATCAAGCTCAATAACATCAATTTTAAAGGATTTTGCCAGCTCTGCGCTACCGTCTGAAGAACAGGAGTCTACATAAACAATATGTTTTGCCCCGCTTCTTAAAACTGACGTAATGCAGGCATTCAGCCGCTGGCCCTCATTACGCCCAATTATGACAACCCCTGCATTATTAACCATGCTGTTTACTGCTGTTGCATCATCTTTATTCATTAGAATATTTTATAATGAAGTGGTTAAAATATTGATAGTTTTAAATTTTTCATTGGGTCGAACGGATAACTTCAATACCAGCCTGTTCCAGAAGTCGACAAAAATTTTCCGGTAAATGTAATCCCGCTCTGAACTCAGACATTTTTGGTGTCGGGTTGCTGTCCGGATAATAAACATCACGACCCAAAAGCAATTTTCCTATTTTCGGCCTGATATCATACTGGCACAAAGCACCTAAATCGGCTTTCTGAATAAGCGCTGACATATTTGGTCCATGATAGGCGGATAATACCAGCATATCCATAAGTCCCCGCAAAAATGACATATGGCCGCCCTGAAGACTGCTGCAGACTTCCCAAACCCGCCGGATGACAATCGGCTGAAAAATGTGACCAATTTTCTTATTTATAAAAAACGGCAGGAGATAAGAGAATTTTTTATAAAGTCGCCTGAATGTCCGCTGCGGTTCCACATAAGGCGTAATAAAATTTTTCCAGTCATTGGTATAATAAACGTCCCCAAGCTGGCCTTTCCATATAATGGCTTCATGCTGATATGTTTCCGCAATTTTTCTTAAATCCGCCCCCCATCGCCAATGGGCCAGATCAGCCCGACAACAGGCTTCAACGACTTCATAATCAAGCTCGACCTCGTCCTTGCTGTCTTCCAGCTTCATTACATCAATATTCAGTTTATTCTTATTTACAAATTCCTGAACAAGCGGATAATTCGGCTCAGCACTTAAGGCAACGACCGGATTTTGCCACGGCAGCAAAAGCAGGTTCATACTGTCCTTGCCGCCGCACATGATGATATTCGTTTTTCCGGGGTTTTTCTCTTCGATTATTTTTATGTCTTTTTTCAGGGCTTCTGCTGTCAGTTGGCAATAGTCGTCAATATCGGTTATGTCAAAGCGACAATCATGAGGGGCGCCAATTTTAACGATTTCCTCATCAATGGTGTAATTTCCCGGGTGATTTGCGAAATTTTTTGCAAAAATTGTATCAACAGCCGTTTGATTAAGCTTCATATTATTTTTAAGCACAATAAGCGCCAGTATGGAAAATGAATAATAATCCTTATACCGGTAGACATTATAAAATGACGGCAATCCTTCAAATTTTTCTGCCTGCCAGATATAATGATCATGATGATGCCATACCATTTCTTCGGTAAGGCATGGAACCTGCCGGATGTCTTTAATTTTCGTTCTTAGTTTTTCAATATAGTCAGTGACCATTTCCTGGCACCCCTTTTGGCGCGATAATATCCACATCATGTTTTTTAAGCAGAGCTATAAACTTCTCCGGCTTATATGCCCCTTCCCTAAATACCGACAAATTCGGCGACGGGTTATGGGATGGATATATAACCGGCCTGCCGTGAAGCATTTCCCCTATTTTCATTCTTACATCTTTTTGAACGGCTTTTGCCAGATCAACTGATGACAAGACTTTTTGCACATTTTTCCCATGATATGCCGATAATACGAGGGTATCCGTTAACGCCCTGATAAAGGCCATATGATCCCCCTGCGAAATTGCCCCTTTAGTCCATACTGTATCCTCAACCATCCTGCTGATCAAGTGTCCGAATGGCACGGACAAAAACATGGGCAGAAATGGTGATAGCTTTTTATAAACTTTACAGAAAAAGAGCCTTGGTT
The DNA here is from genome assembly GCA_020446675.1 of Alphaproteobacteria bacterium. GTDB lineage: Bacteria > Pseudomonadota > Alphaproteobacteria > Sphingomonadales > Emcibacteraceae > Pseudemcibacter. The sequence continues at coordinate 18,330 of JAGREE010000023.1, read as the reverse complement.
CATTTTCAGGATAAATATAGGTCTTCCACCGAGGTGAGAAGTAAGCATCGGCCATCTGACCTTTCCAAATAATCAGTTTTTTGGAATATTGATCGGATATTTTCTTAATGTGATGCCCCCAACGCCAATGGACAGTGTCCAGTCTGCAGCATAGTTCGGCAATTTCCTCCTGCAGATAGTCATCATCAAAACTGTCTTCCAGACGATGGACTTCTATATCAAGGTTATTAGCTTTTACAAATTCACAGACAAGCGGATAATTCGGTTCCGCACTATAGGCGACAACCGGATTTTTCCAGGGAAGCAACAGAAGATTAAGACTATCCTTGCCCCCACACATGATCACATTTACAAAACCGGGGTTAAGCTTTTCTATCTCGGCAATGTCCAATTTGATTGCATCCACCAGCATCCTGCAATAATTATCCGCATCGGTAATTTCCCTGGTAAATCCATGTGAAGCACCAATTCGTTCAATATCCAGATCAATGGGTGTGTCATGGCCAAGCAAAATAAACTCTTTTAAGTTTAATTTTTTTACGGCGGCAGGGTTTAAATGGAGATTATTTTTATGAAGAATAAGCGCCAATGGCGAATAGGAATAATACTCTTTATATTTATAAACCGGATAAAATGCGGGCATTCCATCAAACCTATCCGCTTTCCATAGCAAGGGGCCCTGATGCTGCCACATCAAATCCTCCGTCAATATTTCTACGGATTCCGGGTTTTTAATTTTCTCTCTGATTTTTTCAATATAATCCATAAAGAACATTCTTACCGAGGGCCAGTTTAAAGTCTGTCCTTATTCTTAGCCAAATAATCTTTGATACCGTCCCGCATGTCTTCACGGGCCATTGCAAAAGCAATATTTGCCAAAATAAATCCGGTTTTATCCCCGCAATCAAAGCGCTCACCATCGAAAAGCAAGCCGTGAAACGGAATATGACCCAGCATTTGTGCCATGGCATCAGTCAGTTGGATTTCCCCGCCTGCCCCGATCACTTTTTTCTCCAGGTGGCTGAAGACTTCCGGCTGCAGAATATATCTGCCGATGATGGAAAAATTGGACGGCGCATCTTTTGGGTCCGGCTTTTCAACCAGTCCCTTGACTTCAATAACTTTTCCGTCCCTTCCTGCAACATCAAGAATTCCGTAGCTTGACGTTTTTTCCCGCGGCACCTCCTCAATCGCCACAACATTACCGCCTTTTTCATTATAAAGGTCTATCATCTGTTTAAGACAGGGGGTGGAAGAATTTACCAGATCATCCGCAAGAAGCACAGCAAATGGTTCATTGCCGACGATATTCTTGGCGCAGTAAATGGCGTGACCAAGCCCAAGGGCTTCCTGCTGACGGGTATAGGAAATACTGCCTTCATTTGGCAGAAGATTGATTAGCTGATCCAGAATCTCCGTTTTATTTTTCTTAGCCAGCATATCTTCCAGCTCATAGGAATGATCAAAATGATTTTCGATGGCGGCTTTACCGCGCCCGGTCACAAATATGATTTCTTCAATTCCGGCTGCTCTTGCTTCCTCAACCGCATATTGGATGAGCGGCTTATCAACAACCGGCAACATTTCCTTGGGCATTGATTTTGTTGCCGGCAGGAATCTTGTTCCCATTCCGCCAACCGGAAATACGGCTTTTCTTACCGGCTTCATTTAACTTTCCCCTTATTTGTTGAGGACGCCTTCTTAGCCCCTTTTTTTGGCAAAATATTGGCACCCGGAACAGATATGGTCTGATTAACGTTATGTAGTCTCGACAAATATTCCTTGGTCAGATTCTTTCCATATTCAACAGATGGCTGGTCATGTGGATTTACCCCAAGCAATTCTGCTGTGATGATGGTTTCCAGAATGAAATGCATGATCAGCGCCCCTAATATACGCTCATTAATTTCACGGATCTTTATCTGGCGAATGGGTTTTCCCCGCTCCCCAAGAGCCTCAACTGTGCTGTCTGCTTCTGCCTCCACCAGATCACCAATGGTTGATCCGGCCATAAAATAAAAATCTTTATCCTCTATCAGCATTGAATCGATGGTTGGTCCCTCACCTTTGCTTGATACGGTGATAACGGTGAAGTATTTGTCATTCGGTCCATCAAGAAATAACTGAAGCTGACTGTGCTGATCCATGGGACCAAGAGCACTGAAAGGGGTTGTTCCCTTGCCTTTTTTGCCAAGGCTTTCCGCCCAAAGCTGCTTATACCAATTTGAAAATCCGGTCAGCCGACATTCATAGGGCATCATTACATTGATATTGATATTACGGTTTTTCTGTAATTCATAAACGGCAATCGCCCCCATCGCCGGGGCCATTTCAGTAATTTTTTCGGCATTCATCATTCGGTTGAGAACCTGTTGTGCCCCATCACGCAATGCAACAACATCAAGTCCGACGATCATGGCCGGTAACAGCCCGACAATTGAAAGCACAGAAAAACGCCCCCCAAGATCCGGGTCATGATAATGAATTGGCAATCGCCATTTAACGGCAAAATCATGAAGGAAACTTTTCCCCGGCTGCACAATGACCGTAAAATGGTTTTGAATTTCATTGTCGCCAACAAGCGCCCTCATATAAGAAAAACAGGCCAACATCTGGGCAATTGTTTCTGCTGTTCCGCCCGACTTTGAAATGACCAAAAAATGGGTATTCCCGAGATCGAGCTCAGAAATCAGTTGATGCATTGTATGGGGGCCAAGATTATCAGGAAAGTGAATACGCGCCTTGCCATTTGGCACATAGATCTGCTCGCCGGTAAGCGCGACAAGCATTTGTGCGCCAAGGCTCGATCCCCCGGTTCCCAGCACCACAACGTCTTTAAATCTTTTTGAAATTCTGTCAGCGGTTCTGCGGATTTCCGTCAGATCATCCCGTTCACTGGGAAGCTGAAGATAAGGGTATAAAAATTTGCGTCTGTTGTTTCCATATTTACGCTTTTCACGTAGCGTGGTTAAAAATTCTTTTACACGCTTCTCATAGCTACTCAGATCAATATCATCATTGGCGTCAAAGATATTTTCAAACTGGGTTTCATATAACATTTTCAGACTTTCATACGCTTATGATCTTTGATCCCTATTAATAGTAGAGATTTCTTTCATTTATATTAATATGCTTTGCTTATATACGCGAATTGATTAAATAAATCATTGTTTTAAATGATTTTAAAAAATCACGAAATGATCAGGGAAATAAATTTATTAAATAAATATCCCACTGCTCCCCCGGCCAGCATAATCGGCAGCATATAAAATTCTTTTACAATATTTAAGACCCCAAGTTTATTTTTGAGATATAGGTCCAGTGGTAAACTGCCCATTAAATAAAGTGCAAGCAGCCAAACTGACCATTCAAATCCACCGATCTTAAAAATAAACGGCAACCCGCCAAGCAAAATTACGGTATCTATGACGGCTTTTATTGAAGGATATTTTGGCTTATCGACGGAAAAATAAAGTGCATTGGATATACTTGTTCCAGTAAATAAAAGTGAAAACGACAATACAGAGAGCATCCAGCCTGCATCATGATATCGCTGATCGAAAAGTAAATTTACAATTGCTTCTCCGGAAACAAATAAAAAACCTGCCAAAGACATTGAAATACCATCAGATACCCGTCTGACTTTATAATAAGTTGAGGCAATTTCCTTTTCACTCTCACGATTTATTTCACTAAAAAGCGGAAAAAAGACGGTGAAATTTAATTTTAAAATGGCCTGGTTTACAGCGGACGCCAGAAAATAGGCAATGGCGTATATACCAAGGATTTCGCCGGATACCAGATTTCCCAGGATAAGCCGATCCCCCTGCGCCAGAAATGCCGATATTAAACTGGAAACCAATATCCATTTTCCGTAATGAAAAATTTCCCAAAATACATCGCTTTTCCATTCAATCCTGCTTTTGGCTCCAGGAAATGACGTATGAGACATGATTGTTAAGATCAGGGATGATAATATTGCCCCGGAAACAAGCGCCCAGACCGATCTTTCAATGAATAAAGCCCAGGCAATCATTATAATAATTCCGGCAATTTGCGAGAAAATCTGAATAATCGTCAGCCTGCCCAACAGCATTTTTCTGTTGGCTAAAACAAGGTTAATGGAGGAAAAGCCATTAATTAGAGATGTCAGGGACATAGCTGCAATAATCATTGGAAGTTCAGGATCCGTATAAGCGGAATTTTCAGAAAAAAGTCCAAAGTCATTGGCAAATTTTATAATGAGAGCAACCAGAAGAACCAGAACAGTAACAATGACCCCTCTTATTATCTGAATAGTCCAGGCTGTATTGATGAAATGCGGGTCATCACCGCGTTTGCTTCTTATAATACTGGGCCTGATGCCGATATCGGAAATCAGTGTCATCATAAACAAAAAAACCTGGGCCAATGCCATAATTCCGAACATTTCCGGAACAAGAAGCCGGGTCATTATCAGGTTATTTGCCAACCGAATGACCTGGCTCATGCCAAAACCGGTAAGTGCCCATAGACCGGCTTTAATAACACGCGACCACAGGTTTTTTTTATTTTCCACCATATTTTCCACGATTGGAATTCATTCCCGCTTTTATAGTTTATTTATTAGACTTTTGTTTATCCGGCTCATATATAACATCAATTACCAATATATAATTGCAAATGCCAACTTTATATATCAATGTAGTATTAATTTAATTAACGGACTGGAATTTAATGTCAGAAGAAATTAGAGCGCTGATATTTATTGCTGTTATTGTCAGCGTTCCTCTCTTCCTGTTTTTACGCTATTCGTCATCAGAGGGGCTAAAAAAGGATGTTAAAACCTGGATTTCGGTTTGGGTTTTTACAACTTTTCTCGCATTTCTGGCCCCTAATTTCTGGCTATATGCGATCACACTGTCTATTTTTCTGATATTTCTGACCAGGAATAATCCCATTCTGAAATTATGCCTGTTTTTTCTGCTATTGCCATCAATTCCCGCCGCTACGGTTATGGTGCCGGGCTTTGGTATCATCAATTATTTCATTTATACAGGGCCGCATCATGTCATAATTCTGGTTCTGCTCTTACCGCTATTAATTAGTAGCAGGCGTGGCCTAAACGTCAATAAATCCGTAAATATACTGGCATTTGTATATTTTTTGCTGCTTGTCGGTATTGCCTTCAGGGATACAAACGTCACCAATGCCCTGAGATTTAGCACCATTACTGCACTGGCGACTATCATTCCGTTTTATGCGGTTGGCAGAACGGTGCATAAAGCAGATGATCTTAAGAAAATTATGTTTGCAGCCATTTTGGGTATTTTCCTCCAGTCCATCATTGGCGTCGCTGAAACCTTAAAAGGCTGGCATCTTTATAATGGGGCGATTAATGCCCTTGGGTTGAAATGGGGGGTCGGAAATTATCTTAGCCGAAATAATTTGTTACGCGCCTCTGCGGCTTTGGGTCACCCGATTGTGCTTGGTTATATTTCAGCCATCGGACTTGGACTCTATTTATATTTTTATCCGAAAATACAAAAAAAAATGCGTCAGCAATATTGGATTGGTATTACCGTCTTTATTGGCGGGCTCCTCGCCAGCCTGTCCCGGGGACCATGGGTTGGTGCCGTTGCCATGATACTTGTCTTTTTGCTGACCGGTCAAAAAGCGATCGGTAAACTAACAAAATTAATGTTTGGTGGCTTTTTTGTTCTGGCTATATTATCAACAACACAGGCTGGGAAAAGTTTTATCGAGCTAATTCCTTTTGTCAGCAATGATGAAAATATCCATGCGGTTAGCACGATTAGTTACCGCCAACAACTTCTTGATCAATCATGGATCGTAATAAAAAGAAACCCGTTCTTTGGCTCTGCTAATTATCTGGATACCCCCGAAATGGAAACCATGCGACAGGGCGAAGGAATTATCGATATTGTCAATAGCTATCTAGTGATTGCCCTTTCCAGCGGACTAATCGGGCTTGGCCTGTTTTTATCAATATTTGCCGCAATACTTTATAAAATGTATAAATTAATGCCCACACTTAAACAAAACATAAAGTTTCGCGACCTTTTAGTTATGGACAGGGCCTTATTTGCCACAATTATTGGTGTGATGGTTACAATTTTCACCATGAGCGGCATCAGTATTTCTCAACAATATTACTGGAGCTTGCTTGGACTGGCCTGCGCATTCATCAGGATTGCAAAAACAGAAGTCATCAATCATATTCTGGAAACAAACCGAAGATAATAAGGATCAGGTATATCCACGCCATTCATCGTCGGATTTATTCAAAACGGTACCAAGCAGTTTCTTGCTGCTTAAAAGGCGCATACTTTCTTCAATTTCCGATTTTGAGCACATCCCATTGCCCACGACCAGCAAAACGCAATCAACATTTGGTATAAAGGCAATTGCATCATCTGTGGCAAGAAGCGGCGGCAAATCAAATATAATTATTCTGGATGCATAGCGGTCTTTGACTTCCTCAACAAATGCCGCCATTTTTCTGGACGACATTAGAGCCGAACTATCCTTATAGGCTTTGTTATTTGGCAGGACCACGAGCCTTTGAATGCCGGGATTAACAAGCATTTCTTCCAGTTCCACCTTACCATCAAAATAATCCATTATTGAATGTTTGGTGATGAGACCAAGATTTTTGGAAACTTCTGGCTTTTTAAGATCAAAATCAGCAAGCATGATTGAAAAGTCATTATATCTGGCCATAGAAATTGCCAGATTAACAGAGATAACCGTTTTTCCACAGCCCTGTGTCGGCGACGTAACCGCAATGGTTTTCCAGCCATTTTCCTGCATTTTTGATAATATTTTGGTACGGAGAATATCAAAAATGGTCGACTTCACATCCTGTTGATTATAAACGATAATCCGGTTCTTTTCCAGATGAGCAGGATCAAGTTCAATCGTTTTCGTGTTTACATATGAAAATTCATCAGGGCCTTTTGATGCGCCATTAGATCTTTTATTCTTGCCACTTTGGGGGGTAATACCAGCGGCAAGATTCTGTTTTTTTACTTTTTCAATGGCTTGTTTAATACGCTCCATTACGCTTCCCTTTCAAATTCCTGGAAATCAACTGATCCTCGACCAAACTTTAAAAAAGAAGATATCGAGCGGTAAATATAAGAAATGCACCAAAACTAACGCACAAACAATACTGGCTACAGAAAATCCGGCTATTATTTTAATTCGGTTTTTGTTTTGGGCTGTCTCTTCCCAAGTATCAATATACGGGATATTGGCAAGCGGTTGCTGCTGGACTGCTTCAGTAAGTCTTGCCATGCCATAAACGCTTCCATCAATCATTTCGATAAGGAATATGGCACCAACACCTGCCGCGACCGCGAGCAAAAAGCCCAGCATAATAATTTTCTGTCTGTTGGGACGGATTGGTTTTTCCGCAAGAACAGGTGGTTCAAGAACCAGAAAACGTTCCGCTTTCTTTTCTTCTTCCAGACTTTCAGAAAGCTGCGCATCCATAAGTTTTGCTTTAATGGATTCATATTGCGCCAAAGCATTTTCGTAATTTCGGTTAAGTGCCCTGAGCCCTCTTTCCACCTGAGGTGTCTGGATTATGGTTTTCTCCAGATCGGCAATATTTTGTTCCAATTCTTTTTTAAGTGCCAGTTGAGATTTGATTGTATCGTCAATTGATGCAATTCTCGACTGTATTTTTGCGGCAACCGGATCCCCGACAATTTCCTGTGAACCGTCGGCATCATCACCTCCGGCGGCTATTTTTTCTTTTAGCTGACTGATTTTCCTTTTCAGAGAAACAATATCCGGATGCGCGTCACCATAAATTGTTGATTTTTCAGCCAACTGTGCTTCAAGTTTAGCCAGTTCCTGTTCCGGATTGGCGGAAATTTCATTTTGACCGTTATCCGAACTATAGGTCCTTGAAGACAGATCAATTTCAAGCAGACTTTTCTGCGATTCCAGCGTTTTAATGGAAAGATCAATATCCTCTGCTGCCCGAACAGCACGCTCCCGCTGATTAATACGCAGGTCGAGATGCTCCGGCAGTGCACTGCTATTTTTCTGCTTGTAGTCGGCGACCTGATTTTCAATATCTTCAAGCTGATTTTTAAGCTTTGTCGTTTCGTTATTCAGGAAATCCGTTGTTTCCGAAGCACGGGAAATTCTGTTTCTGACATTTTCATCCAGGAAAAGTGTTACAAATTCATTGGCAACACTAAAAGCGAGATTAGGTTTGCTATGCTCAACCGATATTCTAAACGCAATAGCCGTTTTCCCATTATTTTTCTGTCCCTGAACGTCGGCACTGATGATTTCCACTGAAACCATATTACGCATCCGATCAACCAGATCCGATGCCGGAATACTTCTTCTGTCATCCCCAAACAGATTAAATTTATCAATAATTCTCAGAAGATTTTCACGGATCATCACCCTTTGGGTAATGACGCCAATTCTTTCATCTGCATAACTGGTGACTGTTGATTGAACAAAGTTATCCGGTATCTGCTGCGATTCAACCATAATTGTACCGGTTGACTGGTAAACCGGCGCCATAAGTAGAGCCACACCAACACTAACCGTTAAGACAAGCACAAACGGAATTATCAAAAATAGATATCGCCGCTTTAATATTGCGAAATAATCTCTTAATGTTAACTCTGCTTCAGAATATTCCATTTCAATCCGGCCTTTTAATATGCTATGGAAATTGAGAAAAGATTTGAAATGCCCCAGTCATTGCCCAGACCTATTCTTTGACGGCGCAGATGATAACGCAGTCTTATGTTCAAATCTCTCATCACTTCAAAACTTACCCAGGGACTAAGTCCAATAAATTCATTTTTAAGCTGGGCAATATTATTCAGATCTTTACTGCGACGCCAGGATGCAGAAAGACCGTAATTTACGGATTCAGAGAAATTATAAGTCGTGTTAAACTCGACAGAATCTGATTGCCTTACGCCGCCAAGTCCGCTTGGTAGCAATTCCCGAGCGCCCCGCAATGATATTTGGTTATTTTCAAGCTCATGGTTTAATTCAACGATAGCGCTCCAGCGATAATCGCCTGAAAAGTAAGTTGCCCCGCCTGTCACTGTAAGAAGCGTATTTTCGTCAAATTCATAACTTAAACCGGCCAGATAGCTATAGGTGTTTAATGGCCTCATAAAGATATTATCGGGTTCATAGTGAAGGTAGGAGAAATTCTGAACCAGCGATGTTCTCTCATTAAGTGCCACATCCAGGCCTACACCGGCAATATTGCTCCAGTAATTATTATAATTTGTGGTTGAATAATCGAGTATTTGAAAATTGTCAGATAGTCTTAACGACCAGGTTTCATTTAAACTGGTTTTATACCCGAATGAGGCATTTCCCCGGTCCCTGGTGCCATTATTTCCAGCATAAATACCGGTATCAAGAAACTCGGTTTCAAAGACCGATTGTCGATCAAATCCGCCGCCCAAAGTTAGTGTCGAATATTCATATTCATATACACCATTTACACCTGCGCCAAAATTAAATCTGTCTTTCTGTACTGCCTGATCCGATGACAATTCATAAGCACCATAGGCGGTAAAGGTTGTCTGTGACCCTTCATTCTCTAACGTCAAGCCAACGGTCGGTCTTACGTTTAAAATATAGACTGATTGTTTATTTGTGTTGCTAAGATAACGGTTATCATCATATGAGCCATCAGCAGATATGCCAAAAGTTGTATCCGTTTCTGCCGCAGTGGCATATTGTGCCGACAATAAGGCTGCAGAGCAAACACCAAGAAATAACCGTCCTATGACAGCCCTCATTGGTTTTTTATTTATTATTATTTTTCTGGTCACTTTTGATCACCCTTATTTGATTTTAATGTCATTTACGGAACAATAACCACATCACCCGCTTTTAAAATAAAGCTCATTGAATCAATATTTTTGCCTGAAAGCAAGTCATTATAATTATATTGGAAATATATGACTTTACCATTTTCTATTCTTTGAACTTTTATACCGCCGCCATCTGCGAAACGGTCAAGGCCACCAGCAAGACTTAAAACCTGCGCAACAGTCATTTGGGAACTCATAATGAATTCTCCCGGCTTAAGGACCTTGCCAATTACATAAACCCTGTTTCCCGTGACTGAGAGAACAAGAACGGTCACCTCTGCTCCGGGAATGGTATCGGAAAGCTTTTCTTCTATTATCTTCTCAAGCTCGATACTGGAAACTCCCACAACATTGATACTGCCAATCAGTGGAAATGTTATATGGCCATCCGGAAGAACAGTAACTTCCTTGTCCAAAGTATCTTCGCGCCAGACAGATATTTGAAGCTGATCACCAGGATTTAAAGTATACCCGGTTAATGACTGCGCCTGCAGTGTAGATGTTCCAATGAGCAATCCGGCAAAGGCCAATATGAGCAGTGATATAGATTTCATTTATATTTCAACCAGTTCTCTTTATAATTTTCACTAAGTTATAATATTTTACCTTTTTATAAAATAAAATAATTAACATTTGATAATTAACATTTCTTTCTTTGTCCGTAAGAGTGTAACTTCCGAACTTTTTAAGAGGTTAAAATTAACAAAACTTATAGCAATTTAGTGAAGACAAATTGATTTTTCTATACCCCAATTCAAATTTAACGAGATAGAAAAATGGCTATTTGGAAAATAAACCTGTCAGCATAAAAACAAAAAGCTTTTCAGACCTATTGACTAATCAGTCCCGCCAAAAAAACATCCAGACGCAAAAAATCAGGCGCATTGCACCTGACATTTAAATTATTAGCCAAAGATTAAACCCCGAAACCGGGGACGTATAATTTAGATTATACGCCCCGGGAGGAATTTAATTATGCAAATACTGCTTTAGTTTTTCTTCTGCGGCGAGCAAGGAAACCAACGCCAAGCATCGCAGTTGAGAAGGCAATCAAAGCAGGTGGAAGTGGAACAGCTGCCACTGTTAGTGAATACCCACCACCGTTAGACAGGAAGTCACCTGTAACAGTCAAAGTACCAGTTTGATTAGTCAAAGCGTGGAAAAATTCAGGAAATGGATTTGTAAACATCTTCCCTAAATTGTCCGTAACAAATTGAACGCCACCAAGATCCCATGTCAGGGTTAGGTTTTTAATACCGAAGTTATTTAATGCTGTAGGGTGGTTCACACTGATAGCAAAACTAAGGTTTGTAAAATCTGTTGCAGTAAATTCATATGAATCATTAATAGCAGACCCATTATTAATGACATATTGTGCGTTTACGTCTCTATTATAGCTATCAAAAAAGCTCGGGTCTACAGGAACTGCCTGCGCACCGCTTACCGCTATAAATGTCGATACGACAAGAGCACTAAGTACAATATATAATTTTTTAAACATAACTTTCGTTCCTCAACGGTTATTTAGAATTTTTTTATAATAATTGGCTAAAACTAATCACCAAACTTATCACACTCAATAATAGCAATAATCATGCCAACTTTATTTTACCCTTTATTTTCAACACATTAATCATGAGCCACATATAACCAACATACCCAATTGTAAAGATTTTTAACAGTTTTAAATTAACAATCCTACTTTGGGACACATGGTTTATTTAATACTCAAAACCAATATGTCATTCAGATTCTCCTTATATAGCATAATAAAGCCCTTGAACATAAAATTTTTCATAAATTTTAAGTATTTTTCATTTATAGCTAATCTTTGATGAAAAACCCGAACTATTAATTGCTTATTCATGAACTGTGCATAATATAGCGCTAAATTTTTATATCCGTGTAAGGTTAAACGTGTAAAAGGTAATTTTTTTGACGCATAATAAAACAAATTTAAAGGAAAAACGCGGCTCTTTTCGAAATATACCTATTTCCAATGCCGTTCTGACCGTTCTTTATGTCATATTTGATGGCCTCTGGATAATTGCAAGTGGGGCAATCTGTTATTATCTTATTTTCAATTTTTCGGTTGTGAACTCAAAAATTTATTCATCTGCAATTATTTTTGTTGTTTTTTCAACGTGGTTTCTGTCCCATTTTGCCAGCCTTTATACATTTGAAACATTTATAAACCCATATCAGAATATGCTAAAATTTATTGTGGTACTGGCAACGGCATTCTGCTTGTTTATTTCTATTGCCTTTTCGCTATCTGTAACAGATTATTTTAACAAACAATGGGTCTATTATTTTATTACAAGTTCTATCACATTCGTTATTTTAGGGCGTATTGTCGGGTATTACGTCATAAAAACAATGGCGAAAAACAAGCTTTTCTCCAGAAATGTTATTATTGTCGGCAGTGATCGCCGAGCCGAAATGCTTATTGATAAAATTGAAGGTGAATATCCCAAGCTCAATAATATCATTGGCATCTTTGATGATCGCAAAGAACGGGCAGGACCAGAGGTTCGTGGCTATCCGGTGCTCGGTAATCTTGATGAACTGACCCGGTATATCAGAAATAATGAAGTTGATGATGTCATCATCACCCTTCCCTGGAGTGCTGATGACCGTCTCTATAATATTGCAAGAAAACTGCGGGAATTGCCGGTACATATTTATTTAAGTTCTGATCTGGTCGGTTACCGCATTCCCTATAAGCCATCAACCAATCATTTTATCGGTATTCCGATGATTGAAGTAGTCAAAACCCCCTTTTCTGACTGGATGATTTTTATCAAAAAGGTTGAGGATATAATATTCTCCCTGATCGCCCTTATCATTTTTGCACCGCTGATGTTGATCATTGCTGCTGCAATCTGGATTGAAAGCCCCGGTCCCGTCATTTTCCGTCAGAAAAGATACGGCTATAATAATAAAATTTTTGAAATTTATAAATTTAGATCAATGACCCATAACCCTGTTCAGGAAGGAAAAACCAAACAGGCGACCAAAGATGACGCGCGCGTTACTAGGGTTGGGAAATTTATCCGAAAAACCAGCCTTGATGAACTGCCACAGATTTTCAATGTCCTAAACGGCAGCATGTCGCTGGTGGGTCCCCGCCCCCATGCGGTTGATCATAATGAAGATTATGCAAAAGTTATTGACGGTTATTTTGCCCGCCACCGGGTCAAACCCGGCATTACCGGCTGGGCCCAGATTAATGGTTTCCGGGGGATCACGGACACCGTTGATAAAATGGAAAGTCGGGTAAAGTATGATGTCTATTATGCCGAAAACTGGTCATTATTTTTTGATCTTCAAATTTTAATCGGCACCGTTTTTGTCGGTTTCATTAGTAAGAATGCCCATTAATATAAGTCATTAAACGCTTAGCTCCGTGCGTGTCTTTCTGCCTTCATCGTGAGTGAGACTAGGATGATCGCAATAATGCATGACCCGACGATAAGCATAAATCCAGCATCCCATCCGGCCTTATCAACAGCATAGCCAATGGCGATATTGGCTGACACCGTTCCACCGACATAGCCAAAAAGACCCGTAAATCCTGCAGCGGTACCCGCCGCTTTTTTCGGCACAAGATCGAGAGCAAAAAGACCAATAAGCATAACAGGACCATATATAAAAAATCCGATGGCAACCAGCATGGCAATATCCAGGCCAGGATTACCTGCCGGATTTAGCCAGTAAATAAACACACACACCATAGTAATCGCCATAAAAATAACCAAAACGGGGGAACGATGAGCATTAAAATATTTGTCCGAAATCCAGCCGCAGATAATGGTTCCCGGAATTCCGGCCCATTCATAAAGGGCATAGCCAATACCGCTTTCATTAAATGAAAACCCTTTTACTTCGCTTAAATATGTCGGGGCCCAGTCAAGCACGCCGTACCTGACCAGATAAACAAAGGCGTTGGCCACCGCAATTGCCCAAAGTAATTTATTATTCAGAACATATTCCAGAAAAATTTCTTTCGCCGAAAATTCCTTTTCATGATTTTTGTTATATTCAAATGCTGTCGGGTAATTATGATGATATTCTTCGATTGTCGGTAAGCCTTGTGACTGCGGTGTATCACGCACCATATAAAGGATAAACAGGGAAATCGCGACGGCAAACATGCCATGAAAATAAAAAACCGAGTGATAATCATTAAAAATCTTCATTCCCCAAATCGCCAATATTCCAACCATGCCACCGCCAACATTATGAGCAACATTCCAGATCGCCATTTTTGTACCGCGTTCTGACGGTGAAAACCAATGCACCATCACCCTGCCGGACGGTGGCCATCCCATGCCCTGAAACCAGCCGTTAATGAGCAGCAATGTAAACATAATAGCAACTGTGCTAGTGGCCCAGGCCATCGTTCCCATCATAATCATTGTTAGTGCAGATGCCATGAGGCCAAGTGCCATAAAATAGCGGGCATTGCTGCGGTCGGACACGCTGCCCATAATAAATTTTGAAACACCGTAAGCAATAGCAACACCGGACAGGGCAAATCCTAGTTCAGTTCTGGTAAACCCTTCCTCAATCAATGACGGCATCGCCAGAGTAAAATTTTTCCGGACCAGATAAAATCCTGCATAGCCAATGAATATGCCGATGAACACCTGAAGCCTGAGGCGACGATATTCATCATCAACCCGACTTTCATCAATGGGTTCAATATGTGCGGCTGGTTTTAATAATCCAATCATGATGTCTCACCCCTTTTTATTTTTTATGCAAAAACCTGACGGCACGATCCGGAAAATCACTGAACACGCCATCAACCCCGACTTTATTATAAAAAATGTCCAAAAGTTCATCCAAACTTCCGACAAATTTTGGCATCGCAAAATGTTCCGCCCGAAATGTATATGGATGAACCACAAGCCCTGCATCATGGGCATCCTTTACCAGATCAGTGATATGATAGCCTGCTTCACTTTCATCTGCCTTGGTGATAATGGATATGCTCGGGCCAATACCATCAGCATAATTTGATAAGGCTTTGAGCCCGTCCCTTGTTACCATTTCTTTATAGTCGGCCTCTTCCCCCATAAGCTGGACAAGTTTAATATCCATGCCAAGAGCCGGCAGAAGTTCATCGTGAACCCTTTTCAGATCATCATATTCAAAGGTCTGATAGTATGCATTGCTATTCTTGCTGTCATAACCGTATTTTTTAAAGGTTTGCAGAATGGCTTTACTTAAATCTTTTCCCTCGGACAGGTGAAAAGCGGCGCTTTTTGATTCCGTATAAATGCCGATATTTTGCCCGGTAGATTTATTAAGCCCCTGAATAAGTTCAATTTCGTCTTCTAACGTATGAACTTTGAAAATAGATTTTCCAAGGGGGAAACGCCCGGGGAAATAAGCCACCCTTTTTCCGTTTTCATCAAAATGATATCTCTCGTACACATTAAGGGTCAGAATTTCTGCAAGGGTAAAATCAATCACATAATATCGACCATCGGCCCTTTTGCGGTTTGGAAATTTTTCCTGAACATCCGTGACCTGATCAAGAAAATGATCATGTAGAACGACCAGCCTGTCATCCCTGGTCATCACAACATCCTGCTCAATATAATCTGGTCCCATGGCATAGGCCATCGCCTTTGCCGGCATTGTGTGCTCAGGGAGATAACCACTTGCCCCACGGTGTGCGACGACGATTTTTTCTGCGGCAATTGCTGTTGTCATGGATACAAATATAAAAGCTAAAATTGATATAAATAAACGCATTATCCCACTCTCCCGAATTTATTCAAATCACAGTGCATGGAATATAGTCATATTGCAATAAACAATTATGTGAACAACGGTTTATGTCAATAATTTCATATTTCGTTAAAGCGGTTATTAAGCGTTTCCTGCTCTTCTTCTGACATATGAAGCCCGAGTTTGCTACGCCGCCAAAGCAAATCATCGGCGGTTTTCACCCACTCATTATTAATCAGATACTCTACTTCCTTTTCATAAAGGCCCGCGCCAAAAAATTGCCCCAGGTCTTCTTCCGACTTTGCCGCCCCAAGCACTTTCCAGGCAAGCGTTCCGTAACTTCTAAATAATCTGGTGGCTATTTCCGGTTTTAAAAACGGATAATCTAAACAGAATTTCTGATATTTCTGATAATAGTCCGCGAATTTAAAATCGCCCCCAGGAAGGGAGCTTCCCGCTGTCAAGTGCCCCGGCATGTCAGGGAAAAAATGCTTTAACTGATCAAGGCTTTTTTCAGCCAGCGCCCGGTATGTCGTGATTTTTCCGCCAATAATATTCAGCAGGGCATTTTTCTTATCAAGCTTTAGAACAAAATCTCTTGTTGCCGCCTGCGCCTTCGTTGCCCCGTCATCATAAAGCGGGCGGACACCTGCATAATGGCTGATCACATCTTTGGGTAAAATATCCTTTTGAAAATAATCATTGGCAAGTTCGCATAAATACTCGATCTCGCTTTGATCTATATGTATATCCGACAGATCCCCCTTAAAATCCTGATCCGTGGTGCCGATCAAAGTAAAGTTTTTCTGATAAGGAATAACAAAAATAATTCTGCCCTGCTTGCCCTGAAAAACATAGGCCCGGTCATGATCATATAATTTCCTGATGATGATATGGCTGCCTTTTACCAGCCTGATCATTTTCCGGTCATGATGATGAAAAACATCCCCAAGAACCTGATCAACCCAGGGGCCCGCCGCATTAACGATTACCTTGGCCTTTATCAACCTTTCCTCATTGCTTAATTGATCCCGCACCGTGATATGCCATATCCCATCCTTACGCACAGCGTTCATACATTTATGACGGGTCAGTATTTCGGCGCCATGATCACGGGCAACAGTGGCATTAAGAAGCACCAGACGCGCGTCATCAACCCAGCAGTCGGAATATTCATAGGCCTTGTTATATCCCGGTTCCAGCACGCCTGAAAATGGTTCTTTTTTTAAGGAAACCGTTTTTGTCGGCGGTAAAATTTTTCGCCCACCCAGATGGTCATAAATAAATAGCCCAAGGCGCAGGAACCATGCCGGACGAAGACCTTTCTGCGGCAATAAAAACCGCATCGGTTTAATGATATGCGGGGCCATATTCAGTAAAACTTCGCGCTCTGTCAGCGCTTCATGGACAAGACGGAATTCAAAATATTCAAGGTAGCGAAGCCCGCCATGAATGAGTTTGGTGCTTGCTGACGACGTGCCACTGGCCAGATCATTCTGCTCAGCCAATATAACTGATAGCCCCCGCCCCGCTGCATCAGCGGCAATACCGCAGCCATTTATCCCGCCGCCTATTATAAAGATATCGGCGGTTTCACTCAATTCACGGCTCCTTTAAATGTTTGGCGAGAAAATTCTCGATTTCCTGGAAAAATTTTACTGTATATTTTTCCCCCTGATCTCTCAAGTCTATATAGTCAACATTGGCGTAACTTTTTTTGAGTTTTTTTAAAAACTTTTCATATAAATAATAATCATAGCGAGCCGTTGTTTTTGGAATAAGAAACTCTAATGTGTATCCACTCTTTGGAGTTCGTAAATAAAGCAAAGGCGTCTTATAATCATCAGTACGAAAATATGGGGACATTGCCTTAAAATCCACACCACGTTTCTCAATATAATTAGTTTTTCTAATTTTCACATAATTAACGAAATTAACGATTGGATTAATTGATACAGTACAATTGTAGAATGACGGTTTATTAATATTAGCTTGTAGAGCAAAATACCCTCCAAAATTATCTCCCATAATACATATTTTATTTGGATCAGCATAGCCTTGGTCGAACATCCAGTCGGCGCCATCATTAATATCATTAATCATTGCGCCACCTACTTCAAAAAAAACCGCCATAGTATAATCATTTCCATAACCAAATGTTCCACGCTGATTTATCTGCAAGACGTTATAACCCCTAGTATTTAAAAATCCGGCCCAAGTATTAAAACCCCAATAAAACCTTGATGTAATATCTGAATTTACCAAAATTATTGTCGGCATATTTTCTCCTGATGACCCTTTTGGTACACTCAAATACCCATGTATTTGTAAACCGTCACGTGCGGGATATGTAACCGCTTTTACAGGAGATAATTTTTCCACATCCAAGCTTCTAAAAATGTAGCCTATCATAATTATTTTACCGGTACTGAAATCCAGCAAATAATAGCTCCCCGGATCTGTTGGTGAGGAAACTCTTATAATATATTTATTCTTGTCCTTTGAATGATTTTGAATTCTGACGAAAGCATCTGGAAAATTACTTTCAAAAATATTATCCAGCCGTTTCATTTTATCTGTGACAGCTATACGCTTAGGGTAATCTCCGTTATAATAATACGCTTCAAGTTGATAATTTTCATCAAAATCTGCATCAATAATATCAAATTTATCATTACCCGCTATTTTCCTTATTTTTCTATTCTCA
>JAGREE010000162.1 GCA_020446675.1 Alphaproteobacteria bacterium | reverse complement strand
TATCGGGTTTATCGGCTTTAGGGATCCGATTAAATTTCCAATAGGCCTGAAGCACATACCAGGGTCCTCCCAAACCCAGAAAAATGGAGAATGGAATGCTGTTCTTTAATTTGATAAGCCAGGAAACAGCTTTACCCGGTTTGCCTTGTGCCGCACTATAACCGGGCTTGGGCTTAATAAATCGCGGCACGTCAAAGTGCCGCAGGTATTGCACAGAATAAACGGGAAAGTTAACGTCAGGATGTGGATTACCTGTCCAGATGGAGAGCCTGTCTACCTGGGAGGATAAAGCCTGACAAAGACCGGTATGACGGCGAGCGCCCACATAAGGCGAAGGTGGGAATGCATAGGTAAGATAGAGAATATGATGGGGGAGTGACAATTCAACAGCTTCTTTACAGCGTTTTTAAGGGCTTTATTGCGTGAAGCGCAATTGGTGGATAAGATCTAAATATTGCCCGGAGACCAGAGCATTCGAATAGTTCTTAATGATTTTCTCTCGACCTGCTTTTCCCATTCGGGCGCGTAAATTTTCTGGCATCTGAATGATCTTGATCATGGCATTGGCCAGCGACTGTGGGTCCTTAACAGGCACCAATAGCCCATTGATGTCATGGTCGACAATTTCATTGCATCCGGGCACATCGGTCGCAATGACTGGTTTTTCCATGGACATGGCTTCCGTCAAACTGCGCGCAATCGCTTCCCGGTAGGAGGGCAATACAATGCAATCCGAATCAGCAATATAAGGACGCACATCGTTTTTGAATCCCAGGTATTCGATCGCATTTTGCCGGATCCAGTCCACAAGTTCGGTTTTATGAACTGCAGCTGGATTGCCCTGATCCAATTCACCAATCAGTTGGAATCTTGTCGATGGGTAAGCTTGTTTTACTTGCCGCGCCGCCTCCACAAATTCACGGGTACCTTTATCATATAAAAGTCTTCCTATGAAAGTGAATATTATTCCCTCACCGGTTAAGTGCTTTCCCATGGGTGTGAAAAACTCAGTATCAATTCCGCAGCCAGCCACGACATGACCCTGGTCTGGCTGCACCAGAATTTTCTCCTGAATAAATAATTCACAGTCTTGGGTGTTTTCAAAAAGGATTAATCGGTGATAACGGGCGGCAATGCGATAAAATCGAATGATTAATCGCCTCAGCCAGGATTGATTCAAAAAAGGATAACCCAAGCCGGTAACAACGGCTAGTGATGGTATATTCCCTTGATTTGCAGCCCATCCGCCATACAAATTGGGCTTGTGTGTAAAATGGATTATCAGGTCCGGTTTTATCTGTTGATATATTTTTCTTAATTCCTGGGCCATCTTGTAATCATGCCAAAGATTCCGCC
>JAGREE010000022.1 GCA_020446675.1 Alphaproteobacteria bacterium | reverse complement strand
CCCCATCAGACGAGGTTTTGGTTGATAGCTTCACTATGTTAAAAAGCCTCCATTGGCCATCGTAATCAAATTTTAGATACTCTTTAAAGATTCTCTTTTTAGGGGTAGCCCTTTGATGGTCGAGGATTGCCCTGGCGCCGAAATAATCAGGGTAGAAATACTGGAATGTGATGGTGTCCTGGTTCAGTATACCCGCATTGGCATCTGCCTTTTCTTTTTCTTTTTGGGCAATTTTCTCTTCTACCGCTGCGACGCAATCATAATTGAGTTTCTGCGAAGAAAGAATACTATCGAGTTGTCGGTAATTTGTCCGCTTTTCCAGCCATCCCAAGGAAAAGTAAGACCGTTCCGCATCCAGAAATTCTATGTAGGTTGTGAGCGAGGCGTAATAAGAGAGAACGAGATGCAGCGCTTCTTTTTCATCAAATTTTTCCACCGGAAAGGAGCAGGATCGGTTGATGTAAACCGTCCACTGATAGGTCAGTGCATAGGCTGGCGCAACCTCTTCCTCAACCTGGATGCTATCTTTCAGTTGCCTGATGCTGATCTGATAAACGTCCGGATAATACACAACCTGATCCTCTGTCCAATCACTTAAAGAGGAAACATTTTTTGATTTAAAAATAGTGTAACGGCAAGCGGTAGAGCCTGTTTCTGCCTGCTCACATTTCCGTATGATCTTCAGATGGGCGGCCGGATTGTAATTGCCTGAAGAAAAATATTGGTCAAAAATATCAGCATAAATGATCAGTGAGTCATTTGTTTTTCTTTGGCCAATGAAGTCTACCGCTTTTTTATTCTTGTTTTTGCCTTCAAAAATGGGGGTAAATCGGTCCAGCCAGTCAAGGGAAACGATCTTCCTTACCATTCGATATTTTTGGGTATCCGGGTTGTAATACTTCAGTTCCCGATATTTAATATTTACTTTTTTTTGCAGCGCCCTTTCTACGGAAATGATATCGTACAATCCTCTGGATGCGTCATCCCGGGAAAAATCCAGCGTTTGGCCATTGCCTATATCAACTCGAATGGTATGCTCATTTGGAGCGTCAACGATGGCGCCTACCACTTCCACAAGCTGATCATCTAATTGGGCCTGACTAATGATGGAAAATAGTGTTTTGAACCGGCCGCAGTTGCTAAACAGGCGAAAAATGACACCCGTTTCTTTTCCCTTAACAAAATCAGTTACGTCTTCCTCTAAATAGGCGACACTGTCGATATTCACTATATCGTCATACAAATTAATGTTTTCAATGATACTGGAAATAATGCAGCCTTCTGCCAGCCTATCGAGATGCCCTATTTCCAACTTGCTTTCATCCAACTTTTCCAGACAGGCACAGGCTTGCTCAGTGACAATGTCAAGCCGGCTGCTCTGACTGTAGCCAAGCCATGGAACCAGTAAAGCCAAAAGAATCGAATATCGTTTGGGCTTCATCTCAACTACCTAGTTTTAGAAGGCCGCCATTCCTAAAATCCACCTTTTTTGATGGTGAAGTGAATTGAATGAAAGAAATGGAAGCAGATTAAACCT
>JAGREE010000161.1 GCA_020446675.1 Alphaproteobacteria bacterium | reverse complement strand
TTTCCAGAATGTCCGCAATTTTCAATAGGTTTTCCTTCCGCTGGGAAACACCACGGATGGAGTTGGCCATGATGCGGAGGCAGGCGGCTTTTTCTTTGTTATTCAATGACTTAATAATACTCCAATGGAAATAAGTCTGGAACAACAGGCTAAATAAAAACAGTTCATCATCACTATGAGGCGCGTCTAATTTTTTCATTATTTTATTTATCACCCCCGGGTTCCCTTCCCCGTTTTCATGGATCATTACCCCATAACTATACCAGTAAGGATACTCTTCAGAGAATAGATCCTCTAGTGAAAACCGATGGAAGCCTATGCTATCCAATAGCCTCTCCATATTCTCTTCAATGGGAAACAGATGAAAAAGCATTTTTGCCCGGTACCGTTCCTCCCGTGGTACAGCGGGGTCATTGCAGGCGTCAAGCATTTGATGATAAAGCCTGTTTAGTTCTCTTTGGTAGTCCTTGTTTAATGCCTGTACTTCCGCTTCAATGGAATCTATTCTCGACTGGGCGCATAAAAAACTGCTGTTGCCGCTCACGAGAAAAAATAAAATGGCTAAAATAAAATCAAGAAATAATCTCATGTTAAATGGTTTAATATGGTAAAGTAACCGGATATGGTTGATTACTAAGGTTCATTTCATTTACTTTCCCCTGGGGGTGCTGTGATGCAAAAGTGCTATAAGTAAAACGGTCGTTAGCAATAAATGGAGTATTCCCTTCTTCAATTAAAATACCAATTCCCTCAAAAGTGGCATTCCACCTACCAGGAGGGCCTTCTACAATATTCATACTTGTTACAGGAATATTATTCACCATCCTGGATGTATCCCATGTCCTGTTGGTGGCATTATACTTTAACTCATAGCCACCTGTAGAAACTGAAGTAGAATCCGGTATACTGAGATTTAGCGTTCCGTTACTTCCGGAGTTTGATGCTTTTATTGGGAAGCTGACTGAGGGATTTGCGATATCCAATTCCATTTTATATAACCCATTTGAAAAACGGCGGAGTTGAAAAACGGTGTGCCAATCGTTCTTAATTGAGGCTCGGGAGCCTTCTACAATATTCCCAGGGCCAGTTGGATCATTAGTACTAAATTCTCCGATCTTTATACGTACAAATTCTTTGAATGTAGCCCGGTAAACAACAAATGCAAGGCTTTCATTATTAAAATCAAGAATATTATAGCCAGGTGGATCAAAGGAATATATCATCCCCCAGGGCGAAGGGGTGTTGTCATTTTGGCCTAAAGAGGTATTGTAACCGCTATCATCATTAGCCTTTTCATTATCTTTTTGGTCCTCCCAGGGGAAATTTTCTGATTGGCCGTCAACGAAGTCGCCTGATCCGGAGATTATTTTTCTTGTATTGGTTTTTTTCTGCCTAGTCACATCAAATGTCAGGTTAAAGCTCTCGTACTGTTGGCTTGACAAGGTTGGAACTATTCGAAATTCCCAGAATATTCTGCCTGCCATCCATTTATTATTTTGGGTAGTGTCATAGGATATAGGCTCGGTTCGGCATAACCCAAAACCATATCTTGTCGTATTACTCGCGATCCAACGGCAATTAATCGAGCTAAACAAAGTACAATTATCAAGTTGTATTTGGGGGTCAGGAGGCGGATTCGAAGCATTGGGGCAATTACCACATATTGCGCTCGGCTGAGGAGCGATAATTTGTGGCATTTCTTGAGTACCTAGGTAAACATTATTTACGAGCGACCAGAAAGCCGTCGCCGCCACCGTATCCT
>JAGREE010000160.1 GCA_020446675.1 Alphaproteobacteria bacterium | reverse complement strand
GAGGATAAATACTGGGGTGCGCAGACACAAAGATCGCTTGAAAATTTCAAAATTGGTGAGGAAAAATTACCAATCCCGTTAATTCGTGCTCTTGGGGTTCAGAAAAAAGCGGCGGCCATGGCCAATGCCGAATTGGGACTTCTGGATCATAAAATTGCCTCTGCAATTATTCAGGCGGCAGAAGAAGTGATTGAAGGAAAGCTATCTGATCAGTTTCCGCTGGTTGTCTGGCAAACGGGATCTGGCACCCAAAGCAATATGAACACCAATGAAGTCATCGCCAACCGGGCTATTGAACTGCTTGGCGGAGTGAGGGGAAGCAAAAATCCGGTCCATCCCAATGATCATGTCAATCTTGGGCAAAGCTCAAACGATAGCTTCCCGACAGCCATGTCGATTGCAGCGGCAGAGCAGGTTTATAATGAGTTGCTTCCGGCACTTGAAAATATATATGGGCTACTATCAGCCAAATCTTCGGAATTTGATCATATTATCAAAATCGGCAGAACCCACACACAGGATGCGACACCCATTACCCTGGGACAGGAATTTTCCGGATATAAAAGGCAATGTGAACTGGCGATTGAAAGGGTAAACGACTGCCTGCCGAGATTAATGGAGCTGGCACAGGGGGGGACTGCTGTAGGCACCGGATTGAATGCCAATCCTGACTTTCCTGTA
The DNA here is from genome assembly GCA_020446675.1 of Alphaproteobacteria bacterium. Taxonomy (GTDB): domain Bacteria; phylum Pseudomonadota; class Alphaproteobacteria; order Sphingomonadales; family Emcibacteraceae; genus Pseudemcibacter. The sequence goes on along the minus strand of JAGREE010000160.1, from coordinate 2,164 downwards.
AAATTTACAGAAGCTGTCAATAAAATAACCAATCTTAATTTTACATCAGCAAAAAATAAATTTGAGGCGATTGCCGCTCATGACGCAATTGTAGAAGCATCAGGTGTGCTTAATGTCATAGCCTCCAGCCTGATGAAAATTGCCAATGATATCCGTTTTCTGGCCAGTGGCCCGCGCAGTGGGCTGGGGGAGCTTATATTGCCGGCAAATGAGCCGGGTTCTTCCATAATGCCGGGTAAGGTTAACCCGACCCAGTGTGAAGCCCTTACTCAGGTTTGTGCCCAGGTCATGGGCAATCATGTTACGATAACTATTGCCGGATCAAACGGTCATTTTGAGCTTAATGTTTTCAAACCGGTTATGATCTATAATTTGCTTCAATCCATCCGGCTCTTGTCAGACGCGGTCAATAGTTTCTGTAAAAACTGTCTGGCGGGTATTCAGGCAAATGAAGTCAGAATAGCAGAACTTATGGAACAATCACTTATGCTGGTCACAGCGTTAAATCCGCATATCGGATATGACAATGCGGCAAAAATTGCGAAAAAAGCTTATGCGGAAAACCTGACCCTAAAACAGGCGGCACTGGCGCTTGAACTATTAAGCGAAGATCAGTTCGACCAGTGGGTTAATCCTGAAAATATGGTTGGTAAATAAGCTGATTTTATTTGAGCGTCTTATAGGTTGCCACATCAAAATCATCGACATTAATCACATCCAGTACAAGCTTGTCATATTTTCTAAGCTCTGTTGCTTCCTTGTCGGTTATTATTTTTGCCTCCAGCCCTTCGGCAATCATCATTTCACCATAACGGGCATTGATTTTGCCTTCTTTTCTGGCAATTCTGAGCTTTTTCTTAAGCGGAAGGCTATCTTCAGCGAGTTTTAAAGCCTGCTCAAGACGGCCAAGTGCCGGATCATCCTTACCGGGTACAAAGACATCATTTGATAAAATTTCGCGGCGTTTGTCTCCGTCAAGAATACTTGCGGCAACAGTGCTAGTCAGTTTGTCATCAGGAAGCTTAAACCGCAGTCCGAGTGGCGATGATATTATTTTTATCAGAATACGAATAAACGGATTTGGCAGGTTATCAATATTGCCGAGAATGGCTTCATGCGCGTTATGACAGGCGGTTTGAATGGACCATTCCAATATCGGCTCCATATCACGTTCTTTTGCATCATGATGTCTTTTTAAGGCGCCGCAGGCCAGATATATCCAGGAGAAAGCATCGGCAAAACGCCCACTGACCATTTCCTTACGCTTTAAGGCCCCGCCATATGTGGCGAGCGCTATATCCGATGTCAGTGAAAAGGCAGCACTTAAATAGGTCAGTTTTGCCTGTGCTAATGTCTCAATCCGACTGTTGGAAAGCTTAATAAGGCCGGTTTTTATCGAAAGACCAAGCAGGAAACATCGGGTTAAATTACTGAAGACATTGAAAATATGTTTCCAGAGATATTTATCAAACCCGGCTTTGTCATCTGATTGTAATGCGGTCATTTCCTTTAATAGATAAGGATGGCTTCTGATTGCGCCCTGACCGTATATGATCATTGATCTGGTCAGGACGTTTGATCCCTCGACTGTGATACCAATGGGGATGGCTGAATAGGCCCTTGAAAGGATATTTTGTGGTCCGCGAATAATCGCTGCACCTGCTCTCAGATCCATAGCATCGTTAAGGGTTTTACGCATCCCTTCAGTTAAATAGGCTTTTACCGTCCCTGATAAGACGGATGGTTTTTCACCGCCGTCAATAGCAGCACAGGTCATCTGGCGGGTTGCATCCATCATATATGTATATCCGGCAATGCGGGCGAGAATTTCCTCGACCCCTTCAAAGCGGCCAATGGGCGTATCAAACTGTTCCCTTATTGTTGCGTATGCGCCGCAGACACGGGTTGATAATTGCGCGGCCCCAACGGAGAGAGAAGGTAGGGAAATTGACCGTCCGGCAGCGAGCGATTCAACCAGCATACGCCATCCGTTACCAATACCTTTTTCCCCGCCGATTATGGCTGAAACAGGAATAAACACATCCTTGCCATGGATCGGGCCATTGGCGAACGGGACCCCCATCGGGTCATGTCTGTTGCCAATGGTCAGTCCTTCAATATCGCGGGGAAGCAGGGCACAGGTGATGCCTCTGTCCTCTTCATC
>JAGREE010000004.1 GCA_020446675.1 Alphaproteobacteria bacterium | reverse complement strand
ATGAGCCGATTGCACATATTGATTTACATGGGTTACAAAAATATTTTGCTGCTGATGGATCATTTATAAAACAACAAGGGAATGATAATTCTATTCGAGTAGTTAAAACTCAATCAAATACACATGGTATAGGCGTTAATTATAAAAACCTTTCTTATTCAACGCTCAAGTCAATGAGTGTTCCCGCACAAGTGGCTACTAAAGAAAACAAAAAATCCGTTTTAAAAGCATGGACTAGATCTTATCAAGGATTAAGTAGTAGATATAGCGATGATCCGAATGGTGATAGAGAATATGCAATGGTTCTGTATACTCAAAAGCTCACCAATGAAGATGGTTCAACTTTTGATGCCTTTGTTAAAGGGAAAACTATAGAAGGAAGCAAGGGAATTGACGGAATTACATTATCAAAATCGGAATCCCCAGTTGAAGGGTGGGCAGCTTCGGAAGCCATTCATACTCATCGATGGGGGGATAAATCTGCTGTGTTTTCTGATGAAGTTGGTTTTGGAAAGAAATATGCTCAAGGTGATATACAAACAGCTCTTGAAATGGGAATTACTCTTTATTTAGTAGTACCAAACCACTTTTGGGTCCAATCCTTCAATGCTAAGATTTATAATGAAAAAAGGGAATTGATGCCTCATGAGTCAGCGAAATCTGCAGCGACAAATAAAACGGCAATTTATCTTGAATAATATTTTCTGCTATGATAAATAAATTGAATTTCACACTCTTAGCTACATGTCTAGTATTAAGTTTTGGATGTAGGGAAAATAGTGATTTTCCACTTGATCCCTTTTTTGAAGATCTAAAGAAAAATAGCCCTAAAGATGTTTTAGAACAGTTTAAAGCTGCTCCTTATGATTCAGCAGTCATTGGTTATGAGCAATACTCCGAGATATTTACTGAGGCTGCTGCAATCGTACTGCAAGATTCCGCACAAATGATATTATTTGAGAGTTATTTTGAAGAGAACGGTATTAGTTTAGTATCCAAACAAGATATATATACAATTGTAGCGGCTTTTCATAAAAGGCTAAATAATAAAAAGGTGGATATCAAAAGCTTAAGGCAGGAAATGATTGATTTGTCTAATAGGTTAAATGAGGAGAAATATGGTAAACCAGATTTATAGTCGGGCGTCCTCAAAAAGTCGGCTGCCCATCGGTTAACTTGCGAGAGCGAAGCTCTCCTTCAGCCGCCATTCCCGGCCGGTGGCAAAGCCGATGGAATCGATTTTCGGATGCCGATAAAATTGCGCGTGCCACAGGCTAATGCAGCAGCTAAAAAACGATACAAAAACTGCCCCACTCAACTTTATCAAGTTGATTGCCAGCAGGATAAGACCGATGCAGGCATAGGAAGTATCCTTCCGCCGCGTCAGGATGTCATCCAGCCCATATTTTGATTTTGCCTGGCCGAACTTCCATTCAATTTCAGAGCGCTTATTTTGCTCTTTCTTTCGCTTTTGCTTCTCATGGCGGGGTAGCTCTGTTGGCCGGCCCAGCGGCTTTCCGCTGTGCCGTATACCTCTGTTTTTCAGATACTTCCGGTTTTCCCGAGTCAAGTATATTCTGTCAGCAAGTAGCAACTCCGGATAATAGCCATACAGGGCTTTGTGTAAGCGTCCGGTGAACCCCATCTTGCATTAGCAAAAAAGCCTTCTGACCTTTAGGCTGGATCAAACCGAGAAAAGATGAAGCAAAAGACATCGGAAGCGATGCGGCCGATAGTGGAGGCGTATGCCCACTACCAAGGCAGCAAAAGAGCTTTTTGCGCGGAACATGGCCTGGCGGCCCATACCCTGGGCTACTGGCGGCGCAAATTTTGTGGCTCGGAGGCGGAGCCTTCGGGTTTCATCGCCGTGGAAGTCGCCGGCGGCTCTTCGAGCCCCGCTATAGAACTGCACTACCCCAACGGTGTCCGAGTGTCCTCTTCCCCTATTGCGCAACCGGTTTAAAGTAGAGACTCTGATTTAGCAGCTCCATTTCATCTGGCGTTTTATAGTCGATGGAACGTATGCCTACGACGAAGGGCATCTTGCCCCTCTGCCGGATAATAACGAAGAAAAATCTACAGATGAAGATTGTTGCCCGGGGTTAGGCATAGGTGGAGCACAGGCTAGGTCACAAAATGCACAGGCTATTGCTGAAACTACGGGAGAGCGTTATGAAAGTAGTTATCTGGAGTTGTCAGAGTCTGAATCGAGAGCGGGGTTAGAAGGGGCAAAGGAAGGGATACTGTTCATCTTTGGTGAATGGGCCTTGGTGAAAGTTGGGACTTGGGCGGTCAGATGGGTAAGGGTCAGTAGAGCTGTTAAGTCGAGTACGAAGTTAATCAGCCAGTTTTCTACCAGTACAATTGATGAGGCAGTAGGTCTTGTAATGAAGAACAGTAATGATGTTAAACACATCTTTGCTGCTAAACATAATCTTGGTCCATTGGTAAATAAACTTGGCGGACAGGAAAACACTATAAGAACTGTACTTAATGCAGCAAATGGCAAGCTTCCTGCAAGTGGTGTCTTTAACAATATCCCTGTAAACGTTGGTGGGCAAACAATTTTCCTAAGAGGAAATGTTATTAATGGTGTTCCCAGAATTTGTACAATGTTCATTAAATAACAATAGTCCGTGGCGAATC
>JAGREE010000021.1 GCA_020446675.1 Alphaproteobacteria bacterium | reverse complement strand
TCGGTTTCATTTATCATATCTATAATAGGCGGCACCATCATCGGACAATATTACGACGGCACCCTGCTCCCGGTCATCATTGGATTTCTTATTGCCTTTATGCTGACCTTGGTTTTATTTGCCATTGCAAATCGTTCAGTTAAAATTCCATCGGAACAGAATTTATAGAAATGTTGTATAAAAAATAATCAGGATTACTCTTTATCCTTTTTTGGCTTTATATTTTTTTCTTTTTGATTTGCCAGACCCATATATTCCGGATCGACTTCGCTCATTAAACAGGGCGGAGAGCTCAGCTCAATGGATTGATATTTTTCTTTCTTGTTATTGTTCTTATCTTTTTTACTCATGTTCAGATTACTTTAATCTCACGAGGAAAATTGGTCAGACATTCAGTATTTGTCACACAAACCCGCACCGTTTCAGACATTTCCATGCCCCAACCGTCCATCCACATACCGATCATAATATGAATACAGCTATCTGCATCAATAGGTCTGTCTTCGCCCTTTCGCAGGCTGATGGTATGCTCGCCCCAGTCAGGGGGAAACCCGATTCCCTGCGCATAGCCGATCCGGCTGTTTTTGGTAAGATTATATCGGGCAAGGATTGTGTTCCAGATTTCATGAACCTCATCCCCCGTTACCCCAGCTTTTAGAAAGGCGAGAATGGCTTCAAGCCCCTCTTCCACCGCCTTTGACGTATCTATCAATTTTTCTGGCGGTTTTTTACCCAGATGCATGGTTCTTGCCAATGCGCTTGTATATCTTCTGCGGGCGCCGCCCAGTTCTATGGCGATGGTCTGGTTATCCTCAAACGGCTGATCATTCCAGATCGGATGAGCGGTCGATGTATTTTCCCCCGCCAGAATAAGCGGGCACACCGCCGTCAGATCACCACCATAGTCAGGACCGGGCGCAATCTGCGTTTTATAAATTTCCGCCACCACATCACATTGCCGCACCCCCGGCCTGATCATTTCATAGGCAACCGTCATTGCCTTTTCGACGATCCGGGATGCCTGCCGCAGATAGGTGAATTCCGCTTCGCTCTTCACCGTTCTGGCCCAATTGACCAGCAAATTGCAGTCAATGAATGTCGCTTCAGACAGTTCCTTTTTTAAAAAATCAAAGGACATCACTGAAAAATAATAACTATCGGATTCATAGCCTATCCGTGCTAAACCATAGCCCAATTCTTTCATCAATGACCCGATGGCGGTTGACGGGTGAACACCATCTTTCTGAATTAAATTTTCCGGATAGCTATAAACATTATTATCGTTAAACCAGCCAGACCGCTTTGCGCCCGAGGTATCAATTTCCCGACCGATCCAGACGGGTTCGTCCCTATCCATAGTAACCAGAACAAATTGTGGCACATAAAATGTCCAGTTCTCAATCCCGGTAAGCCAGTAAATATTCCCAGGATCTGAAACCATCAGCACATCAACAGCGCGCTCGTCCATTCGGTTTTTAACCATACTCATGCGCGCTTTAAATTCTTCAATTGAAAATGGCAAAGTCATGTAAATTGCTCTGGTTTATATAAATTCATATTGGGCTTATATTTCTAGCCTTCCCGATCTTACACTAAAACAAAGAGGTCAATTCTTCCAATGATATTAATTTTGAGATATCCCGACCTGCTTCTAAAATTTTCTGTTGCCGATCTATTGAAAAATGGGGTGTGGTGAGCGCTATAAACTTTTCTTCAATTTCCTGCCATGTCATTGGACGTTGCATCGACCCTACCGGATAATCAATGCGTTGATCAAATGACGCATCCTTTGTCTTTATTTCGACATGGGCCGGAAAACCGCCGGTGCGACTATGAAAATCAGTAAGATCAGGATCAGCAACAATTTCTATTATTTTCATAAGTTCCAGAACATCTTTATCAAAAATTGCCGGTTCCTCAAAATCTTCCAGTGAGGATTGATCACCCCTGATAGCAGCAGACGCCACCGCATAAGGAAGACTGAAGCGCGCCGCCATATGATTGGATATGGATCTGGTGGAGAGGGTTTTGGCACTGTCCGCTTTCACCCGCACAATTATTTTCCCAATATCCGCAATCTTGATATCATGACTTTTGATCAAATTAAGGGTTGCTTCCATCGCACTATGGACACCGTAACAGGCGGCAAATTTCTTTAAGGATATAAGCCCGATATTTGGCGCGCCCTTTTCAGGCACTTTAAGCGGCTGACTGTCCCCATGACTATGACTGGCAATAATCCCCATTTCACCGGTTGCAACCCTGTCGCTCGCAGTCATACCTCGCGCAGCCAGGTCCGCAGCATTAACTGCCAATTGGGCCGCCTGTCCGTTGACCCAGTCCTTGTCCATGCCGAAAGATCCGTTCGTCGCTGAAAGAGATGGCATCAAACCGTTAGGGGAACAGGCCCCGGCAATACCCATGGCATTCAGAATTCCCGCCACACCAAGATCAAGCAATTTAGCGCAGGCCACAGCGGCACCAAGCGGGGCCGCAAGGCTGGTGGTCCGAAATCCGCGTCCGTCACTTCTGTGACGACGACCGACAGCTCGGAGCACGGCTATCGAGGCCTCTAACCCCGCCGCAACAGCCGTTATAAGCTTCGCACCACTGCACCCTTCCCGTTCAGCAGTAGCACAAGCAGCCGGAATGATTGTCACGCCCAGATGGCCATTATTACGGGGATCAACCACAACATCCTGAAAATCAAGAACCTCTGTCCATGTTCCATTGCAGAGGGCCGCCAGATCAGCCGTCATTTTCCCCCGACCGGACCAGAGACGGACAGATCCCATGTTATGATAATTTTCCAGAATAAAATTTTCGTTGATAAGTCCTGATTGATGTCCATTGTTATAAGCGCCGATTGAAATGGCAATAGCATCAAAAATTAAATGTGAAATATGCTGCTTTGCCAATTTGTCAATATCATCAAAGGACAGTTCACTGGCATATTTTGCCAGATAATATTCAGGGGAATGATTAATTTTATCCGTATTGTCCATTTTACCCATTTCCCATGCGCTTTAAAAATGAGCGAAGCTTTTCGCTTTTCGGATTTGCAAAAAAGTCCTTTGCCGGTCCCTCTTCAACAATGACACCCTGGTCAATGAATATTGCGCGGTCTGCCGTGTCTCTGGCAAAGTTTAATTCATGGGTTGCCAGTATCATGGTATGACCTTTTTGTGCCAGTGCACGCATAACATCAATAACTTCACCCACCCGTTCCGGGTCAAGAGCAGAAGTTGGTTCATCAAACAACATGACATCAGGCTCCATCGCGAGCATTCGGGCAATGGCAACTCGCTGCTGCTGACCACCCGATAAAGTAGACGGATATTCATCTTTCCAATCTGTCAGCCCCACTTCCTCAAGCCTTTCAAGCGCTATTTTCTCAGCCTGCCCTTTTGTCATTTTCTTCACAACGATCAGAGCATCCGTAATATTGCCCAGAACAGTTCGGTGCGGCCATAAATTAAATTGCTGGAATACAAAACCAATATGGCTTCTTTGCTTTGCAAGAATGCCTGTTCTCGCTTTTTTCTTTTTTCCATCAGCTGATTGTTCAAATCCGATTGGATCACCGTAAATCAGTATTTCACCACGATCTTGAATAGTCAGCTGATTGATACAGCGCAGCAACGTCGATTTTCCTGATCCTGATGCCCCCAGCATACAGATCACTTCACCAGGCCTGACGCAAAGATTAATTCCTTTCAGCACTTCCAGTGAACCGAATGATTTATGAAGGTCGGTAATTTCTACAGCAAGCTTATTTTCTGAATCTTTGGCTAATGAGGACATGATTAAATATCCCCCTGCGGTTTAAGACTGAAAGCAGCGCGGCTTATATATTTGAATTTTTCCCAAAATGAATTATCGCTTCGCCGCACCCAGGCAAATTTCCATTCAAGATACATCATAAATAAGGATGTCGAATAGGCCATAATCAGATAAATAAACGCCACTACCGTAAAGACTTCAATGGGTCGGAAGAAATTGGCAATAATGATTTGACCCTGATACATCAGTTCCGCCATACCAAGTACGGAACAAAGTGAGGATAGTTTAATCGCCGAAACAAAGACATTGCCAATCGCCGGAATCATTCGGTAAGCGGCCTGCGGCACAACCACTCTTCGGGTGATCTGCCCCGGTTGAAAGCCAAGTGCGGCTGCTGCTTCAATATGTCCTTTATCAACCCCCTGAATACCGGCTCGGAATACTTCAGACAGATAAGCACCTACGTTAAGCGCCATAGCAATAACCAGCGAGGTCAGCTCACCCAGCTGAAATCCGGTCACAATCGGCAGACAATAATAAATCCAGACAATCTGGATAAGTCCGGGAGTGCCTCGAAACACTTCGACATAGATAATAAATGGAATGGCATAAAGCCGCTTCACTCTTAATCGGATAATAGCAACAAACAATCCTATAATTGTTCCCAGAACCATGGTCAGAAGGGACAATATTATTGTCGTCTGCACGCCTTCAAGCAGTAGCGATAAATTGTTCCATACGATATCAAAACGAAACTCAAATTCCATAATCTATAGCTTTATTTCCAAGGTTTCTTATATTATCAGCGTGGTAAATCGCCAATCAGACGGGTTGGTGCCACAATAGAGCCCGCGACTAGATCCGGATAAATTTCTGCCTGTTTAACCAAAAACTGGGTTTCGATAAGTGTGTCAGCAAATGTATCCATGACATGAAGCAGGTTATGCTGACATTGCGGCACCACAAACCCGGCCCCAACCGATCTTGGTGATTCCGGAAGAACGACAACTTCTGCCCAGTCCGGATTGGCGCGGGCAATTTGCTGTGTTTCAATTGAGCCCGCCCCCATGGCAACGGCACGACCGCTGGCAACCTCCTGTTCAGGAAGTGCTGGAGGCGCTACCGATTTAATCCGGGCATTTTTAAAGAAATCTTTTTCATTTTCAGTATAGGTAATATGAGCCGCACTGCCAAGACGGACGACAACCGTAGAGCCAGGCTTATCAAGATCAGCGAGTTTTTTTATATTTTTGTCTTTTCGAACCAGAAATGTCTGTGAGCCGATAACCACCGGTTTTGTAAACCAGACCGATACAGCCCGGTTCGGACGACGGGCAACATTAGAAATAACAACATCATATTTACCTGATTGTAGCCCGGCAATGAATGTATCCCATTTAGCTTCTACCCACTCCACTTCGACTTTCAGAAGTTCCTTACCAAGCATATTCCCTGCATTAACAAAGGCACCTTCAAGCTCGCCTTTCTCATTACGGTACTGAAATGGTTTTGAATTGATCCAGCCAATACGAATTTTTCCACGTTTCAATATTTCTTCGAGCAGATCAGGTGTGTTGCCACAGCTTGCTGCAAAGGCTGAAGTCAATGTCATCATACAAAACAGAAAAATCAAGATTATTAACTTACCGAAACGAAAATTCATATGGATTAGCCCTCTGTATTGATTTGATTATGGTGGTTTAGTTCTGAATATAATTTTTTATTGGGCCTCAAGCTCCAATATAATCGCATAAAATGCAAGAAATTTATTGAATTGTTGCAATAATGCATGAGTCCTGTTTGGATTTAATTTATATCGTTTTTCAACCAATGGGAGTCACATAATTACAACAGAGTCACATTTGCGCAACGAACACATCAGAAATACGTTACATTTATGCAACAAATTGGCAAAAAAAACGACCTTCCACTTTATTGGGGAAGGTCGTTTTATATTTCAGTCATTTTATTTCTGATTGAGAGAATAGGACAGAATTTTATAGCAAAGCTTTGCAGCCAGAAAATCTGATGCATGCAGATTTTCCATTGGGGCCAGTTCAACAACATCCGCACCGACAATTTTGCTTTCTTTTGCCACTTCTTTAATGATTGGGATAACATCATCCCAGAAAAGTCCACCCGGCTCCGGCGTTCCTGTCGCCGGCATGACCGAACTGTCAAAGCCATCAAGGTCAAAAGTCAGATAAACAGTTTTCCCTTTAAAGTGTGAAATAATTTCATCAAAATTCCAGGCAGCCTTATCCTTGGCCCAGTAAATTTTAACCCGGTGGCCATTGGCTTCAAGGAATGGGATTTCTCCCGCTGAAATATTGCGGATACCAAATGAATAAAGTTTGACATTTTCAAAATCCATTACCCTTCTGAGCGCGGCCGCATGTGAATAATGCTCGCCTTCATAACCATCGCGCAAATCGGCATGGGCATCAAAATGCAGGACAACCAGCTCATCATATTTTTTTACAAATGGTCTTATTGATCCCGCAGTCAGTGAATGTTCGCCGCCCAGAACAAGCGGGAACTTTCCATCATCAAGAACTGAACCCACGATTTTTTCCAGCCGGTCCAGTTCAGATGGAATATCCGTTTTATTATCGGCAGCGCATTCAAGGGTAACTACACCGTAATTTTTATAAGGCTCACACCAGAGGTCCTCATCAAAAAGCTCAACCTGATGGCTCGCTTTCAATATTGCCGCAGGACCCTTTTCTGTCCCACCACCATATGAAACGGACGCTTCAAGCCCAAAAGGGATGATGACCGCTTTTGCCTGATCATAGGATGCGGCATCATCTTCTTCCAACCCAAGAAAGGCATCTTCGGATGCAAGGATGTTATAATCAGCCATCCTGCTTACCTCTGAAACAGTTTTGTAAATTCTTTTTTACTGCGTTTTTTCCAGCCACCCCGGTGATAAGCATCACTGGCAATAAGTGGTACAACACTTGATGCCTCAGCAAACACCATCTGTTCCCAGGCAAGATCAACTTTGCCCCAGCTGTTGGCTTCTTTTAAGGTCGATGATGAGCAGGCGCCATCACGAACATCCGCGACAGTGATCTGCACAGCATATCTGTGCATTTCTGCTTCAATGCCAAGAATTTCAGCACAAACGACAGTATCCTGAACAAAGTTTTTCGGCACGCCGCCACCAACCATGAAAAGTCCGGTAGAGCCGGCTTTGATTTTAAGGTCAGTAAGCTCGCGGAAATCACGAACACTATCGATTGACAGATGACTGTCAGGATTTTCCACCTGATGCTTAACCAGCCCGAACCCGGCAGAGCAATCAGAGAAAGCCGGTACAAAAATTGGAACATTATGATCAAAACAACATTCAATCAGTGAATTCTTTTTCTTGGCATTGGTTTTAAGCCAGCGGCCCATTTCATAGATAAATTCGCGTGATGAATAGACCCGTGGTTCAAGGCTGTCGGCAATATCCTTAATGACCTGATCACAAACCTGAAGTTCATCTTCATCAATATAGGTATCATAGATACGGTCAATCGCCAGCTCACGCAGCATATTATCATCCGCTATCTGGTCACCCTGATAATGTTTAAAACCGAGGGCTTCAAAAAAGTCCATATCAACAATGCTTGCCCCTGTGGCAACAATTGCATCAACCATACCCAGCTCAACCATATCCCGATATACATCAAGACACCCCCCGGCAGAGGTTGATCCAGCAAGTGTTAAGATCACGCTGCAATCAGGATCTTCTATAGCCATATTAAATATACGTGCCGCGCGGGCAAGATCACGACTGGTAAAAGACATTTTTTCCATCTGATCAATGATCGGGCGGGCATCAAAACTTTTAATATCAATATGTTCGACAACAGAGCTTAAAATTTCTGACTTATCGGGTATGTTTCTGATTGTCATACTATAAATTCCTTATTCTACGTATTATTTTCTACAAATTTTAAATGGGCCGGGAAACCGGGTACAGTGATTGTAATATCGGATTGGAAACCATTAAAATGTGTTGCCATAGCCTGTCCATAAGCACCCAGATTGGCCACTTCGATCCAGTCACCTTCTTTAATATTTGCAGGCAGATGAAACGGCCCGACCATTGTGTCAATTGAATCACAGGTTGGACCAAAAAAACGGTATTCCGCTATGGTTTCATGTTTCTTATTCATTCCGATTCGTGATGTAGGATAACGCCATTCTGGTGTTCCTGCATCAAAAAAAGACCCATAAACGCCTTCATTAAGATAAAGATCATTGCCACGACGCAGTTCAACACGGGCAAGAGTAGACCCACCCTCAGCTACCAAAGCGCGCCCTGGCTCGCCGACAAGCTCAAGATGATCAAGTCCAAATTCAGCCATAGCTTCTTTGATTTGGCTAAAATAATTTGAAAGCGGCGCTGAAGGCATTCCCGGATAAGCTACCGGAAAACCTCCCCCTACGTCGATAAATTCAACAGGCACACCTGCACTATCAATAATCGCTTTTGTTACACCTAATGCTTTTCTATAGGCGCTGGAATCCATTGTTTGGGAACCAACATGGAAAGTAATCCCCAAACGACTTGAATAGTGAGCAGCCTGTTTCAGCAAATTAACTGCAGAAGCTTCACTTGCACCGAACTTGCCGGAAAGATCATAAGCTGCACTCTGGTTTTCAAGCCGAATACGGATATGAATGACAAGATCAGCTGCTTCATTCGTTTCTTCGATGATTTTGTTCAGCTCGTCCATTGAATCAACAGCATAGTGACGAATGCCCATAGCATAGCTGTCACGAATGGCTTTGCGTGATTTCACAGGATGCATGAAATACATTTTTGCTTCAGGTAATAGCCCGGCTACAAGATTTACCTCATTGATTGAGGCAACATCAAAATGACGGATACCAGCATCCCAAAGACATTTGAGAACTGTTACATTCGGGTTTGCCTTCACAGCAAACATGACCCGTCCCGGGAAATTGCCAATAAAATATTCTGCCCGAGTCTTTATGACTTCAGGGTAAATCACATAAATGGGTACTTCACTTTTCAGTGACGCAACGGCCTCCGGCAGATTTAAAAAATCAAATTTGCCCTCAGTTACAAAGTCTCTTTTTTCTTCAGTATAATACTGACTATATTCAAGTGTTTTCATGGATTTTCTCCAAACCAAAAAACATCAAACACAATCCCCGAGAGGATGACCCAATTTTTCAGCTTAAATACCAACAGTACAGGCACTTAAGCTGTGATTTAGAGATTTCTGGAAAAATTATCGGACGCTAAATGAATTACCATCTAGTACTTGACCGCCTTTGCTCTGAGCAAAAAGTCATATGAACATTTTTTCATACGAATAACCTCCGTAATCTCCCTGATTAAAAAAAATGACAAAATTGTCATACTTAATTAATAAAGGACATATACGTCGTTACCCGTACTGGCGAGCCTCAGGAGACACCGTCGTGGCACGTGCGTCAATTGTCTGAAAATGTGCATACTTTTATTTTTAGGGTTTGTCAAAAAAAAAGTTCAAAATACCGAAAAAAAAATTCAAATTAGCTTATTTCCTACAGTAAGTTAGCTAAAACCCCCTCTTCTGAAAAAAAATACTCTTTTTCAGGCAAAATTATTGAGCCAAAACGACTCCGTTTTCTTTCGCATATTTATCCCATTCATCAACCATTTCGGCCAGCTTGACCTTATCTTCGTGACTTAAATCGTGAGTCTCACCCGGATCATCTTTGATATTGAAAAGTTCCCACTCTCCTGTGCCGTATTTTCCTGGAATTTTAATTATTTTCCAGTCCCCTTTACGAACGGCCATTCGGTTACTCAGCTCCCAGGACACCACATCATTGTCATTATGGATTGTTTTTGCATCACCGCGTAAATAGGGAAGAATTGATTTACCGATATATGGATATACCTTACGGCCTTTATATTCTGATCCGGGAAGGTCCGCATTAGCCAGATCAAGAAACGTTACCGGAAGATCAAGCACTGTCAGGAAATGATCATCAAACTCCCCTTTAAGGTGCTTTATTTTATCACCATAATTTATAATGCCCGGTACTTTTATTCCACCCTCAGTAATAAAACCTTTGAACATGCGTGATGGGGCAGATCCAGCCTGCGCCCAATGAGGGCCATAATATATATATGAACCCTGTTTTCCCATATTTTCATATGAATTATTAAAATTTGCCTCTATCCACTCTTTGGGAAACGCTCTTGCCATTCCCGGTCCAAACCCCGCGGCACCGTTATCTGACATAAATATAACTATAGTATTTTCCCGCTGACCGGTTTTATCCAGATAATCAAGCATGCGGCCGATGTGATAATCCATATTATCAATCATTGCCGCATAGATTTCCATTTCACGCGCCTTTATTTTCTTCTGCTCTTCACTTAAATTATTCCAGTTCTCGGAATCGGGATAGGCATGAACCGGCGGCTTCAATCCGGCATTGATAAGACCAATCGCTTCCATGGATTTCATCCTTTTTTCCGTCAGGACATTATAGCCTTCATCATATTGACCTTTATATTTATCAATATAATCTTCCGGTGCCTGAAGCGGCCAATGCGGGGCTGTATAGGCAAGATAGGCAAAGAAGGGTTTTCCATCATTTTTTGACTGATCAATATAATCAATCATTTTATCAGTATAAAACTGGCTTGAGAACTGGTGCTCGGGCCAGGGCACTCTTTTGCCATCCTCGCGAAACCATGATTTATCCTGATCAATGGTTAAAGGGGCATCATCAAAATGACCGGATCCACCTTGCAGAAGGGCAAATGATTTTTCAAAGCCTCTGGCCTTTGGTGATTGGTCTTCATCATAGCCAAGATGCCATTTCCCGGTCATATAGGTATGATAGCCTGCATCATTCAAAAGTGTGGATACAGTTACAACATCCTTATTCAGATAGCCTTCATAGCCAGGTTTGCCCATTTGATTAGGCGCCTGATCATTATACATGGTTCCCATTCCGCCCCTATGACTGTCAGCGCCGCCGAGCAACATGGTCCTCGTTGGTGAACAGGCAGCTGCAGCATACATATTGCTCATTTTTATGCCACCGGCTGCAAGGGCATCAAGATTTGGTGTTGAAATTTCACTGCCAAAAGGGGCTATATCCGAATATCCAAGATCGTCGGCAACAATCAGAAGTATATTTGGTCGCGCATCCGTGCTTATTTTTTCGGGCGTAGCATTATTTTCAGTTTGCTCGCAGGCTGTGAGAAACACCACCATAACGAAAAAAATAATGACTTTATACATTGGATTTCCCTTCCCGTTCTCCCACTTTTCGATAATATGAGATGTTTTTTTATAAAATGCAATGAAGCATTGATATCGGCAAATATTCTCGCTAGTCTTCATTTTATCTTATAAATAAAATATTCACATAATAGGGTTTTCGTCATGAGTGATACTACAGTTCAAAAAGTCACATGGTCTTCACGGACAACATTTCTTATGGCAGCAATTGGATGTGCCGTTGGGCTAGGGAACCTCTGGCGTTTTCCCTATATCGCCGGTCAGAATGGCGGCGGTGCATTTATCATCGTTTATGTCGGCTTTGTTTTTCTGCTTGGCGTTCCCCTTATCATGTCGGAACTGGCCATTGGCCGCGCGGGAAAATTAAATGCGGTCGGCACAATGGAAAAATTAATCCGTATGGGCCATCATCCATTCTGGAAATCAATTGGCTGGATCAGCATATTGGTTCCCGTTTGTGGGCTTTCCTATTATAGTGTCGTGGCCGGATGGTCGATTGATTATATATATAAAGCGGCAGCAGGGCAGTTCATCGGCGTTGATGCCGCGGCGTCTGGTGCTATTTTTGTCGAAGCTCAGGAAAACTGGCCGGCCCTGGTCGCCTGGTTCAGTATTTTTCTATTCATAACCGTTGCCATCATTTCGCTTGGCGTAAAAGAGGGGCTTGAAAAAGCCGTCAAATTTATGCTACCCGCCTTATTTATAATCCTTATTTTTCTGGCGGCTTATGCGATGATCACCGGGGATTCTGCAAAAGCTGTGGACTTTCTTCTAAATCCTGATTTTTCAAAACTTACCCCAAGGGCGATACTTGAGGCATTGGGGCAGGCGCTGTTCTCCCTAGCTATTGGGGTCGGTGGACTGATTACTTATGGTGCTTACCTGCCGGACGATGTCTCACTGCCAAAATCAGCCGGCATTATCGCGATTGCCGATACGATTGTCGCCCTGCTTGCCGGATTTGCCATTTTTCCAATTGTATTTGAATATGGCCTGACACCGGGCGAAGGCCCAGGCTTAATTTTTGCCACCCTGCCTATTGCTTTTGGTCAAATGCCAGGGGGATTAATTTTCGGCACATTATTTTTTACTCTTCTGTCCTTTGCCGCACTGACATCAACCATTGGCATGCTTGAGCCGATTGTCGCCTGGTTTGTTGATAATGGTATGTCACGTATTAAAATGGCGTGGGCAACCGGGTTGGTCGCTTGGTCAGTTGGTATGTTTATGGTTCTTTCCTTTAATGTTCTTGCAGATTTAAAACCTCTTAATTTTATACCACTCTACGAAGATAAAAACCTATTCGGCATCATGGATTATACGGTAGCCAATGTGCTTTTACCGATCAATGCCCTGTTGATTGGATTATTCGCCGGATGGGCTATGAAAGTGGAAATGGTTCAAACCCAACTCGGCTTTAAATACGGCAACATTGATTACCGGTTATGGCATTTCAGCACCAAATATGTTGCCACAATTGCCATCACTTTGGTTGTCTATTCGACAATTTTTGGAAATCCTTTTTAATAACGGCCTAGAGAATAAGGCTTAGGATCAATTGTAGTACGCCTATTTGCAATAATATCAGCAAGCATCTTTGCTGACCCAGCCGCCATGGTCCAGCCAAGCGGTCCGTGGCCCGCATTAATATACAGATTTTCAATTTCCGTCTTACCGATAAAGGGGGAGCCATCAGCCGTCAGTGGCCTGAGCCCTGCCCATTCTGTCACTTTGTCAGTGTCAATAAAGGGTTTAAAACCGGGGTATATTTCATCAAGAAGATGATAAAGATTATCAAGCCTGTCTCTTGTTAGTGAACGGTCATAACCGGCAAACTCAGCCGTTCCTGCAACTCTTAGAACATTGCCCAGCGGGGAAATTGCCGCGTGAAACCCGTCATCAATCAGCGGCATGCGCGGGCCTCCATTCCATCCGTTAAGGGGAACGGTCAGGGAGTATCCCTTAGCTGGCCTGATCGGTACAAATAATCCTGCCGATTTAGCAATTAACGTTGAATAGCTTCCGGCTGCGAGCACAAATGAATCTGCCAGAAACTCATTACTTGCTGTGATAATCCGGCTGACTTTTGACCCTTCCTTGACCATTTTCTGAACGTCAATTCCGTAATGAAAATTGACCCCCAGTTTTCTGGCCTCTTTTTCAATTTCACAGGTAAATAAATATGCATTGCCCGCATGATCTTCCGGAAAATAAACGCCGCCGCATAAATTATGCGCTACAGGCGCTAGCGATGGTTCCACCTCCAGAAGCGCATCTCCCTTAACAACCCGGAAAGTCATATCATGATCTTTAAGATGCTCAGAAAGTTTTGCCAGTTTGTTGAGACTGTTCTGATCACGAAATACTTTTAGAGAACCGGTCGTAATCCCGTCATAATGAATATCCAGCTCTTCATTTAAGTTTGCCAGAATGTCCATCGAATAACAGGCCAGGGCAGCGCTGCGATGAAGATTATTAAGATAAAGTGGTTTTCTTGAATTATTTAAAAATGTCAGCCCCCAGCCAATCATGGAAGGTATAGCTTTTGCCCTAAGCTTGAAGGAGCTGTGCGCGCTGAAAAATGATGACAACAGCGTCCCCAATATTCCCGGCGCATTCCATGGGTCCGCCATTGACGGTGTAAGCATTCCGGCATTGGCAAAACTGGTTTCCATTGCCGGACCGTTTGCGCGATCTATAACATCAACCTCATGTCCATCTTTGGCCAGAAAATATGCCGTCGTTACGCCGAGAAGTCCGGCACCAATCACTGTAATTTTCATCACTCATCACTTTTTATTATTTTCCACATACCAATAGTAAATAATGGAATGATGATCAATATGATAAATATCCAGGTCAGTGTACCATACCCTTGTGAGATCAGATTAACGATGCCGAATTTTGTTGCCAGCACAATCGCGGTAAACAATATAAAAATGGCAATAAGCGGCCTTAAAAACCGGGGCATTTCCTTATCTTTATGATGATAGGACGTCGCAATCCGTTCATTAATGGAATGGATCATAGCTGTGCAGGTTTCAATAAAGGTGCCAAAAAGAATAATTTGAAATATGACTTTGAAGACCGGAACATCCAAAAGCTCAAGAAGATAATTAACAGGTAGTGAGCGATCCATAATTTCAGGATAATAACCCATCATGGCCACAAAAAAGAATATGCCCGGAATCATGGCAATCGGACCGGAGAGAAGCCCGGCGCAAATCGCTTCTTTGCGCGTTTTGATGTGATTAATACAAAACAGAACCGCCGGTATCGTTGCCAGATTATAGCCTGAATATGTCAACCCCCCTTTGAACCAGCCATCACCGATTGGATAGCTTGCAAAATTCTCAGCAATTCTATCGCCAAAAACGCTGATACATAAAATTACAAATGCCGCATAGGCCATATAAAGAAGAAGTGACCATATACTTAAGAATTTTTCAATCAGGCTTGAGCCATAAAAGACCAGCACTCCAACTGACAGCATCATGGTGACCGTTCCCCAGACTGACGGAATACCATAATTTTCAGACAACAATTCACCAGCCGCTGCACCGACAATTGAAATTACCAGAACTATTTGCAGCATATAGACTATTTCAAACAAAATGCTAAATCGACCCAGAGTTTGATTAAAATAAGTTTTATAATCATAACTTTTGGTGATGCGTGCCAGTTCAAAACAGGCAGCGAGTGTAATGCTCCAGATCGTCATAGCGACCAAAATCCCAAGAAGGCCGCCAAGCGGGCCAGGTTCGAAGAAAAACTCTACAATCTCGCGTCCTGTTGCATAACCGCCAGCAATGATCACCGACTGATAGACGAAACCCGGCAGCAAATAACGTTGAAAAAAACTGACCATATATCATCCCCTTTTATTGTTACACATAGCATTACATTTATATTTATTTGATGCAAAAGCAAAATATGTGTAATTTCATAAGCAGCAACCACAATGATACAGGGAATTTTCGTTCGTATGAGCAATTCAAATGTAAAATCGTCACGCCACGCGCGGCCCATTGACGATCTGACCGGCGTAAAAGTTGGTGAAGAATTTGAAAGGTTTGAGCAAAAATTTGATATCTATTGCCGGGCAATGTGGGATCCGGAAATAAAATCCGAAAAATCGGATAAATTTTTTGAAGGCTATTATATGCCCTATGCCCGGGCCCGCAAAACGGATGGGTTCAGCCAAAAAGATTATGCGTTTCGAAATGCCGCCTGGCATGTCAACAATGTCATACGGGACATTGAAAAATCCGGTGAATTCAGAAAAGAAAAACCTGATGAAATCCGTAAAGAGGGCTTTTGGGATTATTATACTTCTCACGATCAGGGCTGGCCTGAGCCATACCCTTATGAAAGCCCGGCCGAAGCAACACGGGATCTCCGTAAAGTCGCAGGATTTTGCGGTGTTGGGGATCTGGGTGTCTGCGAATATGATGAAAGATGGATGTATAAATCAATATTTTCCATGCAGGGCAATGGTCAGAAGCCACAGGAAATTCCCGATGATATCCCCAATGTCATTGTGACGTTGGAGCCGATGGACAGGGACCTTATCAGAACAGTGCCGTCAGCATTATCAGGGGCAGCGACCGGGCTTGGTTATACCTTTGATGGTGTGGCAATTATTACATTGGCCCAGTATATCCGCAATATGGGCTATCGGGCCTATGCCACCCTTAATGATACGGCCCTTTGTATTCCATTAGCGCTGCAGGCGGGACTTGGCGAAGTGGGCAGACACGGTATGCTGATAAATGAAAAATACGGGCCAAGATTTCGCATCGGAAAAATATTTACCGATATGCCGCTTGAAATTAACACACCTAAAAAATTCGGCGTTGAGGAATTTTGCACTATTTGTGACCGCTGTGCAAAGGCCTGCCCGCCAAAGGCAATTCCATTTGATGCCCCGTCAGATCATGTTCATAGCGAAAGCAACATAAAAGGGGTGGTTAAATGGACGCCATCAGCTGAAAAATGCTTTAAATTCTGGTGTAATCAAAATACTGACTGTATAATCTGTATCCGTTCCTGCCCCTACAACCGTGATTTTACCAAACTTGTTCATCGCATGTGGCTAAAACTGGCCAAAGGACCATTTAAGAAACTGGCCCTTAAACTTGATGACTGGTTCATGGACCGGGGCCGTCTTAAAACCAGCCACTGGTGGCGCCCGGAACTTAAAAATAACGAACCGGATGAAAATCCTATAAAGAAAAGTAAATAATGATAGAAGTCGGCAAAATGCACACCCTCGAAGTCATCAAACATGTTGATTTCGGTGTCTACCTTAAAAGCGATGATGAAGAAATTTTGCTTCCAAAAAAATATCTGCCCGACGATGAAGAGCTCTGGGCCGTAGGGGCATTTCTTGAAGTTTTTGTTTATCTGGATTCTGAAGACCGGCCCGTTGCCACGACCGAAACCCCCAAAGCGATGGTGGGTGAATGCGCTTATCTTCCTGTTGTCGGTCAAAGCCGTTTCGGCAGTTTCCTTGACTGGGGGTTAAGCAAAGATCTTTTGGCACCTTTTAAGGAGCAGCGCGTGCCGATGGAAATTGGGCGCAGCTATGTTGTCTATATTTTTATCGACAAGACAACCCGTATTGCCGCATCATCACGATTAAGCAGTTTTCTTAAGGAAATAAACGAAGATAACTTTGAAATCAGAGAGGAAGTGAATCTGCTGATCGCCAGTCGAAGTGATCTTGGTTATAAAGCGGTTATCAATGGCAGCCATTTGGGCCTTATCCATAATAATGAAATCGTAAGGCCCATCAACGTTGGTGACCGGATTATTGGATATATCGGGGAGCCGCGTACTGACGGACGAATTAATCTCACCTTACAGAAGCTCGCCTATGAAATGCGGGATGATTTATCGGACAAAATCCTTAACCATCTTATTGAGCATGGCGGTCAGACCCACCTGACGGACAAAAGCAACCCGGACGAAATCAACCAGGTTTTTCATGCGAGCAAGTCAAATTATAAAAAAGCCCTTGGAAAACTTTTCAAGGAAGGAAAAATTCAGTTCCATGAAAAATCTGTCCGGTTGGTCAAGAATTAAGTTTCACCTAATGGGCTTTGCGCATATGAGACGGAATTATCCGTTTCTCAAGTCCCTCAAACATGAGTTCAACAATGATAGCCAGAATGGCCGCAGGTATAGCCCCCTGTAAAATTAAGCTGGTATCATTAAGGGCAAGCCCGGTGACAATCGGCTCCCCCAATCCACCGGCACCGATAAAAGCTGCAAGAGTTGCAGTGCCGATACAGATTACCGCCGCCGTCTTAATCCCGGCAAGGATATTGGGAAGCGCCAACGGGAATAGAACATATCTAAGCTGCTGGTATTTGTTCATTCCTATTGCTTTCGATACATTTGTTAGCACCGGATCAATTGTGCTGAGCGCGGTTACTGCACTTCTGAGAATAGGTAATAGCGAATAAAGAAATAATGCGGTAATCGCCGGAATTTCTCCGATCCCCAATATAGGGATCATTAATGCCAGCAGTGCAATTGAAGGGATCGTCTGTAGTAGCCCGCTGAAATAAATCACATAACGGGAAATGATCTGTGAACGGAAAATTATCACGGCGAGCAAAAGGCCCGTGAAACACCCGATAGCAAGCGCAATAAGCGTTAATTTGATATGGGTAACCGTGTTTCTGAATAGTCTTGAAGCAATTGAATCTTGCCCTGTAGATTGGTTTAAATTAAGAAATCCACGGTCTTGCAGAAAATCATGGGAAACTCTGGCAAACGTCTGCTGATCAATAACCACTTTTGCATTCAGCGTTCTCATCCCTTCATCGTCAAGAACATTTTCAAGCCTGGAAATAGCCGCCACCGCCTTATCAGGAAAGTCATTTCTGGAAAATGCCGCCCCATTATATTTTGGAAAAAAATCACGATCATCCTGAAGGAAGATAAGATTATATCTTTCGATGTCACCGTCTGTTGAATAGGCATCCGTTATATCAATGGAGCCTTCATCAATCGCCTTATAGGCAAGCCCATGCTGAATCCCCGTGGCCGACAGATCAAGCCCATAACCCGCCTTTAAACCGGGCCATCCATCATCCCGATTTAAAAATTCATGGCTTACGCTCACAACAAGATCAGAGTGTGATTTTAAATCTGAAATCTTTTTGATAGTCAGTTTATCACTTAAACTTTTCTTCATGGTAAGCACATAGCTATTATTAAATCCGAAAGGTGAAAACATATTCAGCCCTTTCCGATTTAATAGGGGTTTTATACTGTCTAATGTTCCATTAATCTGATGCCGTTCTTCGGGGGTCAGAATAACAGCCGTTATAGTACCAGTATATTCGGGATAAAGATCAATTTCCCCTGCCACAAGGGCATTATAACAAATAAGCGTGCCGCCAAGACCGAATTTACGCTCTATTTCAAATCCATTATTTTCCAGCAGCTGCGCCATCATTTCAGCAAGCAGATAGCTTTCACTGTCCATTTTGCTGCCAATTACGATTTTATTTTCGGCGGCTAAAGCACTTGAGTGGATAGCCAGAAAAAAAGCTATCAAAATGGCTTTAACGATATTTAGCTTAAATTGCGGGATTATACTGCCCCTCAGTTTATTAATAAAAATAGGGCATTGATTATTGGGTATTTATCCGCCCAAGTCAAATTAGCGGGGCAGCAGGTGAATTCCGGCGAGCATACAGCGCACCGACCCGCCGGCAAGCTCAACTGTCGGGATATCCAAAGGCAGAATTTCAACGTATTTTTCAATACCGTATTTCTGTTCCTCTGTTAATGCCCTGAGCGCAACAGAGGAAATCGCCAAAAGGCGTCCATTTTTACCCTGCAGTTCCAAAGCGTTGCCTGCGAAACTGGCTATTTGCTGCCGGCTTAGGTCAATAATTTTTCTGCCAGATTCTTCAAAACGCTCAACTATTTCATTTCTTCTTGCCTTATCCGTAATCATCTCCAAAGATATCATGACAAAATCAGTGGCAATGCACATCAGGACATTGGTATGATAAATTGGCTTACCCTTCTCATCCAGAGCATCAAAAACCATAGGTTCAAAATTAAAATGGGTACAGAACCGCTCTAAGGCGACAGGGTTGGTTCGGTTGGATTTTACGGCATAGGCAACCCGATCAATATGATCGAGCACCATTGCACCGGTTCCTTCAAGAAAAAGTCCGTCATATTCAAGTCCGGAATAATCAATAATGTCCTGAACCCGGTAATTTTTTTTAAGCATTTCAATGATGTCATAACGCCTTTCCAATCGCCTGTTTTCAGGAAACATCGGGTAAATGGCTATATGACCGCCGGCATGCGTTGAGAACCAGTTATTGGGAAAAACGGAATCCGGCGTATCTACCCCCTTATCTTCAAAAATATGAACCTTTACCCCTTTAGCCTCAAGCTTCTGTGCTGCGTGTGTCGCTTCCTCATATGCATCTTTGGCAATTTCAAGTGCCGATCTTGCCTGATCCGACTGCTGAAAAGAATTGTCTTTTGCCGTTTGATCATTCGGGGAAAAATGATGGGGACGGATCATAATAACGGCTGCCGGTGCCTGGGCACTTTTTCTGTCCATTTTATTTTCCTTTGGAGGACATATTCTCTCGGGCGCGTAAAATCATACCGAATAAATCACGGGGATCATCAGGATCAGCCACCATATCAAGATTCTGATACTCCCCTGTTTTTTCAAGCTGATCTCGGATATAGCGAAGAGCAGAAAAATCCTCGATTGCAAACCCGACGCTGTCAAACAAAGTGATTTGCTTTTGATCGGTCCGGCCCTCTGCCTCGCCAGTCATCACCTGCCAAAGTTCGGTTACCGGGTAATCTTCATCGAGCTGCTGAATTTCCCCTTCAATACGGGTTTGCGGTGGGTATTCAACAAAAATTTTGGAACGTAGCAGTATATCTTTATGAAGTTCTGTTTTTCCGGGGCAATCACCCCCAACCGCATTGATATGAACACTATCCCCCACCATGTTATCTGTTAGTATGGTCGCATACTGTTTATCTGCCGTCACTGTGGTAATAATATCCGCCCCTTCAACAGCGGATTGCTCGCTGTCACATTTCACAATATTTAAACCACGCCCGGCAAGATTTTTGATACAGCGGTCTGTTGCCGATGGGTCAATATCATATAATCTCAATTCTTTTATGCCACAGATCGCTTTGAAGGCCAGCGCCTGGAACTCCGACTGGGCGCCATTACCGATCATTGCCATGCTTTTTGAGCCCTCCGGCATAAGATATTTTGCGGCCATCGCCGATGTTGATGCCGTACGCAGAGCTGTCAATATTGTCATTTCAGATAAGAGAACAGGATAACCGGTATTCACATCCGCAAGCACCCCGAATGCTGTTACTGTCTGAAGTCCTTCTTTTGTGTTTTTAGGATGTCCGTTTACATATTTAAATCCGTAAACTTCACCATCACTTGTCGGCATCAGTTCTATTACCCCTTCATTCGAGTGGGATGCTACACGCGGCGTTTTGTCAAATAACTCCCAGCGTTTGAAATCTTCTTCCAGATAATCGCAAATCCCAACAAGAGAATTTTCAATGCCGATTTCCAGAACAATTTTCATCATGTTATCGACGCTTACAAAAGGAACGAGATTAATATCCTTTGGCACCAAATTATTCATGACAGACTCCTGTTCATTAATTTCAGATTTTTAAGATATTTTTATGATAATATGATAATTTTTTATAAACAATGTCATATTTCTACATAATTTTGTAGTTATTTTGACAATATGACAGTATAAATTATACAAATTGTCAATTATGTGAAAAATGGTATGCCCTATAGCAAACGATCCAATGCCAAATATATTTATGACCCGCTTGACCGTGAACTGATTGCCCTTCTCAGGCGGGATGGACGGGCACCCTTGTCAAAGCTTGCCGATATTTTAAAAGTTTCAAGAGGAACCGTCCAAAACAGACTTGATCGTTTAATTTCCTCTGGTACCCTCGTCGGTTTTACAGTACGGGTCCGCGAAGATTATGATGCGGATGCGATAAGATCGTTAATGCTGATCGAAGTTGTGGGAAAATCAACGTCTCAGGTCATCCGAAAACTTCGCGGCATTCCAGAGCTTCAGACTTTACACACAACCAATGGTGCCTGGGATCTGGTAGCTGAAATTCAAACAGCCAATCTTAATGATTTTGACCGTGTCCTGCGTGAGGTCCGGATGATCGATGGCGTACTAAACAGCGAAACAAGCATTCTGCTGAGTTCTGTTTAATCAGTTACCTTGTCTAGTAAATTACTGACATATTCATTTTTGGGAGAAGCAATAATCTCTTCCACTTTCCCGTTCTGAATGACCTTTCCCTTTTTTATTATGACAATATTGTCTGCGAGTTTTACGGCCTCTTCCATATCATGTGTGACCAGTAGTATAGCGCGGCTTTCGGCTTTTTGAAGTTTAACAAATTCTTCGTGAATATAGCCCTTTGTGATTGGATCAAGAGCGGAAAATGGTTCGTCCAGCAACAGAAGTGATGGATTTAACATCAGGGCGCGACATAAGCTAACCCTTTGTCTTTGTCCTCCTGATAGCTCGTGTGGGAACCGGTCCAGAAGGTCCTTTTGTAAATTCACAAGTTCAATCAGATAATCTGCACGCTCTTTAATTCTGGTCTCATGCCAGTTTTCGAGTTTCGCCATAATAGTGATATTCTGGTATACGGTCATATGCGGAAAAAGACCCCCACCTTGAACCGCATAACCCATTTTTTTTCTCATATCAGGGAGCTTTTCATAATCAATCGCGTCACCAAATATTTCGACCTGCCCTCCAGACGGCTGCATAAGTCCGTTTACCAGTCTGAGCAATGTTGTTTTTCCGCTACCGCTTTCACCGACAAGTGCCGTTGTAATATGATCATTTATCTCAAGATTAACCAGGTCAAGCGCCGTGACAGTGTCGTATTTCTTGGAAATATTTTTAAATCTGATAGCACAGTTGGACACTATATTTAAGCTTTCTTAAAATGTTAAAATAAAGGTGGCACCTCCACCTTCCGTTTTTGCCAGGCTGACTGATCCACCATGGGCTATCATAACCTGTCGGGTGAGCGCCAACCCAACCCCCGAACCGTCCCTTTTTGTTGTATAAAACGGCACAAATATTTTTGCGGCAAGATCATCCGGAATGCCTGGACCATTATCGGACACTTCGATAACAATCCTGCCACGCTTATTTAGTTTTGCACTAATTCCCACCTTGGCATTTTCGCGGCCTTTAAGGGCCTGTTCAGCATTCTTTATAAGGTTTATCAGCATTTGTTCAAGCATTTCACGGTCTGCTGAGATTTCCAATCCTTCCGTGGAAACAGATTTTTCAATTTTAATTTTTTCATCCGTCCAGCCTGCCGCCGCAATTCTAATCACATCATCTACAATATTGTTGACGTTTAATTGTTCTTTCTCAGGAGGAGGCAGCCGTGTCAGGCGTCTGTAGCTTTGCACAAAATGCATCAAGCTGTCGGACCGTCGGGCAACCGTATCCACGGCGTCACGGACATTTGTCAACTCCTCTATCAGATCTTCCTGCCCGTCCGCTTTTTTAATGACGTCATCAACAAGATCTGTTGACGTTTTGGCCAGTGACGATACCGGCGTAATACTATTCATAATTTCATGGGTAAGCACCCGAACCAGATCCTGCCAGGCTTTAAGCTGAGCAACATCAAGTTCGCTCTGAATATCCTGGAGCGAAATAATTTTTTCCACTTTTCCTGCTGTAATAATTTGTGTGGATGCAATTGTCAGCGTCTGTTCAATATTATCAAATTTTATAGTTACAAGATGTCGTTCCCCGGGTTCCAGAGTTAAAACCCGTTTTCTGAACTCTTCCCCAAATTGGGTAAGGTCTGCGACCTTAGCCACATGTACGGACCCAAATAGCCGACGAGCCGCATTATTATGGATCAGTATTGTCCCATCGCCCTTTATCGACATAAGAGGAACGGGTACGTGCTCAATCAGTGCTTTAAGATGCTTAAGCTCCTCCTCCTGCTGCCCTCTATATTGACGAAATCGTTCCAGAATGTCGGTAATCGCTTCGCCGAGTTCAATAAAACCGGCCCCCATTCCGGCATGATCAAATTTTTGCCCGAAATCCCCATAGCGCATCGCATCCAAAAACCGGGTCAGATCATCATTGGTCAGCTTAACAAAACGTACTATTTCAAAAATCTGCGACATGGCAACCATTGCCACCAAGAGACTTGCGGCCAGAAAACCGGGGCTGATCACCAGAATCGCCAGACTGGATACGGTGATAAATAACAGTACCAATCTTATCGTAAGAAGCAGACTGAAACGTTTAAAACCCATATTTCTCCATCCTCCGATATAAAGCGGCCCTTGTCAGACCCAGCTCCTTCGCCGCATGTGAGATATTATAGCGGTGTTTCTTGAGTGATCGTTCAATCAGAACATATTCCATACGTTCCAAATTCAAATTACCATCCGGCAGTTCAATATCTTCATGTCCCGGGCCAGTCTTTACGGTTATTTTATTCTCTAGTTCCCCAGCACTGCCCGGATGGGTTTCAAGTGCAAAATCGGACGCTGTAAAACTTGTTCCCTGACTAAGAATAACCGCTCTCTCAATGGCATGTCTTAGCGCCCGCACATTTCCCGGCCATGCATACGCCTTAATTGCCGCTAATGCCTGCCCCGAAAGCGTCTTTAATGGCTTATCATATTTCCTGCAGTAAAGGTCTATATAATAATTGGCAATTTCCTCAATATCATCCGGTCGCTCTCTTAAGGGGGGAACACAGATCTCGACAGTATTCAGTCGAAATAAAAGATCCTGCCTGAAACGATTTTCATCGCTAAGCTGTTTCGGTGTTAAATTAGTGGCAGCAATCACACGAACATCAATTGGTATTGGCTGGTTTGATCCAACAGGCGTTACTTTCCTTTGTTCAAGCACGGTAAGTAATTTTGCCTGAAGATGCAGGGGCAGATTACCAATTTCATCCAGAAAAAGCGTGCCGCCCGAAGCTGCATGAAGCCTGCCTACACGATCTTCTTTTGCATCGGTAAATGACCCTCTTTTATGACCGAATAACTCGCTGTCAAAAAGGCTTTCGCTGATCGCCCCCATATCAACACTCAAAAATATTTCACCGTTTCTGTTCGAAAGCCTGTGCAGCTCCCTTGCCACCAGTTCCTTACCAGTTCCATTTTCACCGACAATTAGCACGTTTGCATCTGTCGGTGCCGCTCTTTCAATCATCAGCTGAATATCTTTAAGCGCTGAAGAATTCCCGATAATCTGCTGACTGCCTTTGTCCGCTACCAATGCCCTGTTTGCCTGCTTTAAAGTTGCCGCTTTACTGCGACTGTCCCTAAGCTTGACGGCTGCTGATAATGTCGCAACAACCTTTTCATTTTGCCAAGGTTTTGAGACAAAATCAGTTGCGCCCATTTTCATGGCTTCGACCGCAATATTAACACCGCCATGAGCGGTAATCATGATGACAACAGCTTCCGGATCTATTTTCAGTATTTCCGCCAGCCAATGAAATCCCTCATCCCCAGAACTTTGACCCGGACCAAAATTCATATCCAGTAAAATAGCGTCAAATTCTGTCTCCTTCATTGTGGCCGCAATCTGGCTTGGCTCACTTATCGTGACAACATTTTCAAAATGTCTTTTAAGAAGCAATCTGCCGGCGACAAGAATATCGTCGTCATCATCAACTATTAGTATGGATCCATGCTTTTCCATTCAAACTTCCCTGATTATTCCCATTGTTCAATATCGCACACATGTGTTCAATAATGAACAGTATATACTGTTCGAAAACGAACAGTAAAGTATTAAAACATTGAATTTCAATAGTTTATTATTTGGCACACTCCTTGCAGAATTAATAAACAGTATTAAAAATCAAAAATTTACAGTGAAAATTATGACAAAGATTGACAATATCAAAAAACCTGAGGGTGCCCATGCCGGTGTAGGCATGGACCGAAAAATCGAGAAAAAGAAAAACCCACTTAAAATGGCTCTTTGGGGGGTCGGCGGCATTGCTGTTGCCGTAGTGCTGTATTTCATTGTTGAAAGTGCAACAGGCGGACGGACATTCCGCGTTGAAGAAAACCGTCTTGTTATATCAACAGTAACCAGCGGAATTTACGAGGATTATATTCCGATCCGCGGAAAGGTCACCCCGCTTAATACGGTTTTTGTTTCAGCAACCGAAGGCGGACGGGTTGAGAAAATTCTGGTCGAAGACGGCACCCTGGTTAAACAGGGTCAGGAAATAGTCGAGCTTTCAAATCCCTCATTACAGCTTGAAGTGTTCCAGAACGAGGCCCGCGTCGCCGGCGAATTAAACGCCATGCGGACTTTGGAGCTTCAGCTTGAACAAAATCGTTTACGACATATTACGGAAATTACCACACTCGAATATGAAATTCAGAAGTTAAATCGAAATGTAGAGCGATACAGAACTCTATACAATCAGGGTAATTTTACAAAAACCCAACTTGATGAAGCAGAAGAGGATTTGGCCTATAAAAAGAAAATGCTTGAGGTTACAAAACAGTCTCAGGAAACAGATTCGCGCATGCAGGAACAGCAATTACAGCTTTCAAAAATTGACAGTGCAAATTTGGAGAGAAATCTGGCCATTGCCCGCAATAACCTTGAGAATCTGAATATGAAGGCCCAGATTGCCGGTAAACTATCAGGATTTGATCTTGAACTCGGCCAAACCGTTGGCCGTGGTGACACAATCGGCCAGATTGATGATCCTGATCATTTTAAGCTCGAAGTGCAGGTTGATGAATTTTACCTTAACCGTGTAGATCTTGGACAGACAGGGGTTTATGTACGCCCCGGTGACAATGACGAATTCCCCCTTCGAATAAAAAAGATTTATCCAAATGTGCAAAATAACCAGTTTAAAATTGACATGGTTTTTACTGAAGAGCAGCCAGAAGATATCCGTCGCGGTCAGACACTTCAATCAAAATTGACGCTTGGCGACAGTTCGGAAGCCATTCTTATTCCTAATGGTGCTTTCTATCAGGACACTGGTGGCAGCTGGATATTTGTTGTGAGCCCGGATAATACATTTGCTATCAAACGCAATGTCCGGCTGGGGCGAAAAAACAACAATTTTATTGAAGTCATTGAAGGTCTGGAAGTTGGTGAGAGGGTCATTACCTCCCCCTACACCACTTTTATGGATATGGACCGACTTAAACTTACTGAAGAATAATTTTATAAAAAAACTAAAGGACAAAAAATGTTAAAACTGCAGGACCTGACGAAAGCATACCGAACAGACGAAGTGGAAACGGTTGCCCTTAACAATGTCAATATAGAAATAGAAACCGGTGAATTTGTCGCCATCATGGGACCATCAGGATGCGGCAAATCAACGCTTCTAAATATAATTGGCATGCTGGATACCCCGTCCAGTGGCCATTATTTCTTTAAAGATGAAGACGTGGCCGGTTACTCAGAATCACAACTCGGCGTAATCCGGAAACAGCATATTGGCTTTATCTTTCAAAGTTTTAATCTGATCGATGAACTGACGGTTGCGGAAAATATTGAACTGGCCCTTCTCTATCATGACATTCCCGCCGCTGAACGAAGAGAACGCGTCGCCGCTGTTATGGATAAAGTCGGCATCGCCCACCGCGCCAAACATATGCCTAGTCAGCTTTCAGGCGGTCAGCAACAGCGTGTTGCCGTCGCACGAGCGGTTGTTGGAAATCAAAGCATGATCCTCGCTGACGAGCCGACCGGTAACCTTGATACGGCTCACGGGCAGGAAGTGATGGAAATGCTGCAAAAGCTGAATGAGGAAGGCACGACCATCGTGATGGTAACACACAGCCCTTCACATGCCGACTATGCCCGAAGGACCATTAACCTGCTTGATGGTCATGTGGTCACGGAAAGTATGCGTTCCAAAATATAGTTCATTTTTGAAGATCACGGGAGTAGGGACCCAAGTCAGGATGAAGAAATGCTACTTAACAATTATCTTATAAGCGCATGGCGCAATATTTTTAAACACAAACTTTTCAGTGCAATTAATATATTTGGGCTCGCTATTGGTCTTGCTGCCTGTATTCTTATTGCCCTTTTCGTCCGCGATGAACTCTCCTACGATAAATTCTGGTCAAAGGCGGACCAGATCTACCGCACGCATATTACCTTCAGTGTTCCAGGCAGAGACCCTATGGGCATGGTCATGACCCCTGGACCTGTTATTCATGCATTCAAAAAAGATTTTCCGCAGATTGAATACGCCAGTCGCATTGCCCGTCTGAAACCGACAATCATCATTAACAATCAGTATTTTGTTGATGATATCAGTCTTGTTGATGAAGATTTTATAAATATTTTTGATCTTGAACCTGTTACCGGTGATCTGAGCACTGCTTTAAAAAGCCTGAGTAACATTGCCCTGACCGAAAAGCTCGCCAAAAAATATTTCGGTACGGATAACGCGATCGGAAAAGTTATCACCATTGATTTTGACAGCTACAAACGTGATTACAAGGTCGCGGCTGTCATAAAGGATATGGCTAAAAACAGTCAGGTCAATGCTGATGCCCTTGTCGCCATTGATGAACCGGCCTGGAAAGATCAGGATTGGATGTTTGATGCCTGGTTTTCAACAAATTCCCACCTGTTTTTTTCGCTAAATAAAGGCTCTGATATAAAAAGCATAAATTCTTCAATGCCGGAATTTATAGACAGGAATTTTCCCAAACTCCCTTTTGGCGGATCGGGTACCAAAACCTCTGATTTTGTCTACATGAATGCTATGAACATTAAGGATTTACACCTTAAAGCGAAAGGTGATGGCGAATATCATGAGATTGGCGATATGAATACCGTCATTATATTCTCTACAGTTGCCATTCTCATTCTAATTATTGCCGCCATCAATTTTATGAATTTAAGCACTGCCCGTGCCAGTAGCCGTGCAAAGGAGGTTAGCCTTCGTAAAGTGCTGGGAGCCTCCAGAAAGGATCTGATTATCCAGTTTCTGGGGGAATCGATTTTAATAACAGCTCTTGGCATGATCATGGCCATTGTTCTGGTCGAATTTGCTTTGCCTTTATATAATGAAATTTTGGGAAAAAACCTGAGTATTGATTATGCATCAACTGATCTGGTTTATGTGACATGCCTTGCCATTTTTGTTGGGCTTCTGGGCGGGTCATATCCAGCTTTTATCCTCTCACATTTTCGCCCATCTGAAACATTGAAAGCAAATAAATCTGCAGAATCCAACGCCTCCATCAAACTCCGCTCAATTCTTGTTATTGTCCAATTTGCTGTATCCATTACCCTTTTTGTCTCGACCGCTGTTGTTTATGGTCAAATGCTCTATGCCAAAAATATGGACCTGGGATATGACAAGGAAAATATTCTGGCAGTAAAAGAAGTTTATCGGGACATTGTTCTTAAAAAATTGCCGCTTCTGGTTGATGAAATTCGCCGGATGCCAAATGCCATCTCCGTCACCTGGTCAAATTTTATGCCTGAATCCGGAAATAATAATAATACACTTGTAAGAACGGGGGATCAGGCTATGGAAGATGCTATTCTGATCGGAAATAGAGAAATTGGTTATGATTATTTCAAAACCTATAAAGTACCTCTAATTGCCGGACGCGAATATAGAATTGAACGCGGTGACAAAGAGATTTTAACTGATGATTTAAGAAAAGGACTGAAATATACAGGGTCCATAATCGTAAACGAATCTGCCCTCAGACGTTTAGGACTGGGATCTGCTGAAAAT
Organism: Alphaproteobacteria bacterium; assembly: GCA_020446675.1. GTDB lineage: Bacteria > Pseudomonadota > Alphaproteobacteria > Sphingomonadales > Emcibacteraceae > Pseudemcibacter. The sequence goes on along the minus strand of JAGREE010000021.1, from coordinate 106,267 downwards.
GCCATTGGCAAGATGGTTTTTATTTCCAAAGGAAATCCAGGCGAAAATCTGGAAGCTACCTATGAAGTTATCGGTGTTGTGCCTGATATTCATTTCGATAGCTTAAAAACAACGATACGCCCTGAAATTTATGATCTTTCCCCAAGTTACGGCAGTGTGATATCTGCCCGCTTTTCAGGTAGCTCTGTTGCTTTCACAGAGCAGGTCAGAAAACTTTGGGAACAGGAAATCCCAAGCATCCCGTTCAATTATGATTTCATATCTGCCGCTGTCGCCAAACAATATAACGCCGAACAGGGGCAGGCGACAATGTTTGCCGCTTTTTCATGTCTGGCAATACTTGTCGCGTGTCTCGGACTTTATGGGCTGGCAAGTTATACAGCCGAGCGCAGGACAAAGGAAATTGGTATTCGTAAAGTGATGGGAGCAAGTGTCTTTGATGTTGTAAAGCTTCTGATCTGGCAGTTTTCGAAACCAGTCCTGATTGCAAATCTGATTGCCTGGCCGGTTTCCTTTTTTACTATGACACTGTGGCTGGAAAGTTTCGTCTATCGTATTGAGGGTTTCTTTATTCTTGGCTTTTGCCTCCTTGCCGCCATAACGGCACTCATTATCGCCTGGAGCACCGTTGCCGGAAACAGCATGCGTGTCGCAAGGGCCAATCCAATTAAAGCGCTTAGATATGAATAGGAGCATATGATGTTTGCCAATTATTTGAATATGTCCTTTCGCAGTATAGTTAAACACAGACTTTACAGTATCATTAACATAGTCGGCCTGGCGATTGGCTTGGCCCTGTCCATTCTTATCATTCTCTTTGTAACCCACGAAACGTCATTTGATAAAGCCGTAAAGGACAACGACCATGTTTACCGGCTTAACTGGGAAAGCAAAACTTCAGGTGCACGATTTGCAACATTCTTCAATCCATTATCCAAAAATATCGTTGAAGCTTATCCTGATGATGTCAAGGACCTGACCCGCATTACATTGTCGGAAAGACTGCTGAGTATTGGGGACGAAAAACAATATCAAACCATCAGTTTTGTTGATCCCAATTTCTTTGATTTCTTTTCCTATAAAGCAGTAAGCGGCTCGGCATCAACCGCACTGTCCAATTTAAACAATGCTGTTCTGACAAAAGCGGCAGCGGAACTTCTGTTCCCGGGGGAAGATGCTATCGGGAAAAATTTCACATTGGACGGAAAACATGATTTTCAGGTAACCGCCATTGTCAGTAATAACAAAAGCAATTCGCATCAGGTTTCAAATATTTTTCTGAATATGGAAATGCTGCCGTTTATCTGGAACGACCCGACATTCTGGGAAAGAAATTTTTCGGACCAGCTTTATCATTATGTAAGGCTTGCCCCTAATATAACCGGTGACGCATTTGCAACCAAAGCCTATGATTATATCAAAAATAATATTGGCGGTGATTTTGCCAATAATATTGCCGTATATGCACAGCCGTTAAATGATATTCATTTTAACACGGAACTTCAAAATGAAATGACCGTGAAGGATACAGTTACCGGGCTTTCGAAACCGGCCCGCCAGAAATCTGATATCACAATATTTGGTTTTGTTGCGCTGCTTACGCTGATCATCGCAACATTTAATTTTATCAATATGCAAATCGCTCAGAGCAGCAACCGTATTAAAGAAGTCGGTGTGCGGAAAGTTCTGGGTGCCAACCGCACACAAATAGCGCTGCAATTCATTATTGAATCAACCGTTATGGCCATGATTGCCCTTGTCGGTTCTCTGGTCATCGTTGAAATATTTTCTCCCTTCTTTGGCTCCATGCTTGGTGTGCCGCTAACCGCAGATCAAATTTACAGCGGTGGTTTCATTGTTGGCCTTATATTAACGGCCTTTCTTGTCGGCATCTTATCCGGACTTTATCCTGCACTTTTTGTATCAGGTATTCTCCCTGCCAAAGCAATTCAGGGACGTGTGTTTGACGGGATAGGTTCCTCAAAATTAAGAGCGGGACTTGTTATCCTTCAGTTTTCGATTGCAATAGGTCTTATTTCGGCAACAGGCGTTGTCAACAGACAAATTGATTTTGCCCTGAACAAACCCCTTGGCTATCAGCCTAAGGACGTCATTGTCGTCCGGCTTAATAATCAGGAAGCGCGTGACGCATACCAGACCATGCATGATGAACTTGTATCAAATCCGCTTGTCGGTTCAGTCTCCGGCGGTTCAATTATTCCAACTGAAGACCTTTCCGACGGGTCCTCTTTTCAGAAAGACGGGGAAAGTCTGGATTTCAAGATCATTACCCGAAGAATAGGCGTTAATGATGGTTATTTTGATACTCTGGGAATAAAAATTATAGCCGGTCGCGCTTTAAATGATAATTTTAGGGGAGACCTTTTACCGAATTTCAGTAAGGAAAATCCAACTGTAGAGGGTGGACTTATTCTTAACGAAACTGCGGCAAAACAAGCTGGATGGAGCAACCCAAATGATGCCATAGGTCAACAGGTCTATAGTGCTTTTTCATTTGGTGGCACTGATTACAGGTTAAATTTTAATATTGTCGGTATTGTTGAAGACGCCCATTATAGTTCCATACGTTCAGAGCCTGCGTCGCTTTCATTTATGCTAACTGATGGTGCAAATGTTATGGTCGTAAAGGCATCCGAAGGCAACTTGGCCCAAACAGTAAAACTGGTCGACAGCATCTGGCAGCAGCATGTTCCGTCCTACCCGATCCGTCGCTCATTTTTGGAAGAAGATTATGCCTCCTTCTATGCCGTTGAGGGACGTGTGTTCAGAATGTTCATCGGCTTTGCCGGTATTGCGGCGATGATTGCCTGTATTGGGCTTTATGGCCTTGCATCATTCATTGCGGAACGCCGTACCAAGGAAATCGGCATCCGTAAGGTCCTTGGTGCTTCTGTCCTCAATATTGTAACCATGCTTTCGTGGGAGCTTTCCAAGCTGGTCATCGTAGCAAACTTTATCGCCTGGCCAGCAGCATGGCTGATGATGAACGATTGGCTGTCCGGTTTCAGTTACCGGATTGATATGTCTTTAACACCTTATTTAATCGCGGGCCTTACGGCCTTCATTCTTGCCTACACTACCACATCAATACGCGCCTGGTCGGCAGCGAGAATTAACCCTATTTACTCCCTAAAAAGTGAATAATTTAACAAGAGAAAATATATGTTCAGCAATTATGTAAAAATAGCCATCAGAAGCATCTTAAAAAACAAACTTTATGCGATTATCAATGTTCTTGGGCTTTCAGTCGGGCTGGCCATATATTTATTTGGTGGACTGCTATCGGATTATGAATATTCACATGATTCATTTTTTAAGAATTTTGACCGCATTTATACCTTACGCGGCAATGTAAGTCCGCAGGCAAATATCGGAGTTTCACAGATTGATACTGTCCAGTCGGCAGTGGGGCCGTTCATTAAATCCGACATTCCTGACGTGGATGCAGTAGCCAGAACGATCCTTAGAGAATTTCTGATTACGGTCGGCGAGGACAATTATTATCAAAGCGTGCGGTTTACTGACCCTGAACTTCTGAAAATTTTTGATTTTGATTTTATTCATGGCGACGAAACGGCTCTTGATGGGTCAAACGGCATTATTATTTCCGAAACACTTGCCCAAAAATATTTTGGTAATGAAAATCCAGTGGGTCAGTCAATAACTCTGGATCATGAAAATGATCTTACTGTTATGGCTGTCATCAGGGATATTCCAAAAAATTCCCATTTTAATTCTCAGATTCTGATGAGTACACCGCTAGGAATACTGATCCCCATGAGAGCAATGGAGCGTATTACAGAATTTCAGCCTGATACTAACTGGGGCAATACGTCGTCAGGCAATATGACATATGTTTTGTTACCTCCTTCACTCGACCAGGCATGGCTGCAAACTCAACTGGATGGAATTTATGAACGGCATATGCCAGATGAACAGAAAGAATTTATGGACAGTTTTGAAGTACGTCCGCTCGCCGATGCCAATACGGCAATCTGGGACATGCTCGGGATTCCTGTAATTACTGTTGTGAAATTGTTGGGTATAATTGTCCTTTTAATAGCCTGCGTAAATTATACCAACCTTGCAACAGCTCAGTCGATGGGCCGGGCACGCGAGGTGGGGTTAAGAAAAACGCTCGGCGCAGGAAGAACGCAATTGCTCCTTCAGTTCATTGTCGAAAGTTTAACCATTACGTTTTTTGCAATGATATTGGCACTTGCAACACTTGAAATCATTATACCCCTATTTAATTCCGCTACAGGCAAAATCCTAAATATTAATTATCTGAATACTCTGCCCTGGTTGCTCATGACGACAATGGTTGTGGGGATATTATCCGGATCATATCCAGCTTATGTGATTACCAAAACAAGCCCGATTGAAGCATTGAGGGACACAGCCCGCAAAGGACGGGCCGCGACGATTATCAGAGCCATTATGATCAGTATACAATTTACATTTTCAGTTTGTATTCTGGCGATGGTTCTCGTTGTTTACGCCCAAAATGATAAAGTTGAGGAAAGCAGCCGGATTTTTCCAAAAGACCAAGTTTACACCCTTGACCGCATTAATGTTGATCAGATGACTGATCGCCATGAAGTCCTCAGAAATGAAATGCTGAGCATCCCTTATGTTAATGATTTCACATTATCTTCACAGGTGCCTTACGAACAGACGAACAGCAACATCAGAGCGTCAAAGATCCTCAATGATTTTAGTCAGACCGTGAATATAAACCAGCTGAATATTGATGATCATTTTGTCAGCACTTATGATATTCCCATGGTCGCCGGCAGGAATATATCCAGGGATATTGCCATGGACACCCATTTAAGATCACAGGGAGCCGTTAATGTCTTGATCAATGAATCAGCTGCCAAAGCTTTGGGGTTCAGCACACCAGAAGCTGCACTTAACCAGGTATTTTACGAAGATGAAAAAGAAAAAGGTATAACCACCTACACCATCGTCGGCGTCATGGCTGACAGAAATATCCTTGGACTTTTTAACAGCGTCAAACCTTTCTTCTTTTTTATGCGGGATGCCTCTTACCGACTGGCTTCGATAAAATTATCGAAAAATGCACCAGTAAGCGTCGTAAAGGATATAGAAGAAGTGTGGCATGGCGTTTATCCCGATTATCCAATGCAGGGCAAATTTCTTAATGAAACATTCCAGAAGGTCTATATGATTTTTGACATGGGAACCAAATCACTGGCCGTTTTTGCCTTTATTGCTCTTTTCCTAGCTGCAATCGGTCTATTTGGATTAGCGGCCTTCATGGCAGAACAGCGAACCAAGGAAATAGGCATCAGAAAAGTACTAGGGGCCAGCAACAATCAGATAGTGCGCCTTCTTATCTGGCAATTTTCAACCCCTGTTCTTTGGGCAACACCGATTGCTTTGATACTGGCCTATCTCGCTTCCGGCCGGTATCTGGAGTTTTTTGCTGAACGCATTGGCCTGCCTTATGGAATGCTGCTTGGTGCCGGTTTGTGCGGCCTTTTACTTTCCTGGATGACCGTTGCCACCCATGCATTTAATATCGCAAAAACCAACCCGATTAATGCATTGCATTATGAGTAAGAATGAATAATAACTAACATATCAAATAAAGGGGAAAGATATGTTTCGTTATTGCAGGGCTATTGCCTTAATTTATATGCTTGCTTTCATAAATTCGCCAACTTTAGCACAAGACAAGAAATTTGCTGGCTATGTTGCTTCCGCCTCTCCCGAAGCGACCAATGCCGGTGTGGAAGTTCTTGAAAAAGGCGGGAATGCTTTTGACGCGGCAGTTGCGGTATCGCTGGCGTTAGGGGCGTCAGAACCGGCAGGATCAGGCATATTCGGTCAAACCGTCATGCTGGTCCAGCCAAAGGACGGCGAACCGTTTGTTATTCAGGGAAGCACATTATCACCGGCACATATTCCAGAGCATGTGACTAGGGACCAGCTTGTTGGCGGGCATACAGCATCAACAATTCCTTCCAATCTTAAAGTGCTTTCCTTTACCTATAAAAATTATGGAAGCGGTAAGCTGAGCTGGAAAGATCTCGTGACCCCTGCCGTTCAGCTTTATAAAAACGGATTTGTGGTTGGCCCCTTTCGCTACCGTGCTTTCAGCCATTATGGCATGGGACTTAAAGGACAAAAAGCAGCAGCTGATATTTTTTTAAAACCTGATGGTACCGCCTATCAGATCGGGGAAGTTTTCAAACAGCCCCTGATGGCCAAAACATTGGCACGGATAGCAGAAAAAGGGGCGGACGATTTTTATAAAGGGGATATTGCCCGCGAAATAGAGTCTGATATGGCTGAAAATGGCGGCTGGATTACCTATGACGATCTGGCTAATTTCAAAGATCCAAAAATTGTTCCTGCTCTTAAATCAAATTACCGAGGGTATGAGGTTATCTCATTGCCACCGCCATTTGGCGGCTGGATCATGATGCAGATATTAAATATTCTTGAAGCAGAAACGCCCAAAGCGATCAATGAGGATAACGCACAAAGAAGAATTGCCCTTCTTAATGCCATGCGGCTTGGCCACGGCACAAGGGCACACGACCCGGTGCCGAATTTTTATGATTATGATGATGATATCAGCATCAAACTGTCAAAAGAACAGGCCGCTAAAATGCTGGATCATTATAAAAATGGTAAAGGCGGCGAAACCACACATTTCTCAATTGTTGATGGAGATGGTAATGCGGTCGCCGTTACCCAAAGTATCGATAATTATTTTGGCGCACTCGTTGCTCATCCGACACTTGGGTTTCTTTATAATAATTATATGCAGTCATTCCGATTAAAGGATGACGGGTCTCCCTACGTTCTTAAGGAAAATGAAATGCCCTTAAGTTCCATGACCGGCACCATAATTAAAAAAGATGGTATGCCCGTTATGGTGCTTGGCAGCCCGGCCAGCGCGCGGATTATTTCTGCTGTCGCACAGGTCACAAGTTATTGGATTGATGTGAATAAAAATATTGAAAAAGCCGTAGGCGCTTACCGGGTTCATGTTGTTCCTGACGATCAGGCATATATAGAAGGACCAGATATTTCAAATGATCTACTTTCAGGACTGGCAAAATACGGATATAGTCTGAAAAGACCGGCGTATGGAGTTTCCGACAGCCAGTATGACCCCTATTTCGGAGGGGTACATGCACTTGCCGTTGAAAATGGAAAATGGCATGGTGCCGCAGACCCAAGACGGGATGGCCTTGCAAAAGCCGCATGGAAATAAACCAAATGGATTTTTTATAATGAATAAATTTACAAAAATAATTTTAAGTATAGGTCTGTTAACAATTTCTGCCTGCTCATCTGCAGAAACAGACAAAAGCAATCAACAAGCTGATTTAAATGAAAAAATAATGATCAATGCAAAAGTCTGGACCGGTAATGAAGACCAGCCATGGGCAGAAACAGTCGTCATGAAGGATGACCGGATTATTGCCGTGGGCGGACCAGAACTTAAAAACGAGCATCCCGGCGCTGAAGTTATAGATGTGGCCGGAAAACTTGTTCTGCCCGGGTTTATTGATAATCACACACATTTTATGGATGGTTCAGCATCACTCCTCGGCATTAAAACACAAGGCACCAAAAGTTCTGCCGAATTTATTGAAACCGTAAAAAATTATGCGGCAAACGCACCGGAAGGAGAATGGATTACTGGTGGCCTCTGGGATCATGAGGCATGGGAAGGCCAGCTGCCACGAAAAGAATGGATTGACGAATTTACACCGAATAACCCACTGTTTTTACTACGTACTGACGGGCATATGGCCATCGTAAATTCACTTGTCCTGAAACTTGCGGGTATTACAAAAGATACTCCGGATCCTGAAGGCGGTCTGATTGTCCGCGATGAAAATGGTGATCCCACAGGCGTGCTTAAAGATAATGCAATGAATGTGGTATATAGCATTGTCCCACCAATGACCACAGCGCAGGCCACAAGAACATTTGATGCCGGCATTCAGGAAGCCCTGGAAAATGGTGTCACCCAAATTCATAATATGGGAACGTGGGATAATATAGCCCTCTTTAAAAAAGCAAAGGATGAAGGGCGGCTTAAAATCCGTGTTTATTACTTTCCGCTTATTCCCAATGTCCACAAGCTGCATGATATGATTGAGCGTGATGGAAAAGGCGATAACTGGCTGCGTTTTGGCGGTGTTAAGGAACTGGCCGATGGCTCACTGGGCAGCACGACAGCCTGGTTTTATGAACCCTATACGGATGAACCTGACACAAACGGTTTCCCGCTTATGCAGATGGACGTTCTTAAGAAAAATCTTGCTGAAGCCAACGATCTTGGTTTTCAGCTGGCCGTTCATGCAATCGGCGACCAGACGAATGATAACCTGATCAGGATTTTTGAGGAAATTGGGGCGACAGGCAACCGCCCGCGAATTGAACATGCCCAGCATTTAACCCCTGCAGCCATCAAAAAAATGGCGGAACTGGGTGTAATTGCCTCAGTACAGCCCTACCATGCAATAGATGACGGCAGATGGGCAGAAAAACGTATTGGTAAAGAACGTCTGGCAGGCACTTATCCCTTTAAATCCCTTTTCGATGCAGGAGCTATCGTTACCTTTGGATCTGACTGGATGGTCGCCCCGCTTGAGCCGCTCAGCGGCATTTATGCCGCAGTCACACGGCGCACGCTGGACGGCAAAAACCCTGACGGTTGGGTCCCGGAACAGAAAATATCTGTTGAACAGGCGGTCAAGGCATACACCATTAATAACGCCTATGCCGGCTTTCAGGAAAATGATCTGGGCACAATTGAACCAGGGAAGCTTGCCGATATGGTTGTAATCAGTGATAATATTTTTGACATTGATCCGGCTGAAATCATCAACACTAAAGTGCTTTTGACAATAGTTGGTGGTGATATAAAATATTCTTTTAAGTAACTTATTTTTCAGTGCTTTTTGGTTCGGCATCTTTTGCTGAACCATTAGCATGGAAAATTAATAGTTCAAAAATTTTGTATTTGTATATTATTGGTTTTAACTCGTATTAAATCCGGAGTTCCATTTTTTTGAATAAATTTGTGGCGACCATAATGCTTTTCTGCGTAATGGCATATTATCCGCAGGCAAAAGCACAATTAACAGAAAAGGAAAGACCGAAGATCGGTCTTGTCCTGTCGGGTGGTGGTGCGCGTGGAGCAGCGCATGTCGGGGTACTAAAGATACTTGAAGAAAACCATATTCCAATTGATATGATCGCTGGTACGAGCTTTGGCGCAATTATCGGCGGCCTTTATGCATCCGGCTATTCTGCTGATGATCTTGAAGAAATTTTAAAAAATATTGACTGGCAGGAAACACTCTCAAATAGCGCGCCCAGAAAGCAAAAATCATTTCGCCGCAAAAAAGACGATGACGGCTTTCTGATAAAATTTAAAGTGGGGTTAAAAGACGGAAAAATCAAACTCCCGAGCGGCCTGATTACCCCAAATAATTTACGCCTTTCATTTGCCCAGCTGGTTAATGAAAAAACACAAACGAACGATTTTGATAAGCTTCCTATTCCGTTTAGGGCTGTTGCCACTAACCTTGAGAATGGGGGAGAGGTCATTTTAAAAAATGGCAACCTGGCCTCAGCCATGGTTGCAAGTATGACAGTACCCGCTTTATTTCCTCCTGTAGAACTGAATGGGGTTCTGCTTGTCGACGGGGGCATTGCAAATAATATTCCCATTAATGTCGTCCGTGATATGGGCGCTGATATTATAATTGTGGTTGATGTCACTACACCGCTACTAAAAAAAGAGGAAATTACGTCATTCGCCTCCGTTCTTGATCAGCTGACATCCCTTCAAAGTCACAAAAATGCTGATAAACTTATTGCGACACTTAAAGATCAGGACATTCTTATTCGTCCTCAATTGGATGATATAGATTTTGTTGATTTTGATTTAGCGACAGATGCCATCCCAAAAGGTGCTGAAGCCACATTGTCCGTTCTTGATCATCTCAGGAATTACAGTCTGGATCAGGTAAGCTGGAATAATTATTTGAAAGCTCATTCACAAGAAGAACAGCAAATTCCAACCATCGATTTTGTCCATATTAACAATAATTCTGACGTTTCCGAGCAGCTCATCAGATCCCATATTAAACAATCGTATGGACAAAAATTTGATGCTGCCCAGTTATCAAGGGATTTAACAGAAATATATGGTTTGGAATTATTTGAAGAAGTGAATTATCAAACGCTCAATGAAAATGGTAAAACAGGGTTGGAGATAAAAACGAGGAAGCGTGATGGTGGTGAAGATTATTTTCGTTTTGGCCTTGCCATACAGGAAGATTTTGAAGGGGAAAGTGATTTTCAATTGGCCGTCGGCTTTACAAATCTTACCATTAATTCATATGGTGGTGAATGGCAGACACTCTTCAAGTTAGGTCAGGAATTCAGCTTATTTACGGAATTTTACCAACCCATTGATTACAAGGAAAAATATTATCTTTTTGCGAATGCTGGCGGCGGAAAAACCAACCGGAACCTTTTAAGTGACAATGGGGATGGCACCATTCTCGGTCAGGTGAGAATCTCAGAGTTTGGCACCCAGATTGGTGCCGGCAGAAATTTTGGGCGCTGGGGCACGTTTCGCGCCGGGATCAGAAAAACATTTGGTAATGTAAAAGGAAGAATTGGTTTTCCTCCAATTCCAAAGGTATCTTATGACAGAACCAAATTTGTCAGCGAAATTTACATTGATACTCTGGATAATACCCAATTTCCAACTTCAGGTGCTGTTGTAGAATTGGTCAGCGAAAACAGCCTTTCCTGGCTTGGTGGTGATTCTGGCGCCGATACTGTAGAATTTGGCGGGTATTTTCCGTTTAGCTGGGGCAAGAACACTATTGGCCTCAGACCCATGTTTGCAACTTCCTATAATGGTAACCCTAATGAGACAAATCTCTTTCCCCTTGGCGGATTTATGAGGTTAACAGCTTTTGCCCCCGGGCAGCTTACCGGTAATCACGGCGGACTTCTGACGGCGATTTATTATCGCCGTATCTCCGGTGGACCACAATATCTGACAAAAACACCCATTTATCTTGGTGGTACAGTTGAGGCGGGAAATGTATGGAACCGCTGGGAAGATGTTAGCCTGACGGATCTAAGATGGAGTTCAAGCGTTTTTGTCGGAATTGATACCATTCTTGGTCCAACATATCTTGGGATCGGGCTAGGCTCCGACGGTGCAACAGCCGCATTTTTAAATATTGGACAAATATTTTAAGTTTGCTATTCCGAAAATTATGCCTAATCTATAAACAAATTTAATCAAGGGTTTTGTTATGAAAATAAGAGAATTTGGCGTCGAAATATGGATGAATGAATTTGAAAATCATTGCAAATATAATCTTGCTGAAACCTGTGTTCAGTCACTTACCATAGATGAACTCCTTAAAATAACCGATAAAAAAGAAGCTGCTCTCTCTGAACTTCTACCACTTAAAATGACTTATGGAGCGATCGAGGGATCAGCAAGACTTAAAAATGCCATTTCGACACTCTATGATAACCAAAAACCTGAAAATATTATGGTTGCCCACGGTGCGATTGGTGCCAATGCCCTCGTATATTCAGCATTGGTAGGCCCCAAAGACGAAGTGATTACCGTTCTTCCCACATATCAGCAGCATTACTCAATTCCGGAAAGCTTCGGAGCAAAAGTCAAAGTTCTCCAACTTCGAGAAGAAGACAACTTTCTTCCTAATCTTGACGACCTGAAAAGCATGGTTAGCGCAAAAACAAAATTAATTTCGGTTAATAACCCGAATAATCCAACTGGTGCTTTAATCAGCGAAGAAATTTTAAACGAAATAGCAGACATAGCCCGTACATGTGATGCCTATCTTCTTTGTGATGAAGTTTATCGTGGAACCGATCAGGAAGGGAGCGGCTTCACGAAATCAATTGCCGATATTTATGAAAAAGGGATCAGCACGGGCAGCATGTCCAAATCATTTTCACTTGCCGGGCTTCGCGTTGGATGGATTGCAGCGCCCCGAGAAGTCCTTGAGAGCATTTCAATTCATCGGGATTATAATACAATCAGTGTCAGTATCATTGATGATTATTTTGCGGCCATTGCCCTCGAAAATAAACATAAAATCATAGCGAGAAGCCAGAAAATCACTCGGGAAAATTTAAAAATCCTTGATAACTGGGTAACAAATGAACCGCTTATTTCATATGTACGTCCAAAGTCCGGAACAACCGCACTGCTTAAATACGATCTTGATTTAAGATCACGGGACTTGTGTATCCGGTTGCTGAATGAAACCGGTGTGATGCTCACGCCCGGAAGTGTTATGGATATGGAAGGCTATTTGCGGATGGGCTATGCCAATAGCGCTGAAATTTTAAAAACAGGGCTAGGAAAAATCTCTGAATTCTTGGGAAGTCAGGGTTAACCTCCTAGCTCAGCTCAGAAATTTACTTAATTTCTGAAGGGTTTTCGAAGTTACCCTTAATTCTTCTGCGGTGAAATATTCCGCCAAATTCTGAAGTTCGGCCAGCTCACGGTTCCATATTTCTGAAAATATCCTGTCACCGCGTTCAGTAAGCGATATCAAATGGCTGCGCTTATCTGACGGGTTTGCCCGACTTGCCACCAACCCTTTATCAAGCAGGTCATTAACGACGATCTGAATATGCTGGCGCGATACGTTTTTAGATCTGGCAATCTCCGGAACTGTTTTTTCGCCTGTCACAGATAAATTTTCCAGAACAAAACGCATCGATGCATTAACGTCCAGATCGTTCAATAGATCATTTGAACGATCCCCAAGCAGATTAAAACTAGATCTTACATCACGGATTACAGTATTTAGCCTTTTTGCCTCAGTTTTCATTTTCCTCACCTTACATGCAAGTTAAATCATCAGGAATTGACAATATAATTGACTATATATTTTTAGCAATAATATTGTCAAATATCATCATGATCAATCCGTTTCATTGTTTTAAACAGGATGTCTGCACCGACATCCAGAAATTCTTTTGCTGTGTATTCTTTCGGATTATGGCTTATACCTGCTTTTGATGGCACAAAAATCATCGCAGTCGGACAAATTCGCGCCATCATTTGTGCATCATGCCCCGCACCTGAATTCAGGCGTGAATATGAAATTCCTTCATTTTCAGTGACGTCCGCAATCAGGCTACAAATCCTCATATTAAACTGAACAGGCTCGAACCTGACCAGCTTCTCAGTTTCCGCTATTACTTTCTCTTGACGACAAATATTTTCAATCTCTTCATGAAGAATTTTTTCCGCCTTTTTCAACCTTTCATCATCAATATTTCTGAGATCCACCGTCATTTTGACTTCACCGGGAACAACATTGATCAGGTTTGGTTTTGGTGTAATGACCCCCACTGTGCCAACCTGCCCTTCACCAATTTCTTTCGTTATCTCACGCACTGATAAGGCCAGACTTGAGGCCGCATATGCCGCGTCTTTCCTTAAGTTCATAGGAGTTGTCCCTGCATGGTTTGACTGCCCTCGAAACGTCACCCCGGTCCAGGAAATCCCCTGAACGCCTTCCACTACACCGATAAAATCATTTTTGCTTTCAAGTATTGGCCCCTGTTCAATATGTAGCTCAATAAAAGCATATGGGATAACAGACCCGCATTTCTTGGTCCCCAGAAAGCCCGTTCTAATCAGCTCCTCATGAAGTGTTTTACCATCCGTCGACACGATTGCATGAGCCTCATCAACCGTTATCCCACCTGCATAAACCAGAGAACCCAGCATGTCAGGCTGAAATCGCACCCCTTCTTCATTGGTAAAGATTGCTACACAAAGATCACGATTTGGCATCACTTCATGATCGGCATATGTTGCCAAAATCTCTAGCCCGGCTAGAACGCCGTAACATCCATCCAGATGTCCACCATTTCCGACCGTATCGATATGTGATCCTGTCATAATCGGCTGCCCGCTCTTTTTTCCTTTTAAGGTCGCAAATATATTACCGATCTGATCAATCTGAACCTGAAGTCCGCTTTCCTGCATCCATGAAATGACCAAATCGCGGCCTGCCTTATCTGCATCCGTCAGGGCGATACGTCTTGATCCGCCTTCAGCTGTTCTACCGATTTTGCTCAATGATTCAATACGGTTATGTAGTCTTGTTTTGTTTAAGTTCACTATGCTCACCTAAGGCTTTATTTTTTTAATAATGGCTCACACTATTCAATCTTTAACGGTAAAAAATGGGTATTAGACCCTAATCAAACTGATAGTTCGGTGTTGATTTTGAAATTTCAATTTCCTCATCAGTCATATCCGTTGAGACCCAGCTAAATAAAGGCGTGCTTAAATACCGCTCCCCCGTATCAGGGAACATGACGAGTATATTTGAACCTTTCGGCGCATTTTTTGCAATTTCAAGTGCAGCGGCGAGACCAGCACCAGCAGAAACCCCGACAAATATCCCCTCTTTCTGTGCAAGATTTTTTGAACATTCCATTGCCATATTTCCAGAAACGGCAACAAGATCATCAATGGTTCCGTTTTGGACAGCCTGCTCAGTAAGACGAGGAATAAAATCCGGCGTCCATCCTTGCATCGGGTGCGGTTGAAAAGCAGGATGGTTTGAAGCATATGACCCGTCATCATTATATTTTTGGGCAATTCCACTTCTTAGCAGCTGTGCATTATCAGGCTCTGCCACTATAATTTTTGTTCCGGGACTTTCTTTTTTCAGTACGCGAGAAACTCCATTAACCGTTCCTCCCGAACCAAACCCTGTGATCCAGTAATCCAGCCCTATTTCAGAAAAATCATTCAGTATTTCTCTGGCCGTTGTTTTTTCATGGATATCTGCATTCGCCGGATTTTCAAACTGTTTGGATTGCCACCAGCCATGCTTTTTAGCAAGTTCCTCGGCTTTGGCAACCATCCCTGATCCTTTAAGGGCCGCCGGCGTTAGAACGACTTTGGCCCCCAGATAACGCATTAACCGGCGCCGTTCTACACTGAAGCTTTCCGCCATCGTTATTACAAGCGGATATCCCCTCTGGGCGCAAATCATTGCCAAACCAATTCCTGTATTGCCGCTTGTTGCCTCAACAATAGTCTGACCGGGTTTAAGCACACCTCGCTTTTCAGCGTCTGTTATAACACCAAGTGCGAGGCGGTCTTTAACCGACCCCATTGGATTAAAATATTCCAGCTTTGCGTAAATATTGACATTGTCAGGGCTCAGGTTATTCAGTTTGACGACCGGTGTGTTTCCGACCGTCTCAACAATATTCTCATAAATTTTGCTCATCTGTAATCCTCTCCTCTCCGTTCGCTGCTAAAAAAATATTTCGTCATACTGACCAAATAATACGGCCATTTACAACCTTTACAGAATAGTCTCCTGTAAAAATAAATTCACCAACATTCGCTCACCTTGTAACAGAGGCGAAATGGTAATAGAAATTTTCAAAACTATTCGCCGCGGCTATCATGTCCATAAAATTTCATTACCATTCTGATTGTTATATACTGAATGACTATGATAAAAAATATGATCGCCGGGCTTTGGTAAAATCCTGCCACAATAAACGCCAGCATCGCCATCGCCCCATTAAGGGAAGCATATGCGAACTGCGTTGATACATGGTCAATATGCGGGCATCCAGCCCCCATTGACGCAAGAACCGTGGTATCAGAAATGGGGGATGTATGATCCCCAAACAGGCCGCCACTAAGCACAGCCGCAATTGTTAATATCATTGGCGCCCCAAGAGTATTGGCAATCGGCACAACAATTATCATCAGAATGGCAAAAGTGCCGTAGGATGACCCTGTTGCAAAAGACATGATTGCCCCAAGAAAGAATACAATCAGCGGGAAAAAGTTTGGTGAAATCCGATCACCAATTAATGTAGCCAGATAATCACCCGTATGAAGATCGCGACAAAGAGAGCTAAGAGTCCAGGCCAGCACAAGCACAAAGCAGATGAAAACCAGTTTCTGCATTCCCCGCACAAAAATATTGAGGCTGTCATTATAGGTTGTCTTTTTATGTTTTTTCATCAGGTACGCACAGGCGATAGAAGCGAACGTATAGGAAAGACAGATCCCTGCCCGCATATGCAGACTTTTAATACCGTCCAGATAGGCAAAGTACCCCATATAAGTAACCATGGTTATCAGCATTACCGAAAGCGGCAGGATAACCGTTATTAATTTATATTGTTCCTTATTTGCCGGATCCGGATCATCGAGTTCTTCATCCAGTAGTCCCTCGGCTACTGCTTTATTATATTGGCGCTGCGCTTTTGCCATGGGACCAAAATCCTTACCCGTGGAAAGGATCATCGGAATGGAGATGAGCGCCAGAAATGCATAAAACTGATAGGGCCATACACTAAGCAACACCTGATACGGCTCCCCGGCAAGGCCGACATCACGATAGGCATTTTCAATCAAACTCATAATATAGACACCCCAGCCGATAAACGGGATAAGGATAGTCACTGGAGATGCCGTCGTATCAATTATATAAGCCAGCTTCTCACGGCAGATTTTAAGTTCCCGGAAAACCGGTTTAAAAAGTGGCCCGACAATCAGCGCATTACCACTGTCGGTAAAAAAGACGCTAAGTCCAGTTGTCCATGCCGCCAGTTGTGCCCGGAGCGGATCGCCAATAAATTTTACCATGACCGATGCAAAGGCGCGTGATCCTCCGGATTTATCAAGCATCTGGATAAAACCGCCAATAGCCAGCATAACAATCAACACCTGCGTATTTGAAGGTGTCGAAATCTGGACAAAGGCGTGCTTTTCAAGAAGTTCGGCAAATGCCAGAAACGGATTAAAATCGGCAATGATTAAAGCACCGCTATAAGCCCCAAGTGTCAGCGAAAATATTATATTTCGTGTATAAACCGCCAAAATAATGCTCAACGCCGGAGGCAACACCGACAATGCACCGTAACCTTCCATAAAACTTCCCTCTATTATGTTTTTATAACCCTAGAGGATGGCGGTTCATATTCATAGTATTTTTTATTAAGAACCGTAACGCTGCATGAGTATTCTAATAACAACATACTGAAATACCAATACAAACAAAACCACATAGGGTGAATTAAAAAATGCCAGAAGCAGAAATGCAAAAACGGTCATGAACCCGGCAATCATCGCATAAGGAAACTGCGTTGAGACATGGTCAATATGCGGACATCCAGCCCCCATTGACGCCAAAACCGTGGTATCGGAAATGGGAGATGTATGATCCCCGAATAAGCCGCCGCTCAAAATAGCCGCGATCGTCAGAATTAAATCTGCGCCCAGAATATGGGCAACCGGTAGCGTTGTTGCCATCAAAATGGCAAAAGTTCCGAATGAAGACCCGGTTGCAAATGACATCATTGCACCAAAAAAGAAGACCGCAATCGGAAAGAACCGGGGATCCAGGCTGTCACCGATCAGGGTCGCCAGATACTGACCGGTTTCTAGCTCGCGACAAATGGAACTGAGCGCCCAGGCTAGCGCCAGAATGGCCCCAACACTGATAAGGTTTCCAACGCCTTCAAAAAACATTTCCATTGATCTGTCATAGGATATTTTCTGATACCGCTTCATGACATATGCGCACCCCATTGAAGCAAACAAATAGGAAAGACATAACCCCGCATTCACATGCACGCTTTTGACCCCTTCTGTCATGGCATAATAACCCAGCACTGATGCAAGAGTTGCAACCATGATGGCAAATGGCAGTATAACCACAATCAGTTTTGTTTGTTCCTGCTTTTTCTCAGTCACTTTTTCGGTTTTGTCCAGTCCTTCCAGAAACCGTTTCTGCGCTGCTGCCATAGGCCCAAAATCCTTGCCTGTAGAAATAAACATGGGAACCGCAAAAAGAGCGAGAAAAGCATAAAACTGATAGGGCCAGACATCCAGAAGCACCGTAAATGGATCAGCCTTTACCCCCATCCCCGAATAGGAATTTTCAATCAGGCTCATAATATAAACACCCCAGCTTGCCACCGGCACCAGAATGACCACTGGTGCTGCCGTTGTATCAATAATATAGGCCAATTTCTCGCGGCAGATTTTCAGCTCGCGAAAGACAGGCCTAAACAATGGACCGACAATTAAAGAATTTGCTGTATCGGAAAAAAACACGCTGATTCCGGATAGCCATGTTGCAATCTGGCCTTTTATTTTATTTGAAACCAGCTTTACCATGGCGGCGGAAAATGCCTTTGCCCCTCCTGATTGCTCAAGCAGATTGACAAACCCGCCTATAATCAGAGTGATGATTATAACCTGGGTATTGGATGGACTGGACACTTCAACAAAAATATGATCGCGCATCAGGCTGACAACTGCGAAAAACGGATTAAAATGATTAAGTATAAGTGTTCCGCTTAAGGCTCCGGCTGTCAGCGCAAGAATGATATTGCGTGTATAAATGGCCAGTGCAACACTGAGTAACGGTGGTATCACCGATAAGACACCATAGCTTTCCATAACATCCCCTTTTCAGCCACTATATTTTATTTTCTACCCTAGTGGATATTGAAATGTTATCAAGGCTAAAAGGAATGCTTATCTGGAAATATCGTCATCCGAAATGTTATTCGTCGGAATTATCTTCGGGATCGCCTGCCGATTCCACTACATCCGTCCATCCTGGTTTTGGCTTGTTTTGAAGCCGCTCAATGGTTTCAAACCTTAAACTTTCCCTGTCTCGCAATGCCATTTTGGCGCTATTCTTATCCTGCTCCAGAAATTCTTTAATTTTTGCCTGGGTTATCCTGATGTCTTCCGAAAATGCCCGTCCCCGATTAGCATATTCATGCTTGTCCTCTTCGCTGACGGTGTCTGAAATATTCTCAAGATAATAATCATCAAAGTCATGATCTCTTTTTAAAACTTCCCGCACGAGTTCATGCATTGATACATTTGGGTCGCTACCCATTTCCTGGATGATTTTATGAAGCCTTTTGATATTGGCCATCGTGCTAACCTCAACGAATTTGGATTTTCCAAGTGTATTGCGCTGAAGTAAACAACTGGTTACAAATTAAGGTTAAGAAAAATTAAGCTTATATATAATTCTTAGAGTGTTGCCTTGGGCCGGATTATTGTGTTGGCTATCAGCAGTCCCGCTGCAATCACAAGCGCAACAACAAACATCTGCAAAAACTGGTCAAACCCTTTATCACTTTCGCCGCCGGCAACAATAAGAAGCCCTCTGAAACCAACACTGCCACTGACCATCACGGTAATGGCTGGCACCAGAACAATTGACGTGGGCCGATTAAATTTCCGGGCCCACAAATTTGCATAAATAGTCGCGACAATTGCGCCCATCAATGTGCCAAGATAGGTCATTTCAAACTCATTTCCAAACATCACACCAAGATAGGAGACAAGGCAACATAATATCACCCAGGGGAAATCCCTGATTAGTGACTGGTAAGCAATACCGAGACCAATAAACAAAAGAGGAAGGAAGAGCCAGTCCCCGATATTTTCAGTCTGCACAGCATCAACCATATCCCCTGACCACAATATATTGATGGTCGCCAGCCCGAACCAGGCCCCAAAAAACTGCTTTAACAGATATATAAGCCCGCTGATCAGATTAGCACTTCCAGAAACCACATGATTGCTGACAATTTCGACTATACTTGCACTTACCGTAAACCCGGGGATAATACTGATAATTGCAGAAATCACGATCACCAGCATGTTAATTTCTGGCAGATAAATCTTTAGGATGGCCGTAAGAAACCCAACTGCATAAGCGCTTGAAAATGGGAGAAGCTCAAGCATTCTGCCTTCATATTTATAGGCAATATGAACATTGATATAAACAAGAATAGATAATAGACCGGAGAGAATAATATCAAGTATATTGCCTGACATCAGTCCGGAAAATCCTACCCCTACGAAGACAAATCCTATGGCTTTGCCCAATGGTCCCCACGGGTTGGGCAGTGCTTCAATTTCATCCAGCAATGAATAGGCATCATCCAAAGAAATTCCCCCATCAACAACACCTTCAACCAGTTCACCAACCCGGGCGAGCTTGGCCATGTTAAAACCGCCTTTTTCCACATGTGCCATATGCATAATCTGGTCATTCTCATCATCTTTCCAGAATGCATAAATAATTTCGGATCTGGTTGAGCGGAACACACCATGATAGCCCAGCGCTTCAGTTACCTGGCTTAAATAACCCTCCAGTCGGGCCGCTGACGGGCCATAACCATGGGCTATAATACCAAGCTTGATAATAAACCGTCTGGCAACGCTGTATTTTACTGTCCGTTCGTCATGTTCGGTCATGGTGCTCAAGTCATTCATTGTTTGTTTCTACGTTAAGCCATTTAAGAAAAAAAGGAAAATAAAATAATAATGGTATATTTCTATTTGTTCTTGTTTTGTTCTTTTTTTATGCTAAACTTTATCTTTCCGTAAATTGGGGTTAGTTAACAAAAAGGATCACAACCATGTTGGACATTCCAACCGGGCTTGGCTGGCTTTACCTTGACCTGAACAGTTATTTTGCCAGTGTTGAACAGCAATTAAATCCGCAGCTGCGGGGCCGTCCCGTTGCCGTGGTCCCATCTAATACCGAGGCCACCTGTGCCATTGCCGCCAGCTATGAGGCAAAAGCCCACGGCGTTAAAACCGGCACCATGATTTATCAGGCAAGAAAACTGTGTCCCGGACTGGTTACGGTTCCTGCCCGCCATGACAAATATGTGGAATATCATCATAAAATCATGGAACAGATTGATAAACACATTCCCATAACCAAAGTCTGTTCGATTGATGAAGTGGCCTGCCGTCTGATCGGTCATGAACGCGAAGAGGAAAAAGCCCTTGAAATCGGCCGCAATCTTAAAAAAGCCATTCTCCAGAATGTCGGCCCCTGCCTGAGGTCTTCAGTGGGGATAGGCCCAAACCGCTTCCTCGCCAAGGTTGCCAGCAACCTGCAAAAACCGGACGGCCTGACCGTGCTTTATGCGACAGAGCTGCCCGAACGGCTTGCTCACCTTAAATTATCGGATCTGCCAGGCATCGGGCGCAATATGGATGCCCGCCTGTCCCGGGCCGGGATTAACGATATCACATGTTTCTGGAATCTGGATCCGAAACATGTAAGACGTATCTGGCACAGTGTTGAAGGAGAACGTTTCTGGTATGCCCTGCACGGCATAGAAACAACAACGAACGATGACCCTACCCGCCGCACTGTCGGCCATAGCCATGTTCTTGCCCCTAACATGCGACCGCGTCATAAAGCACGTCTGGTGGCAAGACGCCTGACCCTAAAAGCTGCCAGTCGGTTAAGGCGGCTTGGATATTTTGCCCGAAATTACAGTCTTTATGTTCGTTTTGATATCCCGAAAGGAGACGGCAGAAAATATAAATGGCAAATGGATATTAAAATCCCGCTCGCCGAAGACAGTTTCTCTTTTCTTCGCGCTTTAAACATTCTCTGGCAAAAAATGATTGAGGATAATACCCCTACGCATATCAAACAGCTTTCTGTCACATTTTTTGGACTTGTCCCCGCTGAAAAAATAATGCCGGATATGTTCAAACAGCTGGATGATCCGATTAGCAAAACACAGAATCGCCACAGCCGACTTTCCGTTGCCATGGATAATATAAATAAAAAATATGGCCTTGATACTGTTGTCCTTGGTACCTTACCAGAAACCATGTCCCCCTTTAGCGGCACAAAGATAGCCTTCACCCGTATTCCCGAAAAAGCTGAATTTCATGAATAATTCTTGAAAGAGGAAAGCCCAGGGCTTACATAGAAGAATATAAAGTACTGACAACTGGGTTTAAAAAATGACAATTCCTTTAACGGCTAAAGCAACAATGCCAAAAGCTGAGCTATTGAGTGAAATCAATCGCTTGCGAAAAGAAAAAAATGCCGTGATCCTAGCGCATTATTATCAGGATGCCGAAATACAGGATCTGGCCGACTTCGTTGGCGACAGCCTTGATCTTTCCCGTAAGGCAGCAGCAACAGATGCCGATGTCATCGTCTTTTGCGGCGTTCGGTTTATGGCTGAGGTAGCCAAAATTCTGAGCCCGGAAAAAACGGTGGTTCTGCCGGATATGGACGCAGGCTGTTCTCTTGAAGACAGCTGCCCACCGGACAGGTTTATCAAGTTCCGCGATAAATATCCGGATCATTTATGTATAACCTATATCAACTGTTCCGCTGATATTAAGGCAATGTCAGACATCATCATAACCTCATCCAATGCTGAGCATATTATAAACCAGCTGCCTGAGAACCAGAAAATAATTCTGGCGCCGGACCGCCATCTTGGTGCCTATCTGGCAAAAAAAACCGGCCGTGACATGGTTCTGTGGCCCGGCAGCTGTATTGTTCATGAGCGTTTTTCTGAAAAAGAACTGATCAAACTGAAAGCGGAACATCCTGATGCGCCAGTGACAGCACACCCGGAATGCCCGGACCATATCCTTCGTCATGCGGATCATGTTGGATCCACATCCTCGATCCTGAAATTTGTGCTTGAAAATCCGGCTGAAAAATTTCTGGTTGCGACTGAGCCTGGCATCATCCATCAGATGCAAAAAAGCGCGCCTCATAAAACATTTATTGGTGCCCCCGGTGCAGACGGCAATTGCAACTGTAATCAATGCCCGTTCATGGCCTTAAATACGATTGAAAAACTCTATAACTGTTTAAACACACTAGAGCCGCAAATCGAAGTCGATGAAATAACCCGGATCAAAGCCCTGGCCCCCTTAAACAAAATGTTTGAAATGTCGCCGCCGGCGGCCTCAAACCGCCCCCCAAAATCTGGCCGGGCCTTTTAATATGCCGCTCTATAAAGAAGAGCTCAGGCATTTTATAAGAAACCTGCTTGATGAGGATATAGGCGCGGGCGACCTGACAACGCTGGCAACCATTCCTGCCGATGCCACCCTGAAAGCAGAGATGAATGCCCGCGAAACCATGGTCATTGCCGGTATAGATATTGCCGCAAAAATTATCCATACCGTCGATAGTGCCATCAAAGTGGAAATACTGGTTCAGGACGGCGTTGAAGTAACCGCTGGCAATGTCATCATGCGTCTTGAAGGAAATGCAAGAAATATTCTGACCGCCGAAAGGTCAGCTTTAAACGTGCTTCAGCATCTGTCCGGCATAGCAACTCTTACCAGACAGTATGTTAAAAAAATCGACCATACAGACTGTAAACTTCTGGATACGCGAAAAACGATCCCCACGCTTCGCAAACTGGCCAAATATGCCACAAGGATGGGCGGTGCCGTTAACCACCGTATGCGGCTTGATGACGGTATTCTGATCAAGGATAATCATATTGCCAGCGTAGGCAGCATTAAAAATGCCGTTGAAGCGGCAAAAAATTATGGTACCCGTGCAAGCACCATCGGGATCACCGTTGAATGTGATACCCTTGACCAGGCAGCCCAAGCTGTTGACGCCGGGGCAGACCGTCTGCTGCTGGACAATATGTCCCTTGATATGATGCGCGCCGCTGTTCGTGATTTTGGCGGCCGTATAAAATTGGAAGCCTCCGGCGGTGTAACACTGGAAACAATTCAGTCCATTGCTGAAACCGGTGTTGACTTTGTTTCTGTCGGCCGTATCACACAATCCGCACCCGCCGTGGATATTGGACTTGATTATTTAAATTAAAAAGGCATACTCCCCGTCCAATTTGCCCTGCGTTATGAGCTGCCGAAAGAAAATACCATGACTTTAATTCAGTCAAATATAATGCTGCTATGCACTGCCGCTTTATGGGGCGGCAGTTTCGTAATACAGAAAAACGCTATGGACACAATGGACCCGTTTATGTTTAACGCGTACCGGTTTTTTATTGCGGCACTTTGTCTTTTACCGGTGCGGTATTTCAGACGCGGCAACATTTCAATCATGAAAAGCGCTGACAAAACCCATATGCTTTTTGGCAGTATCATCGCCGGAAGCATAATGTTCATAGCCGTTGCCTTTCAACAGATTGGCATTAAATTTACGACAATTTCCAATACCGGATTTATTACCGGGTTATATATTGTTTTTGTACCGATGATCGGCATATTCATTGGCCATCGTTATAACCATAAAATATGGCTGGCTATTCTGATCGCCTGTTCGGGATTATATCTTCTTTCCGGCATGAGCGGATTTAGTATGGAAAGGGGCGATTTTTTCGTTTTGGTCAGTGCATTTTTCTGGGGGGGCCACCTGATCGTTATTGACCATATATCGCATCGCCATCACCCCGTTGCATTTGCCATCCGCCAATTCATAGTTTGTGGCACATTAAGCATGATCATGGCCATTTTGATGGGAGAAAACATGGTCATCACAAGTGGTGTTGAGTGGTTTTATATCCTTTTCAGCGGCGCTGTCGCTATTGCCGTTGGCTATACGTTACAGATATACGGACAAAAAGTAACACCCCCTTCACAAACTGCTCTGATTTTCAGCACGGAATCCCTGTTCGCTGCCCTAGCGGGTTACCTTCTGCTCAATGAAACTTTGGGACAAAAAGCATTAATTGGTTGTGCGTTGATGCTCGGTGGGTCACTCATGGCACAATTTTACCCACCGCTAAATCATCGAAACACGGAACCTAAAGCATTACCATAAAACGCCAATGAAAAATTAAACGTGCTGACCGCCGTTAATATGGATTTCGGCACCAGTGACATAATCGGACATTTCGGTACAAAGATAATAAATAGTCTTTGCCACTTCTTCTGGGGTGCCAAGCCGGCGAAGCGGAATATCAGCAATAAGATCTTCGGTACCCGGTGAGAGGATGGCTGTTTTAATCTCCCCCGGCGCAATGGCATTAACCCGAATACCATCCGGTCCAAAATCAGCGGCCATTTCCCTGGTTAGCGATACCAGCGCCGCTTTTGACGTGGCATAGGCCGCCCCGGCGAATGGATGTACGCGACTTCCGGCAATTGAAGTAACATTGACCACCGCACCGCGTGCTAATGCCAGTTCTTCATAAAGCCCGCGAGCCAGCATTATCGGCGCAAAGAAATTCACTTCAAATACTTTTTTCCAGTCTTCCTCACTGGTATTTTGCGTATTCAGCCTTGACCCATTTTCACCTTTTGGCGAAATTCCGGCATTATTGACGAGCGCATTTAAAGGACCGCCCCCAAGGCGTTTTTTAATTTCCTTAATCCCTTCACTACGTCCCTCAGGATCACCCAGGTCTATTTGCACATGATCTTCCGGGCCGGCTTCCCATGGGCAATGCTCAGAAAACGGATGCCGTGAACAGGTGATAACACGCCACCCGGCACTGGAAAAGCGTTTGACAGTTGCGTGTCCAATACCTCGGCTGGCACCTGTCAGGACAATTGTTTTTTTAACATTAGTCCTGGGCTCAGAAGTTCCATTTTCTTGTGATTGGGTGGGCATTTTTGAAACTCATTTATTAATAATGATTCTTAATTAACGTACAGTAGCATACTTTTAAAAATAATAAATAATTATTTTAACAGTGCTTCTTCAAGTAAGTTCTGCTCATTCTTTGAAAAGCCGATTATGCATTTATCCCCCAACTCAAAAACCGGTCTTTTGATCATAGCCTCATTTTCGCATAAAAGTTTTATAGCACCCTGCGTGTCCAGTGATCCCTTAACAGATTCAGGCAATTTTCTCCAGGTAGTGCCCTTTTTATTAAGCACAACATCCAGACCATATTCCATAACCCAGCGTCTGATCAAATCTTCATCGACGCCATCTTTCCGGTAATCATGAAAAATATAATCAACACCCTGTGAATCCAGATATTTCATGGCCCTTTTCATAGTATCACAATTTTTGATGCCATATATTTTAATCATTAAATTGCACCCTTTTCACTGTCATTAAAGGGATCCGCATGAATAAAAACTTCAGCATTTTTGTATATTTCCAAAATCTTCATTTCCACCTGATCAGAAATTTCATGCGCCTTGCGCAGGCTGATGCCTTCTTTTAGCTCCATATGGAACTGGATAAATATATCCAGACCCGACCGACGGGTCCTTAGCTCATGAACCCCTACCACTTCACTATGCATTTTTATAAGGCTGATGATTTTCTTTCTGTCTTCATCGCTCAGTTCCTTATCCATAAGGACATCAGTACTGGCAATAAAGACCAGATAGGCACTATGGAGAAGATATAGACAGGCAACAGCACCA
The DNA here is from genome assembly GCA_020446675.1 of Alphaproteobacteria bacterium. Taxonomy (GTDB): domain Bacteria; phylum Pseudomonadota; class Alphaproteobacteria; order Sphingomonadales; family Emcibacteraceae; genus Pseudemcibacter. The sequence goes on along the minus strand of JAGREE010000021.1, from coordinate 79,986 downwards.
AAAATTGGATCGGCATACGTAAATTTAAAATACCCGTCCAGAACCAGTGAAATGGCCACACCTAAATTTAAAAGAATATCCCCTGTATAATGCATTCCATCAGCGGCTATAGCGACAGAACCGGTTTTTCTGGTGACATATTTCTGGTAAATAACCAGCAATATTGTCAGCAGTATAGATACCCCGATTATTCCGGCACCGAGAACGGGTTTTTCAATCGCTTTCGGATTGATTATTTTTTCAATTACTTCTCTTAACAGAAAGAGCGAGGAGGCAAAAATAATAAAGGCCTGTAAAAGGCCGGCAATTGCCTCCGCCTTACCATGACCAAACCTGTGCTCTTTATCAGCAGGGATCATTGCAAAACGTACTGCCGCAAATATAATAATTGATGATAAGCTGTCCATAACACTATCAAGAAGTGTTCCGAAAATTGCGACAGACCCGCTTTCAATATAACCCCATGTTTTTAACGCAATAAGCGTAACTGCCACAGTTACGGAAGCTGTGGTCGCTCTTCTCAGCAGTTTTTCAGCATCATTTTTTTCAAGATGAATATTCATTATGGATAAAGTATTTCAGTTTCCCAATTGCCCTGATCATTAATTTTATAAATATGTCTGTCATGAAGCCTGAATTTTCGGTCACGCCAGAATTCAATACGTCTTGGCTTAAGCCTAAAACCTGACCAGTAGGGCGGACGGGGAACAGCACTGATGCCAAATTTGGTCGTGTATTTCAGAATTCTTGCCTCAAATTCAAAACGGCCTTCCATTGGCTGGCTTTGCTTTGACGCCCATGCCCCAATCTGGCTGTCTCTGGCACGGGAGGCAAAATAGGCATCAGCCTCTTCATCGCTGACCTGACTAACTGGCCCCTCAATGCGGATTTGCCGCGCCAGACTTTTCCAGTGAAAACAAAATGCCATATTGGGATTATGGGCGATTTCCTGACCTTTACGGCTGTCCAGGTTCGTATAAAAAGTAAATCCATCGGGTCCGTGATCTTTAAGAAGTACCATTCTGACAGACGGCCTTCCCTGATCATCAACTGTTGCTATTGACATTGCTTCCGCCATATCCTCGGCTTTGTTGGCTTCTTCAAACCACTCAGCAAATTTTTCGAACGGATCCTGCATAATAATCAGCCCTTGTATCGTTTTATTTTATAATTAATTATAGTGTATAATTTAGACTACATCTATAACCCATGTTAGAGGATAATACAGTGAATAATTCAAAAAACATTGCAAAATTTGCGCTGGTTTCCTTAATTGTTATGCCATTGCTGTCCTGCACAAAAGAAGACAGCGGCACTCTGCTTGGCGGCGTAGGCGGCGCATTGGTTGGAAGTGCTGTAACCAATAACAGCACAGTCGGTGTTGCCATCGGAACTCTGGCAGGAGCCTATATTGGCCGCGATATCGGCCGCAAGATGGATAAGGCAGATCAGCAAAAAATGTATCAGACGACCCAGGCCGCTCTTGAAACCGGTGTTTCAGGAAACGCTGCACAGTGGACCAACCCTGATACTGGAAATAGCGGGTCGGTAACCCCTCAGCCCGCCTATAATAATACTGACGGTCAATATTGCCGTGAGTATCAGCAAACGGTGACCATTGCAGGCAAAACAGAAACCGCATACGGGACGGCCTGTCGACAACCAGATGGTTCTTGGAAAATCGTAAACAATTAATTATATTAATCGGTAGTTTTTTAATTTAAAGAATGGAATTATGAGAGATCCATATACAGTACTTGGCGTATCCAAAGATACCAGCCCGGCAGATTTAAAAAAAACATATCGCAAGCTAGCGATGAAATATCATCCGGATCAAAATCCCGGCGATGAAAAAATGTCAGAGAAGTTTAAAGAAGTTTCTGCTGCTTATGCCTTGCTGAGTGATGAAAAGATGAGAGCCCGTTATGATCGTGGTGAAATAAATCCCGATGGTAGTGAAAAAGGCTTTGCCGGATATCGTCAGAATGCCCACGCGGGTGGCAATCCTTTTGGTGGCGCCTCCGGTTTTAGCGGTTTTGGTGCCGGATTTGATGCTGAAGATTTGTTTTCCAGCCTTTTTGGTGGTGGCCGCACGCGTACGCACAGGGCCAAACCATCCGCACGCGGAGAGGATAAAACCTATAATATCAATATTGACTTTCTTGATGCCGTATTAGGCAGCAAGAAACAGGTTCGTCTTGAGAATGGAAAGACCCTTAACATAAACACTCCTGTCAATGTCAGGGAAGGGCAGCAAATCAGACTTAAAGGACAAGGTGGCGCTGGCATTGGTGGCGGTCCAAATGGCGATGCACTTATTGAGGTTCATATCAACAAGCATCCCTATTATACGCTTAAAGGAAATGATATCCATATGGAGCTTCCCATTACGCTTGAGGAAGCAGTATGTGGGGGTAAGGTAACCGTACCGACAATTTCAGGCAAAATTGCCTTAACTATTCCAAAAAATTCAAGTTCAGGCAAGCTGATGAGGCTAAAAGGACGTGGGGCTGAAGACCCTAAAACCATGAAAAAAGGTGACCAGTTTGTAAAATTAATGGTCACTTTACCCGCAGAGGCCGACTCAGAGCTTGAAAAATTTATTAAAAAATGGTCGGCTAAGAATGACGATTCCAAAAACATACGTGAACATTTAGGGTAAAATGGAAAAACCAACAGCATTCGTAAAGTTTCTGATCAGGACAATTACGAATTTCAATAAACATGACGGCATGGTCATGGCAGGCCATTTGGCCTTTCTTGGCCTTCTGGCTTTATTTCCATTTATCATTTTTCTCGTCTCCCTTGCCGGTACTTTTGGGCAATCCACTGCCGGGATAGATGCTCTAAATGTTATGTTTGATCATATGCCGCCGGATGTTGTTACCGTTCTTCGAGGGCCGATTGAAAAAATGATTTCCACCTCAAGCAAGGGCATTATGACCTTTAGTATCATCGGTGCCATTTGGGTATCATCTTCTGCCATTGATGCTGCCCGGTTGGCAATTGTCCGCGCTTATTCGGCTGTTTCAAGACGTCCATACCTTCGACGGCGCGCTGAAGGACTTATTTTGGTTATTATATCCGCGTCAAGTATTATTCTGGGCATGACCGCGCTGGTTTTTGGCCCGGTAATCTGGAAAACAATTATAAAATACAGTCCTGTCGAAGCGGACTGGGGGTTTTTGTGGAATCTCATTCGCCTTTCCGCCAGTTTCGGTCTTATTTTCGGTGCCCTATGTCTTGCATATTTCATACTCAAACCAAGACGCCTTTTAGCACCCGGACCAGTTGCCCCCGGTGCAGTCGGCGCTATTGTTGTCTGGATGGTTATTGCCAACAGCTTTTCAATATATCTTAAATATTTTGGTAATTATGATGTCACATACGGTAGTCTTGCTGGTGCCATTATCGCCCTCGTTTTTTTCTATTTTTTAAGTGTGGGCTTTATAATTGGCGCAGAAATTAACGCGGAAATTTATCACCGACGGTTGGAAAAAATGGAAAAAATACAGCCAAGTGATTGAATTTGAGTGACTATTGTGTAGGATACGAGTAATTTATAATATGATACTATATCATTTAAAAACATTTGGGACATATTACCCAGAGGAATAAAAAATGACTGAAAAAAAAGGACTTCTTTCAGGAAAGCGCGGTATCATCATGGGAGCGGCAAATAACCGTTCTATTGCGTGGGGTATTGCCAAAAAGGCAGCAGAGGAAGGTGCCGAACTGGCGTTTACGTATCAGGGTGAGCAAATTGAAAAAAGGGTGCGCCCTTTAGCAGAGAGCCTTGGCTCAAGTCTGATCTTGCCTTGCGATGTAACGGATACGGCTTCGATTGATGCTGTTTTTGCTGCTGTTGAAGAAAAATGGGGTCGCCTCGATTTCCTTGTGCATGCTATTGCCTACTCTGATAAAGAGGAACTGACCGGCCGTTATGTCGATACGTCACCTGGTAATTTTGCCAGAAGCATGAATATTTCCTGTTACTCATTTACGGCTCTTGCCCAGCGTGCCGAGAAGCTGATGACGGAGGGGGGCAGCATGATAACGCTAAGTTATTATGGTGCCGAGAAAGTTATCCCTCATTATAATGTTATGGGGGTCGCCAAAGCAGCCCTTGAGGCCAGCGTTAAATATCTGGCTCGCGACCTTGGACCAAAAAATATCCGTGTCAACAGCATTTCCGCCGGACCGATAAAAACATTGGCTGCATCCGGCATCGGAGATTTTCGCTATATTCTGAAATGGAATGAACTAAACTCACCAATGGGGCGCAATATCACCATTGAAGAAGTGGGAAATGCAGGCGTCTATTTTATAAGTGATTTATCATCAGGTGTAACAGGTGAAAACCATCATGTTGACGCCGGATATCACATTATGGGAATGAAGCGCGAAGACAGTCCCGACCTTACCCTGCATAAGGAAGAATAAGTATGTCAGACAATAGCTTCGGTAAATTGTTCCGGGTAACAACCTGGGGCGAGAGTCATGGCCCATCAATCGGTTGTGTCGTTGATGGCGTTCCACCGCGCCTTAGCTTGACCGAAGAAGATTTACAAATTTACCTGGATCAGCGAAAGCCCGGACAAAACCGCTTCACGACGCAGCGTCAGGAACCGGATCAGGTTAAAATTATGTCCGGCGTTTTTGAAGGGATGACTACCGGTACGCCTATCAGCCTTATTATTGAAAATAAAGATCAACGTTCAAAGGATTATGGTGATATCAAAGATAAATACCGACCCGGACATGCCGATTTCACCTATATGGAAAAATATGGTATTCGCGATTATCGCGGAGGTGGTCGTTCATCTGCCCGTGAAACGGCGATGCGTGTTGCTGCCGGCGGGGTTGCCCGCAAAATTCTTGGCGACAAAATTAAAATTACCGGCGCCCTGATACAAATCGGCGATAAAAAAATTGATCCTGCCAGATGGAATGATGATCAGATTTCCAAAAATCCATTCTGGTGTCCGGATGCGGACATGGTTGCCGTCTGGGAAAAATATCTGGATCAAATTCGCAAAGCCGGAAGTTCCATTGGTGCCGTCATTGAAATTCGGGCAAGTGGTGTACCGGCTGGCCTGGGTGAACCTATCTATGGCAAACTTGATGCTGATCTGGCCGCCGCAATGATGAGCATAAACGCAGTAAAAGGCGTTGAAATTGGTGCCGGATTTGCCAGTGCAGCTCTGACAGGTGAGCAAAATGCCGATGAAATAAGAATGAAAAACGGAAATCCCCATTTTAAAAGCAACAATGCCGGCGGGGTTCTGGGTGGCATTTCATCCGGTCAGGATTTGGTTGTGCGTTTTGCTGTTAAGCCGACCTCATCAATTCTTACTCCGCGCGAAACAATTGATGCAAAGGGCAATGAAACAGAAATCCTTACCAAAGGGCGCCATGACCCTTGCGTCGGCATTCGTGCCGTTCCCATTGGTGAGGCTATGATGGCCTGTGTACTCGCTGATCATATTTTGCGCCACAAGGCCCAATGTGGATAAAACCAAACTTCGAATATCTGTGAATAATTAATTTTTATACGTTTTAAAAAGACCATAATTTAAACGTCTGACTAGTGTAACATAAGCTGTATATATAGACTCATCAGGTATATCTGTATAAAGATCGCAATATTGATGAAAAAAACAGGCTAAAGGCAATGTTTAACTGGTTAAAAACAAAAATTTCCGACAGTATTATTCGATATCTGGAAAGGCCCGTTTGGCGCTACAGACCATTCACACTGATTACCGAAGAGGATCTGAAAACCTATCTTGAGCCTGGTGACGTCCTGCTAATTGAAGGCAATCAGTATATCAGCTCAATCATAAAATATCTGACCCAGTCAACTTGGTCCCATGCATGCTTTTACGTTGGTGATGCTTTAGGAACAGACGAAAATGGGCAAAAATTGTGCCTTATAGAAGCTGACGCCAAGGGGGGTGTTAACGCGGTTCCATTAAATAAATATAACCATTTTAACACCCGTATCTGCCGACCTAGCGGTCTTAACAACGAAGAGAAAAAGAATGTTATTGATTATGTTGTATCCAGAATTGGCCTACAATATGACATGAAAAATATTATAGATCTTATGCGTTATCTTTTTCCTTATCCACCAGTGCCGCTTTTCTTCAGGCGAAGAATGCTGGCACTTGGAAGTGGAGACCCGACAAGGGCAATTTGCTCAACCCTGATCGCCCAGGCATTTCAATCTGTGAAATATCCTATCCTTCCACGAATTGAAGTAAAAAAAATAAAGTCCGCTGATGCCAGCTTCCAGGAAAAGGAGATATACCACATCCGCCATTATAGCCTGTTTACGCCGCGGGATTTCGATGTTTCTCCCTATTTTAAAGTGATTAAACCCACCATAGAAAGTGGATTCGATTATAGGGATATTACCTGGTCAGAAGATGTGGATATGCCCTTTAACGGCTAATGTATTTTAATGGAATCCGCACCGGACTAGCTTCTTAAACTGTCCACATAGCCTAAAAGGGATTGTATCCGAATGATATCATTCAGCTCTTCATGAACGGCGCCATGATGAATGGCATCTTCCTGCTGATGTTGCCAATAGGCAATAACATCAAATTTTTCATCATTTCCCGGATCTTTCTGAAAACTTAAATTGATGTGATCCTCAAAACTTATTGCTCCGGCGTTAAAAAGGTCAGCACTTAATTTTGCCACTTCTGATGATGTCGCATTTTTAAGATCAATATTTGACGCAACTTTGCGCCATATTGGGGAAATGTCAATTTTGACTGAAGAATCGTTGGCTGGTCTATTAACGGGGTTAATATCGTTATCAGCCTTTAATCTTTTCTGCGGTTTACCGCTGATGACGGCTTGCTCGCTGATTAAATTCTGCTTTGGTTCAGGTTGGATCAGTTCTTTTAAATTCATGTTATAAGCTCTTATGCTATCCATTATATTACTCCTTGCAAAATATCAGCGTCTTGTCGCTTTTAATGCAAGGACTGTGCCATCCCCTCATCTCTCAAAAATTTGTTTAAACTCCTAACCTATTTACTAACATATTGTTAAAAAAGACGTTTTAATAATTTATTAACCATAAAAACCGGCAATTCTTACCGCTGCCAATTCAACAACCTGACCAATAATAGGAAAAAAATGTGGTAAAATTATGCCCGTTCAAAAGTGGCGATTATTTCAAGGTGCGCTGAGTAAAGAAATTGATCAACCGGGGTCACCGCCCCCATTTTAAATCCGGCCTCAATCAGGGTCTGGACATCACGTGAAAATGTAACCGGATTGCAGGACACCATAACCAGCTTTTTAAGATTGGAACTGATTATCTCTTCCATCTGCTGACGGGCGCCAGCTCTAGGCGGGTCAATAATTGCCACATCAAAATTGTCCAGCTCATGAGGTAATAATGGCCGAAGAAACAGATCCCGAAGCTCCGTTGTTACCTGCTTTATCCCCGCAATCATATTGGCACTGTTTTTTAATGCACCCAGCATCTCTTCATTATTTTCAACCGCATGTACATTTGCATGATTGGCCGCAGCAATCGAAAATGTGCCACAACCTGAAAATAAATCAACAACACGGGTAGCCCCCTTTATCCCATCAAGCATCGCAGAGATAAGAGCATTCTGGCCATGTTCTGTTGCCTGCAGAAACGCCCCTTCCGGAAAAAAGACTTTGTTCCCTTCAAAACTCACATAAGGCTTTTTGCGCTCTGCCAATATTTCATAATATGGTTTCTTCAGGCTTATATCAAACCAGCTAATCCTTGCCAGATCATTCTCATCTGCAAAGGAAGCAAGATCCATTCTCATATTTAGGTCAATTTCACCTTTTCCCTTAAACACCACATCCAGACCATTATCTGCTTTGGTAACCTGAATGGTCATTTTCTGTTTAGGGCCAAGATTTTTACTTAAATATTTTTTCAGTGGTTCAATTATTGAGGTAATTTCCGGAACCAGAATTGGACACATATTTATATCGACCAGATTATGACTGCCTTTTTCGGCATAACCCAGAATAATTTCACCTCCAGCTCGGCCTAACGCATGAAAACTGGTCCTGCGGCGGCTTCCTATCGGACTGATCTTAAGCGGGCTGATTTTCACATCTGTTATTCCCTGATTTTCAAGGGCTATCTTCACCAGACCTCTTTTCCAGTCCGTATAATATTCTTTTTCCACATGCTGAAGCATGCAACCACCACAGTCCCCAAAATGCTGACAAATTGGCTCCACTCTGTAAGCTGATTTTTTATGAATATGACGAAGTCGTCCTTTGGGACCGTTCAATTTGGCATCAATAACATCCCCTGTCACTGTATAGGGTATATAAACAGTTTTCCCGTCCATATGTGCAATACCGTCGCCACGGCCGCCCAGCTCATCAATGACTATTTTTTGCGTCATAACGTGCCCCGATCAGAAATTCTATATTGCCTTCCGGTCCTTTAATTGGACTTTCCGTCAGGCCGATAACGCTCCAACCGTCCATTTCATCATCAATCCATGTTTTGATTTTATCACAGACCTCCTGATGAAGCTCAGGCTCACGCACGACGCCGCCTTTTCCAACTTTCCCTTTGCCAACTTCAAACTGCGGCTTGATCAAAGCGATTAAAATACAGCCATCCGCCGCCAGCTTCATAGGCGCAGGTAAAACAGTCTGAAGACCAATGAAGCTTGCGTCACAGACTATTAAATTGATTTTATCCGGAATTTCATTTTCTGTAAGATAACGTGCATTTGTTTTTTCAAGAACGACAACTTTATTGTCATTTCTAATTTTCCAGGCAAGCTGACCATGCCCGACATCAACTGCATATACTTTAGCGGCTCCCTTCGTAAGACAGACATCTGTGAAACCACCCGTTGAAGCTCCAACATCAAGAACCGTCATTCCTGTCACGTCTATTTTGAAATCTTCCAGTCCTTTAACCAGTTTAAGCCCGCCGCGACTGACCCAGGGATGTTCTTTCCCGCGAACTTCCAACGAAATATCATCGCTTAACTGCTGGCCTGGTTTTAATATTTTCTGCTCTCCGGCAAAAACATTTCCTGCCATGATATAGGCTTGCGCCCGCGCACGGCTTTCAGCAAGACCGCGATCGACAAGCATCTGATCTGCGCGCTTTTTAGCCATTGACCTGGGAAGAATTTACGTCGTTATGCCCTAATGCCTGAAGAGCTGTCCTGACTAGGTCCGCGGCGGTAAGACCCGCCTTTTTATACATTTCATCCGGACTGTCCTGATCAATAAACTCATCAGGAAGTTTTAATGTTCGCACCTTAAGCCCCTGTTCCATCAGCCCTTCATTTGAAAGATATTCAAGGACATGGCTTCCAAAACCACCGATTGAGCCCTCCTCAATCGTCAAAAGAACATCATGGTCCAATGCCAGTTTCCGGATCATTTCAAGATCAAGTGGCTTGGCAAATCGGGCATCTGCAACTGTACAAGAAAGTCCTTTGGCGGCAAGTTCATCCGCCGCAATAAGGGCATGTTCAAGGCGGGTCCCAAGGGATAGAATAGCAATCTGCTTTCCTTCACGTACGATCCTGCCCTTACCAATTTCAAGCACTTTGCCTTCATTTGGTAGTTCTACCCCGGTTCCCTCTCCCCGTGGGTAACGCACGGCTGATGGTCCACTGTCATGGGCCGCAGCGGTTGCAATCATATGGGTCAGTTCCGCCTCATCGGCAGCGGCCATCACCACCATATTGGGCAGAGTTGCAAGATATGTTACATCGAACGATCCGGCATGGGTCGGCCCGTCTGCCCCGACAAGACCGGCGCGATCAATGGCAAATCGGACAGGAAGATTCTGAACCGCTACATCATGCACAACCTGATCATACGCCCTTTGCAGAAATGTTGAATAAATGGCAGCAAACGGTTTGTAGCCTTCACAGGCCAGACCGGCAGCAAAGGTAACGGCATGTTGTTCTGCAATACCAACATCAAAACAGCGGTCAGGAAACTCATCAGCAAATTTGTCAAGACCCGTGCCTGACGGCATAGCTGCATTTATCGCGACAATTTTGTCATCTTTTCTCGCTTCATTAATCAGTGCTTTTGCAAAAACACTGGTATAGCTTGGGGCATTTGCTTTTGATTTTTTCTGTGTACCGGTATCAACATCAAATGTTGAAACGCCATGATATTTATCAGCTGCATTTTCAGCAAATGAATAACCCTTGCCCTTTTGCGTGACGACATGAACAAGAATTGGGCCTCCAACCGCATCGCGGACATTTTCCAGCACTGGAAGCAAATGTTCCATATTATGTCCGTCAACCGGCCCTACATAATAAAATCCCAGTTCCTCGAAAAGTGTGCCACCCGTAGCCATGCCGCGGGCATACTCTTCAGCTTTTCTGGCGGTTGTGCTGATCGTACGGGGAAACTTACGGACAATATTTTTGGCAAAATCCCTCAGGTTAAGATAAGAACGTGACGAAAGCAGCCTTGCAAGATAGGCGCTCATTGCACCAACAGGTGGCGCAATTGACATATCATTATCATTCAGAATTACAATCAGTCGGCTGTTTAATGCTCCTGCATTATTCATTGCCTCATATGCCATACCGGCACTCATTGCTCCATCCCCAATAACAGCAATCACATTTTCTGAACCACCCCTCAGATCACGGGCAACCGCCATGCCAAGACCAGCCGAAATTGATGTGGAACTATGCCCCGCACCAAATGGGTCATATTCACTTTCTTTTCTTTTTGTAAAACCGGCAAGGCCACCACCTTTGCGAATGGTATACATTTTATCTCTGCGGCCGGTCAGTATTTTATGAGGATAACACTGATGTCCCACATCCCATATCAGCTTATCCTTTGGTGTATTGAATACATAATGAATGGCTGCAGTCAGTTCGACGACACCAAGACCGGCTCCAAGATGCCCGCCCGTGCGCGAGACATTATAAATCATGTCGGCACGTAGTTCATCAGCCAGGTCCTGAAGCTTTTCCGGTGGAAGTTTTCTTACATCAGCCGGATTTTTGATTTGATCCAGTAAAGGTGTTTCCGGTTTTTCATTCATTTTTATTACTCTTCACCCTATTCTTAATGAGCCCTGTGACGTACAAATCTGGCCAACGACCTTAAGATATCAGCCCTTTCATCAAATAAATCCAGACTTTTTATTGCCCGGTCTATTAATTCATCCGCCTTCTCTCTTGCGCGTTTGGCCCCCATAAGAGACACCAACGTCGCTTTGCCAGCCTCTATATCTTTACCAGCTGTCTTTCCAATATCTTCCGAACTGCCTTCAATATCAAGCAAATCATCAACTATCTGAAACGCAAGACCAATTGTGCGGCCATAATCAGCCAGAATTTGTCGCCCTTCATCTTCATTTTTTACCTTAGCCAAAATTGCCCCAGCTTCACAGGAAAAAACGATCAACGCACCCGTTTTCATTTGTTGCATACGGATTATTTCTTCTTCTGATAGGGGCTGTTTTTCTGCTTTAAGGTCGATTATCTGCCCGCCAACCATGCCAATAGCACCAATAGCACGCGATAACAAGCCAATCAGCTCACAGCGCACAGCAGCATCAGGGTGCGTTTTACTGTCCGCAAGAATTTCAAACGCTATCGTGAGCAAGGCATCGCCCGCAAGTATGGCTGTGGCTTCATCAAATTTTTTATGGACAGAGGGCTGACCACGACGCATGTCATCGTCATCCATTGCCGGAAGATCATCATGTATAAGCGAATATGTATGAACACATTCCACCGCCACCGCGACACGCATCGCATGATCCGGATCAATGGAATAAAGTGAGGATGACTTCATCACCAAAAACGGTCTTAATCGTTTTCCCCCGGCAAGAAGGGCATAACGCATGGCTTCGACAACATGACTTTCCATACCTACCGGCTTGGGAAGAACAGAAATTAAAGAATGATCGAACGATTCGGCAAATTCATTTAATGAATTTGTTGCCAAATCAATTGACAATGATGACATAGGCTAGCTTCCGTCGTCCAGAGGCGTGCTTGTTAAAGTCCCGTCGCTAGATTTTGTTATTTTTTCAATGCGGGCGGTAGCATCCTTGAGCTTCTCTTCACAATGGGCCTTAAGCTGAGTACCCCGCGTATAAATTTCTATGGACTGTTCCAGTGATACCTCGCCGCTTTCAAGACTTCTGACAATATCTTCAAGCGCAGACAGGGCCTCTTCAAATTTCATATTTTTAATATCATCCGGTATTTCTACGACTGATTTTATTTCCTTAACCACTTCTTGCTCCCGATTTACTTTACCGCCCTGTTATAGCGGAAACATCACTCTTCCATCAATGCGAAAACATGCGATTTTGCACATTCACCGATTACCGAAAGATTATAGCCCCCTTCCAGGGCTGATACAACACGGCCTTTAGAATACTCCTCAGCCACTTCCATAAGTTTCCGTGTTACATAATAATAGTCTTCCGTGTCCAGATTAAGGTCGGCGAGGGGATCAAACGTATGTGCATCAAATCCCGCGGAAATGAGAATTAAATCCGGCTTGAATTTTCTTAATTCCGGCAAAATACGGCTTTCGACCGACTTACGAAAGGCACTACTTCCACTTCCTGCGGCCAGTGGTGCATTGATAATCACACCTGCCCCCTGATCATGAATATGTCCTGTTCCAGGGTATAAGGGAGATTGATGCGTTGATGCATAAAATAAACCGCGTGTGTTTTCAGCCACTGTCTGGGTGCCATTTCCATGATGGACATCAAAATCAATAATCGCCACCCGGTGGCAAAAATATTTTGTTCTTGCATAAAGAGCACCAATTGCGACCGAATTAAACAGACAAAAGCCCATCGCCCTGTCCGGTTCCGCATGATGCCCTGGTGGTCTTATGGCGCAAAAGGCATTTTTATTTTTTCCTTCCATGATCCTGTCGATCGCCTGACAAACGGCACCAACAGCAAGCATTGCCGCCTGCTCTGACCCTGATGACAAATATGTATCCTCATCAAGCATGGCATGACCCGCTTGTGGAATTTTATTGAGTATTGTCTCAATTTGATCGTCAGTATGGACCAGTTTCAATTGCTCAAGTGAAGCTGGTTCAGCATTAACTCGGTCGAGTTTTTTAAATTCAGGATCTTCCAAAGCGGCAAGAATAACACTTAATCTTTCCACACATTCCGGATGTCCGGGCGGCGAAACATGATTCAAACAATCTTTGTGCGTAATGAGAGCAGTGGTCATCTAGACGCTTTGGCCGCAGCATATTTTGCTTTTTCTTCTGCAACCAGTTCTTTTTTGGAAAGCTTGCCGACCATTGTCTTTGGCAATTCATCACGAAATTCAATTTGTGATGGTCGCTCATGTTTGCCAATTAATGGTTTGATGAATGCCATAAGCTCATCTTCAGTAATAGGCGCTGCCCCTTTTTTCAGTTTAACAAAGGCTTTTGGCGTTTCACCCAGATAGTCATCGGGAATACCAATAACCGTGACTTCTTCCACCGAAGGATTTTGGTTGATGGCTTCTTCAATCGTTCTGGGAAAGACATTAAATCCACCAACAAGAATAAGATCCTTATCGCGGTCCATGATGAAAGTGTATCCATCTGCATCCATATAGCCAACATCGCCGGTTTTTAAAATATCCCCAATCATCACCTGAGCAGTGGCTTCCGGCTTTTTCCAGTACCCTTTCATCACCTGCGGGCCACGGATACAGATTTCTCCGCTCTCCCCGATCGGCATTTTTTTACTATGGGTTTCACGGTCCATAATAAACACTTCGGTTGCAGGAAGCGGCAGGCCGATAGAACCGGCCCGACTTCCAATTTTTCCCATAGGGCTGGCATGCGTAACCGGTGAAGCTTCGGTTAGACCATATCCTTCCGTAATATCAAGATTAAAACGAGTCCGGTACTGTGCCCGCAAATCCACCGGCAATGGCGCGCCACCCGACATTGCCATTTTTATTTTACCAATACCGATTTTATCAGCGTCTTTATGGCTGGCCAGTGCCGTAAACATGGTTGGCACACCGGCAAACATGGTAATATTTTCACGGACCATCAACTGAACAGCTTCTTCCAGTTCAAATTTTGGCACCATAACAAGTCTTGCCCCAATTTTAAGTCCCATATTCAGAACCACTGTCAGGGCAAAAATGTGAAAAAACGGCAGGAAAGCAACCATATTTTCTTTGCCAAATTCCAGATTTGGTGGCCAGACTTCTAGCTGCTTCATATTGATATAAAGATTTGAATGACTAAGCATTGCCCCTTTTGGAACACCTGTTGTCCCACCAGTATATTGAAGGACTGCAATATCCTCATCCGGGTTTATATCTACAGGCTGAAAACGCCCGTCATTTTCAAACAGTGAATTATATTCAATATTAATATCATCCCTGGCCACACTGGCAATGGCACTGTTTTTAAATATTTTAAACAAAATATTTTTTGGAAAGGGCAGTACGTCTGAAAATTTGGCAACAACCAATTTTTTAAGACGGCTTTTTTCAACAACACGACGCATTTTGCTATAAAGTGCATCAAGATTAAGAGTGACCATAATATCCGTTTCTGAATCCTCAACCTGATGCAATAATTCATTTTCCGAATAAAGCGGGCTAAAATTAACCACCGTGCCGCCTGCTTTTGATATGGCATAGAATGAAACAACAAATTGTGGACAGTTTGGCAGAAAAAGTCCGACTTTAACGCCTTTTTTAACGCCCATTTCCTGAAAGGATTTACAAGCCGCATTGACACTTTTGATCAGTTCCCCGTAAGTCCATGTTTTCCCTAAAAAATCAATAACGATATTTTCAGGCACTTTTGCTGCTGTATCATCAAGGATCACATGAAGCGGCTTTCCTTCAAATTTTTGATCCCACTTTACATGCTCTGGATAATGGTCGATCCATGGTCTGTCGTTCATAATGCCCTCATATCGTTTTAATAAATCTCCCAAACGGGGTTGTTATGCGCTTCCACACCAATTATAGAACAGTATTAATTAATCTCAATCAAGTATATAATATGTCTATGACCAAGAACCGCTGCCATAATCCGTCAATTGAGACTTTTGAACTTGCCGCCAATTTACTCCGGCAGGGGGAAATTGTCTCTTTCCCAACTGAAACTGTATATGGTCTGGGTGCCGATGCCAAAAATACAGATGCTGTGGCAAAAATATATGAAGCCAAAAAGCGACCCCAGTTTAATCCTCTTATCGTTCACCTGGCCGACACTGATGATGCCGCGCAATATGTGATGATGAATGTGCATTCAAGAAAACTGGCAAAAGCCTTCTGGCCCGGTCCGTTTACAATGGTACTTCCGCTTAAAGAAAAAAGTGGCCTTTCAGATCTTGTTACGGCAGGGCTGGATACGGTGGCCATAAGAGTTCCCGAAAATCAAATTGCCCATGAGCTTCTTGAACATTTTGATAGCCCAATAGCCGCACCAAGTGCCAATAAATCAGGCAATGTCAGCCCCACAACAGCGGAGCATGTGGATAGTGAATTTGGTCCTGAACTGAAGCTGATCATTGATGGAGGTCCATGTCAAAAAGGTATTGAATCAACCATAGTGCAGATTGACGGTGGCGAAATAACACTGCTTCGCCCCGGAAATATCACCGCAGAGCAGATTGAAAAGGTCATTGAGCGCGATATTGATGTGCAAAATTCCCCCACAGACAATCCAATTGCCCCAGGTCAGCTTAAAAGTCATTATGCACCAAAAACGAAAATGAGACTGAATGTAACAGACCCGTCTCCCGGCGAAGCTTTTCTTGCTTTTGGCGACTATAAAACAGACGAGAATAGCTTAAACCTCAGTCCTTCAGGTGATCTGGTCGAGGCGGCAAAAAATTTATTTTCGATGATGAGAAGTCTGGACAACCTCGGCTTAAAAAATATTGCTGTCGCTCCCATTCCCCACACAGGACTGGGATTTGCCATAAATGACAGACTTGAACGTGCCGCGGCCCCAAGGGGAGAAACCTGATTGTCCATCGACATTTTACATATTGAAAAATTAAAAATGATCGCCGGCCCAAAAGGATACAGCATTGATCCGGAAGTGATCGAGCCCCATCTGAAAGAGCCTCGTGAAAAATTTATCGGCACGTCATCTCTTGTTCTTTATCCGGACAGCACTGAAAAAGTCTCGGCACTTGTTCGTTTTGCTTATGAGCATGGTATTAAACTAGTCCCACAAAGCGGCAACACCGGACTTGTCGGCGGCGGTGTGCCGGATGCAAGCGGCAACGAAATTATCATAAGCCTGAAGCGTATGAACAAGGTAAGGGTAAAGGATAACCTAAACCACACCATGACCCTTGAAAGCGGCGTGATCCTTGATGATGCCCACAACATTGCAGCAGAAATGGGAATGATATTTCCGATGCATCTGGCATCTGAAGGGTCGGCAATGATCGGCGGCAATATTTCATCAAATGCAGGCGGCATAAACGTTCTACATTACGGTGTGATGCGTGATCTTGTCCTCGGCCTTGAAGTTGTGCTTCCAAATGGCGATGTCTGGAATGGCTTGACCGGCCTCAGGAAAGACAATACAGGGTATGATCTGAAACAGTTATTTATCGGTGCTGAAGGCACACTGGGCATTATCACTGCTGCTACATTGAAGCTTTTCCCCGCACACAAACAAAAAAACACAGCTTTTGTCGCCATTCAAAATCCGGAAGCCGCCATCAGGCTCCTTAATCTCGCCCGGGAAATCAGCGGAGACAGCCTGATCGCGTTTGAAATTTTGCCGCGCATTGGTCTTGATATGACCATAAAACATATGCCCGGTTGCCGTGATCCATTAGCTGAGCCTTATCCATGGTATATTCTCATGGAATGTGCCACATCGCTTAATCCTGATCTTCTTGATCTTGAGAAAGTGATGGAAAGAATACTTGAACAAGCAATGGAAGCCGGTCTGGTGTATGATGGGGTTGTGCCAAAAAATTTGACTGAGACAAAAGACCTATGGAAACTCCGAGAATTTATGTCCGAGGCTCAGAAATTTGAAGGGGGCAGCATCAAACATGATATTGCTGTCCCTGTTTCAAAAATTCCTGATTTTTTGGAAAAGGCCAGTGAAGCCGTCATTCATGCTGTGCCCGGCGTGCGTCCTGTTCCCTTTGGCCATATCGGCGACGGCAATATCCATTTCAATTTATCTCAGCCAGTGGATATGGATAAACAGGATTATTTAAAAAAATGGCCGGATCTGAACCGGGTTGTGCATGATATAGTCACAGACCTTGGCGGCAGCATCAGTGCCGAACATGGCATTGGTACATTAAAGGTCGGCGAACTGGAACATTATAAACCTGAAACGGATCTTAAACTCATGCGGGATATCAAAAAAACAATTGACCCTAAAAACATCATGAATCCGGGTCGTATTTTTCGATAACAAGATCTTGCCCAAAATGTTTAAGGCACCTACATCACATATAATAGTCAGCAGACCTTTTTATAGAATATCATACTCAATTTTTGATGATTTCTAAAAACCAATTGAACACATAAGTATTCATTAACTAACACTCATTTATTCTGATTTTTTCCTTAAGATATTATAGTTCATCAGCACTAATATACTTAATGCCATTTGGTGTACAAATAAGGATATTATCACCAAACAACGATATGATCAGCGGGTCTCCCGCGGGTAAGAATTGACTGATAATAAAAAGAATAGGCCCGATGGTTTTTAGCAAAACAACCATTGAGATTAATGAATAAATTACAAGTGTTTGCACCTTTTGAGTATCAATTTTCATATTAAACCTATATCACGTTCCTCCTTGCTGAATGCAAGAAGAGCATAAAGGGCCAACCGCTTGGTTTTGTCTATTTGGCCATCCCGTCAACTAAAGGATCATATAACGGGAACAAAGCCGCCGTCCAGTTAATCATGCCTTGCCAATCCGTAAGTCGACTGTTTTTTCTCTGTGGCCTCCCGATCCGACCTAAATTTTGCTTAACTCTTTCTGGTGGATAATAGGCCCAATAAAAATTGCTGTCTAACGGATACTCATCAGCCAGTCATTATAATCGCCATAAAACAATATGAATTAAGAAAAACCATCTATTTATTGCCTTGCTGATAAGATTAGTGATAGCTTAAACCATAAAAAAGAGGACCCGGGAATGGTTAAATTCAGCAATTTTTTTAATTTTTATTTTCTTACAATAAGTTTTGCATTTTTTACGCTTAGTTCATGTAGCCAGTCAACGGATACTGGATCTAAAATCAGTGCCGACACTGTATTTAAAAACGGTCGGATCTATACGGTCGATAATAATCACAGCTGGGCAGAAGCCGTTGCCATAAATGGGAACCACATTTCATTTGTGGGAACAGATAATGACGTAACCGATCTGATTGGTAAGAATACAAAAGTCATTGACCTTCATGGCCGAATGATGATGCCAGCTATGCAGGATAGCCATATCCACCCAATATTGGGCGGGATAGAGGCCCTAAGCTGTGATCTAAACGCACAAATCACGCTTGAAGATTATAAACGGGTCATCACAGACTATGCTAATGCCAATCCTGATCTTGAATGGTTGCTTGGGGGTGGCTGGTCAATGGCTGTTTTTGGTGCCGGCGGGGCGCCAAGTAAAAAAATTCTTGATGAGCTGGTCCCGGATCGTCCTGTTTATCTGACCTCGCGTGATGGTCACAGTGGATGGGCAAACAGCATGGCCCTTGAAATAGCCGGTATTACCAAAGACACGCCTGACCCGGTAGATGGCATCATTGACCGCGACCCAAACACGGGGGAACTTATCGGCAGTCTTCAGGAAGGTGCCATGTCCTTATTACAGAAATTTGTTCCACCACATTCACTGGAAAAGAGAATTGCTGGATTAGAATACACAATTAATATGCTTCATTCATACGGGATTACCTCTATCCAGGATGCCTCCGTTGAACGCCCTGATTTTGAAACCTATGCCGCGCTTGAAAAAGAAAATGAGCTTACTTTACATGTTGTCGCTGCGCAGTGGTGGGAACGGGAAAAAGGCACCGAACAGATTGAAGGATTTAAAGCCTTGAGAGATGAATTTTCCAGCGACCTCGTTGACGCGTCATCCATAAAAATAATGCAGGACGGGGTACTTGAAAATTATACCGCGGCAATGCTTGAGCCATATCTGGAAGCCAATGGCACAAAGGGCATTCCAATGATTGATCCGGAACTTCTTAAAAAAGCCGTGGCTGAACTTGATGCCGACGGATTTCAGGTTCATATTCATGCAATCGGGGACGCCGCCATACACCAGAGCCTTGATGCCATCGAATATGCCCGGAAACAAAATGGTCCGCTTGGCCATCGACATCACATTGCCCATTTACAGGTCATTCATCCTGATGATATTCCCCGTTTTGCTGCTCTTGATGTTGTGGCAAATTTTCAACCTTACTGGGCGGCTGCGGATGAATATATTATGGAACTTAATGTTCCCGCCATTGGTGAAGAGCGGACAAGCTGGATGTATCCAATTCGCAGCATTGAAAAAACCGGTGCCACCATTGCTTTTGGCAGCGACTGGTCCGTATCAACAGCCAACCCCTTTTTAGAAATTGAAACAGCGGTTACCCGCCTTGGCGCATTAGGGGAACCTTATCCGGAATTTACCCCAAATGAACGGATCAGCCTGCAGACCGCGATTGATGCTTTTACCATAAATGCAGCTTTTGTTAATAAACAGGAGGATAAAACAGGATCAATTGAGGTTGGCAAACTTGCTGATCTTGTCGTTCTCAACCAGAATATGTTTGAAATTGACCCGGCCCAGATTTCCGATACAAAAGTGCTTCTTACACTCTTTGGCGGAAAAGCTGTTTATGGAGTACCAGATGGTCTGTGAACGGAATAAAATAACGAGTGAGACATTTAATATTATTCAAAATAATCTAAACTGATCTTTGCTTGCCTGCCGAATACAGTCTTCACCGTCATTGCGGGCATTATTGACATAAGGACTGACCTCATACATTTCGAATTGCTCATCAATCCTCGTTGACAGCTTTGAAAAAATATCTCGATCCGGCGGGTCAGCAGGCCGAAGCCACAGGTCATGATCTTCCGGTTCCACAATAACCGGAGAACGATGATGAATTTTACTGACCACACCGTTTGCCGGTTTTGTCACCAGCGAAACCGTTTCAAGCCAGTCTTCACCAGCCGGTCCGGTCCAGGCTTCCCATATGCCGGCAAAAGTAAATGGCATTCTGCCGGGCAGGTGAATATAATGTGGAACAGGAGAAGCACCATCCCGTTTCCATTCGTAAAACCCATCAGCAGGAACAAGACATTTTCGCCGTCTGAACGGTCCTCTGAAGGATGGTTTGTCAGCAATGGTTTCCGACCTTGCATTAATCAGTGGGCGGTCGGTTTTTATTTCCTTGGCAAAATGCGGGATAAGCCCCCATCGCATTAATGTCCCTTCCCGCGCCGGTAAAGGTGCATCAGGTAGAATTGCCTGATCCTTATCCGACCCTTTAAGCCGGATAACCGGTACAGGCTGGCTTGGCGCAATGTTAAAACGTGATGGAACCTGGAAAGGGTATCCCATATCAAGAAATTCAATATAATTGCTATATGTATCGCTGGTTAATGAATATCTTCCACACATGGCCTGTTCACGCTATAGTTAAACCGGAAACTATAATATATGAAAAGTTCATGATGAAAAGAGAATACCCGACCCGTCCGATTGCTGCAGTTGGTGTTGTTGTTTTTAAAAATGATCAGGTCCTTCTTATCCGCCGCAACAAACCGCCAAAATCATCGGAGTGGAGCATTCCGGGTGGCGCACAAAAACTTGGTGAACCCTTAAAGGAAACGGCAATGCGGGAAGTTTTTGAGGAAACCGCAATTTCCATAAAAAATATTACGCTGGTCGATGCTGTGGATTATATTAAAAAAGATAATGATAAAAATATTGAATATCATTACAGCCTGATAGACTATAAAGCCGATTATCAATCTGGTGATATTAAAGCCGGCGATGATGCTTTTGACGCAAAATGGGTTTCATTAAATGAGCTTACAGAGTATAACTTATGGTCAGAAACCATAAAGCTGATTGAGAAATCAGCTTTGATTAAAAAAGCAGACTAAAATATGGAAAATGACACTATATTGAAACGGATTTTCTATAGTCTAGGCCGCCATATTAAAGTTCTGGCCATTGCCGCCGCCTTTTCAACAGTGGTCTATGGCACAATGTATATGGTTATGTATTTTACCGGAAGGATTTAAGTGTAATTAATGCCTGAAACGTCATCACCAAAATTTTCAAAACTGCTCTGGTTACTCTTGATGATTGCAGCAATGACCATTTATATACTGGTTATCAGCCGTCTTATTGATGCCTTTTTTGCTGGGCATATTATACTTGAACTTATTGGTTATCTGATTGCCGGAATTATCTGGATATTTCCCGCAAAATCAATAATGTTTAAAATCAATAGCACCAATATACCGGGGAATAAATAATGCGCCGCTTCTTTAAATTGATTACAGTGTCATGTGTGCTGATCCTGACGGCCTGTGGTGGCAAAAATAATGAAACGTCTTCGCCACCGCCTGCGCCTGCACAAAATATGGATAGCACAAATGTTGATACAACATATGATAAGGAAAGCATCGTTAATGCAGCCTCAGACTTTTTTGGTGAAGGATCAGAAGCTGTTGCCAGCGTGATCGAAAAGGCTTTTGCCGATCTGGGAAGACCAAATGGATATATCATCGGAACAGAAGCCAGTGCAGCCCTCGTCGTTGGCGCCCGCTTCGGGGATGGAACATTATCCCACAAAATTGAAGGTGACAGGCGCGTTTACTGGAAAGGCCCTTCAATTGGTATAGATGTCGGTGCAAATGGTTCCCGCGTCTTTGCTCTTGTTTATAACCTAAATGATACTGAGGAGCTATTTCAGCGCTTCCCAGCCGTGGAAGGCAGTTTTTATTATGTGGCGGGTTTCGGAATGAATTACCAGCAGGTTGATGAAATCATTATTGCCCCAATTCGTCTGGGTGTAGGCCTAAGGGCCGGGGTTAATCTGGGGTATCTTCATTTTACCAAAGAGCGAAGCTGGATTCCGTTTTAAAAGCCCCCAATCCCGTCATATATGAGCTTCAGCCCTGTAAAAAATAAGGCAATATAACAGATTTTATAAAATAATTCTGTCGATACTTTATTGTGCATCCATACCCCTAGCTTTATTCCGATCGGGGCAAGGGGGAGAAGCACAAGGGATGTCAGCAGATTATCCCCTGAAAGCTGCCCGAGCCAGGCATAAGGAATGAGCTTTACAAAATTGACGGTAATAAAGAAAAATACCGACGTCGCCACCAGAATGGTTTTATCCAGCTTAAGCGGAAAAAGATACATGGAAAGCGGTCCGCCACCGGCATGGGCAATAAAACTGGTAAACCCGCTTAATGCGCCAAGAAATCCGCCTTTAACAGTGTTATAATCCAGACCTGCTGTAATTTTTCTTCGCCGGTCAATCAGGTAATACTGCAAAACAAAGAGGATCGTGACAATTCCGACAATTATACGGATCATATCCGCGTTGAGATATCGGAAAGTTATGGTGCCTATTACAATCCCCATTACCGCTCCGGGTACGAGGCTAATCAATGCCTTTTGGTCCCATTTTCCCCAAAATGCTTTTACGGCAAAAATATCCATTACACATAAAATAGGAAGCATTATGGCCGCAGCCTGCCGCGGATCAACAATCATTGACATCATGGGCACGGCAAGCATACCGAAGCCCCCAACAAAACCGCCCTTAGATATGCCGACGATCAGAACAGCAACAACCGCTACGGCATAAAATAAAGGGCTCTCAATCACGGGGATCAGTCCACAATTTTATGAAATTCCATTGTTTCATCATTCGAAAGGCTCGGCATAAATTTATAGCCATCAGTTTTGAACTTTTTTAAATCCTTTGGGTCTTCAATTTTTTTCTGAATGATAAATCGGGCCATCTGACCACGCGCCCGCTTGGCCATCATGCCCGGACTTTTGGCAACCCCGTCCCTGACTATTTTAAAAACCGGCGTTATAACTCTGCCTTTTAATTTCTTTTTATTGATTGATTTAAAATATTCATTGGAAGCACAATTGATGACCACATCCGTTTTCTGCTCATCCATCAACTTATTAAGCCCGTCAGTCAAAAGATCCCCCCAAAAATCATATAAATTGCGCCGTCTGGGAATTTTAATGCCACAGCCCATTTCAAGTCTGTAAGCCTGCATCAGATCAAGTGGGCGTAGCATCCCATATAGGCCGGATAAAATTCTTAAGTGATCCTGTGCGTAATTCAGATCTTCATCCGATAATGTCTCAGCTTCAAGTCCGACATATGTATCCCCCTTAAACGCCAGAATAGCTTGGCGGGAATTGGTCAACGTAAAGGGCGTCGAAAAATCCCTGTAACGTTCATAATTTAGGTCGGCAAGCGTATCACTTATATTCATAATATCGGCAATTTTCTTCCGGCTCATCTTTCTTGTGGCATTGATCAGTGTTTCACTTTGATCCAGATAATCGGGAACCGACCAGTTTGGTTTTACCTCATCACTTTCAAAATCCAATTTCTTTGCGGGCGATACAACAACAATCATCTTATTTTAATTTCCTGTTTATAACTCTTCTAAAAAATATCAGTTTCACCTTACAAATAACATACTCACCAGATTTTTACAGTATATTTTATTTTATCCCTGCCCTATTGACTTCAATTAAATATAGTCCCATTTAGAGTAACAATACTCAGCAGTTTTTCAGGACTTTACACAATAATGGCTACCACAAGAAATTCCCCAAGAGTAGACCTTACGACAGGTCCTGTTCATAAACATCTTATAAGAATGGCCCTGCCAATGGTAATCGGCCTAATGGCAAATATGTCGTTCACTTTTGTTGATCTGTTCTACATTGGCATGCTCGGCACGGATGAACTTGCTGCTATGGGTTTCATTTCACGAATGGCGATGATTGTCATTTCAGCGTCAATCGGTCTTAGTGCAGGCATATCTTCTGTTTTGGCAAGGGCTGCCGGAAACAAAGATGACGAAGAAATCAAATGTCTAGCGACCAATACCCTTCTTTTCACAGTCATTCTTTCGCTGACTTTCACAGTTGTCGGCCTGCTTACCATTGACCCGCTTTTTACAGCAATGGGCGCAGAGGAAAAAATATTACCGCTCATTAGAGAATATGTAACCATATGGTATTTATCACCAATATTCATTATGGTGCCGATGACCGGTGGCGCTGCAATGCGCGCACTAGGCGATACGGGACTACAGGGCAAATTAATGCTCTTTTCAGCATTGGCAAATGCTGTCCTTGATCCGATATTAATTTTCGGCTTAATCGGATTTCCTGAGCTGGGATTTCAGGGAGCGGCAATTGCCTCGTTAATTACAAGGTTTATAAGTTTTGCAGCGATCATTTATTTCCTGACCTATCGCTTTCATGTCCTAAGCTTTGAGAAAACAACATTAAGTAACTTTTTACCCTCAATTAAAAGAACCCTGCATGTTGGCATTCCAGCAACAGGCACCAATATGGTTATCCCAATTGTCGCTGCTATTATCATTTCCATAATAGCCCGTTATGGAAGTGACGCGGTAGCGGCAACCAATGTTGCAACAACAATTGAAGCCCTTTCACTTGTTCTGTTTTTTGCTTTATCTTCTGTTGTTGGTCCCTTCCTGGGACAGAATATCGGAGCCGGCAATTTTGACCGGATTGAAGAATGTATAAAAAAAGTTGCCATTTTCTGTCTGGTCTGGGGCGGTCTGATGGCGGTACTTTTAGGACTGCTCGCCAATACACTTGCAGGATTATTTTCTGATGATCCTAAAATAACATCTTTAACTTCTTCCTATTTGTATGTGGTGCCGGCTTCTTATGGTTTATACGGCATAGTGATGAGTGCCAATGCCATGTTCAACAGTATTGGCAAACCAATGCCAGGGGTTGTCATCTCGGCATTAAGAGTATTTTTCCTCCAGCTTCCTTTGGTTTACGCTGCCTCAAGATTTTACGACCTTGAAACAGCCTTCATGGTTATAAGTGTTTCCAATATGATCGCCGGTATTGTCGGTTTTCTCTGGATTTCACGGACGATCCGAAATCTAAAGCCCCTATGAAAAAGGGACCCGAAGGTCCCTTAAAATTATTGAATATGCCAACCGGGCTCTACCAGGGCAGCATGCGACGTAGCACATTATCCTTTTTAACATAATGATGGAAGAGCGCCATACCAATATGCAGAAGTACTGAAAGGAAGGTAATTTTTGCAAAAACCTCATGCATCAGTTCTGCCAAATCCGCTGTTGATTCAGCTTTAGCGACAAATCTGGGCACATCAAAAATACCAAAAAATGAAACGGTACCGCCTTTTGCCTGCACAATAAGAACGCCCGCAACCGGCAATCCGATGAGAAGCACATAAAACAAAATATGGAGCCCGTGCGCACCAAGGGCTTGCAGTTTCCCAGTTCCTTCCGGCAATTCCGGAATAGGGTTTTTTGCGCGCCAAGCAAAGCGAATTAAAATTAAAAATAAAATAAGCAGCCCTACAGAAAAATGTAATTTACTAAGGCCCATACCTTCATAGGCATCTTTCTTGAAGTTGCCCCCTAGCCAGAATTGGCCAACAATTATGAAGAACATCCCCCAGTGAAATGTTTTTGAAACCCAGCCATAGGAATTACTGGTATTATTTGCTGACATAGTTTTATACCCTTCTATATCCATATTTTGATGTTTATATTGATAACCCCAACCGGGGGTTTTTACTTTTTACTGCCAAATAATTTTTGGAAAATTGTCCTGATATTGAACAATATCCATATTGGAATAACGATAATCGCGCCAAGTAAAATATATTTTCCCGCCCAGTTGATAATATCAAGCACGACTTCAAGTATTCGTCCGAGCGTATCCGGTACATTTTCAATAAGTGCGACGGGGTCAATTTCAAAAAAGCTTAGCAATAGCCCAACACAAAGCGAGGCAATTACAAGTTTCCAGATTAAACCGGATGTTGATTTATCCATACATCAACCCATCTAAAACAACCTTTAATTTCAATATATTGGGTTATTTCGATGTACGATGTCAATATCTTAGTGATGAATTTAGGCAGAATTAGCGCTCTGGACTTATGGTTTTGGCAGCTATTTCTTCCTCTTCCATAGTATAGCGGAGTTGGTTCATAAGAAGTTTTATAGCCAGTTTTTGTTCATGATTATTAATTTGTGACGCTGATAATATGGCAAGTTCATTCATGGCCAGCATGTAATTTTTATCCTCGCTGGCCTTTACAATAACATTCACCCGGTTTTTGACTGTTTCCTCTGATTGGCTGAAACTGTCCGCCAGTTTCTCCTCAAGCGTTTTTTTATGCTTTTCCTGATTGCTGTCACAGGCAAAAAGTGAAAGCGAAAGCAAAGAAACAAGGATAAAGGTAACAGTTTTTCTAATCATCATGGATTAAAAATATCACTATATTTGTTAAAATACCCTTTATACCTGAGGCTTAGATTTAATATTTTGCAAGTTCAATAAATTTCTCAATATCGTCAGGCAATGTATTAAATGCTGTTACCAGACGGGATCGTTTTACTCCGGATATATTGCTTGTATAAAACCGGAACCCTGCCTGCCAGAGCTGATCCCTTAAACCATCTTCTATTTCAGCAAACATAACATTTGACTGAACAGGATAGATAAATTTTATACCGCCCGTATCCTTAACACCCTGATAAAGTTTTTCAGCCATTGCATTGGCATGCTTCGCATTCTTAAGCCATAAATCATTTTCAATATATGCAATAATCTGCGCTGAAATAAACCGCATTTTGGACACCAGATGTCCGCTTCTCATGCGTCGGTAAATAAAGCTTCCATCTTCGCTGTCATTAAAGAAAATAGCTGATTCAGCACCAAGTGCCCCATTTTTCGTCGCGCCAAATGAAAGAGCATCAACGCCCGCTTTCCAGGTCATTTCCGCCGCACTACAGCCGATTTTGGCAATGGCATTGGCAAATCTTGCCCCATCCATATGGAATTTTAAACTGTGCTTTTTAAGCAGACCCGAAAGTTCATGAACCTCATCCGGCGTATAAATTGTGCCGGCTTCGGTTACATTGGCAATGCTTAGCATCGAAGGTTGACTGTGATGCGCTTCGCCAACCGTAAAACGGCCAATGGCTTCTTCCAGTTCACTGACTGTTATTTTTCCATTTGCACCTTTTATCGGAATAAGTTTTGCCCCGCCACTTTGAAATTCGATAGCCCCACATTCATCACAATTGATATGACTGTCCTGATGGCAAAATACCGCCCCATATGTTGGGGACAATGTCGCGATAATAAGGGCATTGGCCGCAGTCCCGGAAATAAGATTAAAAGCCTTTAATTTATCCGTTTCAAAAAGTCTTTTAAGAATTTCTTCAGATCTGACCGTAACGTCATCATGACCATAAGCGACCGCGTCACCCTCATTTTCATCCATAATGGCCTTTAAAATTTCCGGCGATACACCCGAATTATTATCGCTGCGCATAAAATGCTCCCAAATTTTTTACTTATTTATCGACAAATGACATAATGCTGGTATTTATTACAGATATTTAATTAAAAGCCTATCAGAAAGAAAGTAAGATGCCTGAATATCGTTCCAAAACTTCAACCCATGGCCGCAATATGGCTGGTGCCCGTGCCCTGTGGCGCGCGACCGGTGTGACAGATAAGGATTTTGGAAAACCGATTATTGCGGTCGTAAACAGCTTCACTCAATTTGTGCCGGGTCATGTTCATTTAAAAGACCTTGGCCAGATGGTTGCCCGTGAAATTGAAAGCCATGGCGGTATCGCAAAAGAATTTAACACAATTGCCGTCGATGACGGCATTGCTATGGGCCATGATGGCATGCTTTACAGCCTGCCAAGTCGTGAAATTATCGCCGACAGCGTTGAATATATGGTCAATGCGCATTGTGCTGATGCCATGGTCTGTATCTCTAACTGCGATAAAATCACACCTGGGATGCTGATGGCTTCCCTGCGACTTAATATCCCGACCGTGTTTGTATCCGGCGGACCGATGGAAGCCGGAAAGACAGAAGGCATCAATCACGGGCTTGACCTTGTGGATGCCATAATCATGGGCGTTGATCCCAATGTTGATGATGAAACAGTGGCAAAAGTAGAACAGGCCGCCTGTCCGACCTGTGGATCCTGTTCCGGTATGTTCACGGCAAACAGCATGAACTGCCTGACGGAAGCACTTGGACTGTCTTTGCCGGGTAACGGCTCAGCTCTTGCCACCCATAGTGACCGCAAGCAGCTTTTCCTTGGCGCGGCCAAAACCATTATGAATATCACCAAACAATATTATCAGAATGACGACGATAGCGTGCTGCCACGCTCCATTGCCTCATTCAAAGCCTTTGAAAATGCTATGGCCCTTGATATTGCCATGGGTGGATCAACCAATACGGTTCTGCATCTTCTTGCCGCGGCAAGTGAAGCGGAATGCGATTTCACCATGAAGGATATTGACCGGCTTTCTAAAAAAATCCCCAATATCTGTAAGGTGGCCCCGGCAACACAAAATTATCATATGGAAGATGTTCACCGTGCTGGTGGCGTCATCGCCATATTGGGTGAATTGGAAAAAGCTGGGCTTATTCACCGGGATTGTTCCACCATTCAGGGACGCAGCATCGGTGAAGTTATTGACTATTTTGATGTTAACCGCAGCCCTGCCGATGATGTTGCCGAATTTTATAAGGCGGCACCCGGCGGCGTGCGCACAACGGTCGCTTTCTCGCAGTCCGAACGCTTTAATACACTGGACCTTGACCGCGCTGAAGGGTGTATCAGATCTGTGGAAAACGCCTATTCAAAAGATGGCGGCCTTGCCGTTCTGCAAGGCAACATTGCCCTTGACGGCTGTATCGTTAAATCCGCAGGTGTTGCTGAAGAAAACTTTACCTTCCGTGGTCCTGCCCATGTATTTGAAAGCCAGGACAGTGCCGTAGAAGGCATTATTTCCGGCAAGGTAAAAGCCGGTGAAGCCGTTGTCATTCGCTATGAAGGCCCCCGTGGCGGTCCGGGAATGCAGGAAATGCTTTACCCCACATCCTATCTCAAATCCATGGGACTTGGCACCAAATGCGCGCTTATTACCGATGGTCGTTTCTCCGGCGGAACATCCGGTCTTTCAATCGGTCATGTCTCACCGGAGGCCGCTTCAGGTGGTGCCATAGGCCTTATTGAAAACGGGGATATGATTGATATTGATATTCCGAACCGCATTATCCGTGTCGATATCAGTGATGCCGAACTTGAAAAAAGACGTGAAATGATGGATGCCAAAGGCGACGCCGCCTGGAAACCGGCCGAAAAAAGGACACGTGTGGTTTCAAAAGCTCTAAAAGCCTATGGTTTAATGGCCACATCTGCCGATAAGGGGGCCGTACGCCGTATTGATCATCTGTAACAGGGGATATTAATGGAAATAAAATTTATTGATGGCGCACCGGATGCCATTGGCCCATACTGTCATGCAGTACGCACAGGCAACCTGGTTTATTGTTCCGGTCAGACACCACTTGATCCAAAGACGATGAAGCTTTCCGGTACTACCATTGAAGAGCAAACTGCACGGGTTTTTGAAAATCTGAAAATTGTCCTTGCAGGTTGCGGTTTGACGCTTGAAAATATCGTAAAAACAAACGTGTATCTCCGCGACATGGATGATTTTAGCGGAATGAACGGGATCTATGCCGAGAAAATGGGCGATCATCGCCCCGCACGAACCACCATCGCGGTCAAGAAAAACCCTCTGGATGCTATGGTGGAAATTGAGTGTATTGCTGAAGCAAAATAGAAAAGATATGACCAATGCTGAACAAGACAGAATTTGAATTTACCAAAGCACTCTATAATGAAAAACCATCATTTGTGACCAACCTTGAATGCTCAATCACAGGCAAGAGCGATTATAAGGCGGGTGAAGTTCATGGCTTGTCCGAAGCCGGACGGCCGCTCCTAGTCAGATATGATCTGGACGCCATAAAAAAAAGCGTGACAAAAGAAGAAATTGAAACCCGCCCGGGCGGGTTTTGGAAATATCGGGAATTTCTTCCGGTCAATAACGGGGATTCCATGACGAGCCTTGGTGAAGTGATGACACCGCTTATTCCCCTTAAAGCCTCCGTGCCACTTGGTTGCAACGTCATTGTTAAGGATGAAGGACGACTTCCCACCGGATCCTTCAAGGCACGCGGACTTGCCCTTGCTGTGGCGATGGCTAAGGAACTGGGGCAAAAACATCTGGCAATGCCGACCAACGGCAATGCCGGGGCTGCCCTTGCTGCTTACGCCAGTTATGCCGGTCTTAAAACAACTGTTTTTTGTCCTGATGATACACCGATCGTCAATATCCGTGAAATCGCCCTGCAGGGTGCTGACACTTATACCGTCAACGGTCTTATTAATGACTGCGGAAAAATCGTTCTGGACGGCAAGGAAAAAATGGGCTGGGCTGATATTTCAACTTTAAAAGAACCCTACAGAATTGAGGGCAAAAAAACCATGGGCCTTGAACTGGCGGAACAGTTCGGCTGGCAGATGCCCGACGTTATTTTTTATCCCACTGGCGGCGGGACCGGCCTGATCGGTATGTGGAAAGCTTTTGACGAGCTGGAAAAAATTGGCTGGATCGGAAGCAAACGCCCAAAAATGGTCGCCGTGCAGGCAGAAGGATGTGCCCCCATTGTAAAAGCCTATGATGATGGCGAAGAACATGCCCCACTTTGGCAAAATGCCTATACCCATGCCTGGGGCATTCGTGTGCCGATTGCAGTTGGTGATTTTCTTATCCTTCGTGCGGTCCGTGAAAGCGGCGGATTTGCCATTGCCGTAAAAGAAGATCATATTTTTGAGTGTCGCGACCGTGTCGCCCAGAAAGACGGTCTGCTGCTATGCCCCGAAGGGGCGGCAACATTCGCCGCCTGGGAAATGGCCCTTAAAAACGGACAGATAAAAAAGGACGATAAAGTCGTTCTTTTTAACTGCGCCAGTGGACTTAAATACCCAATGCCGGAAACGGATCAGTTTCTTGATAAAAACAAGCCAATTGATTATTCAAAATTTAAATAGCCCCGATTTTGACATGATTGGGCTTTACCACTGTTAAAAAGTGTAATTGGGAGATTAACAATGAAAACTATCAGATTTCTTACCCTGTTTTTAACCGGTGTTTTTGCAGTATCCGCCTGTCAGGCGCAGGAAATTAAAGCCTGTCAGGGGTCTGTTATTACCATGACCGCAACAGGTGAAATTGAAAGCCTGCCTGATGTTGCTGAGGTCGCGCTTAATGTAAAAAGTCGTGCAGATGACGAAATGGCTGCCCTTCAGGGGCTATCTGATAATATTCAGAAAATTATCAATGTCCTTGATAGTTTAAAAATTAAAGATGAAGACATCAGGACAGATTCCATTAACATTTTCCCCGTATATGACCAGCGTAGCCGTCAGGAAATCGTCGCTTATGAAGGAACATCAAGGGTTTATTTCAAAACCTATGACCTTGGCAAGATTACTGAGCTTATGTCCGGCGTTATGGCAGGAAGCAATAATCTGTTTTCCAATATTACCTATTCATCAACTGATATTGATAGTCTTGAAGATCAGGCACGCGAAGCCGCCTTTAATAAAGCCCGTCACAAAGCCGAACTTTATGCAAAACTTTCCGGCAATAAACTTGGCAATATCTGCACAATTACTGAAGGAAATGTACAGGTAATGCCCCGATCCTATGATATGATGCGTCAGGAAAGCATGGCTATGGCCGCACCGATGCCAAAAAATATGTCAATTCCCATCAGGCCTGGAAAAATTACAACAACGGCATTTGTGACGCTGGTCTATCAGTTAGAAGACTAAATCCGGTCGAGAACAATGAAACTGTAATCATGGCTGTCTTTTTCGCCGGCTTTGTGCCGTTCACGTGAATATTCAAGCCAGTCATTCGGATTAAGGTCGGGAAAACTTGTATCGCCCTCAATTTCCGCGTGAATGCGGGTAAGATATAGCCTGTCTGCCATTGGCAGGCATAGCTCATAAATCTGAGCGCCGCCAATAACCATAATTTCTTTCAAGCCCTTAACCTCCGCCATGCTTTTGGCAACCTCAAGGGCCATCTCAGCACTATGGGCTGTGATGACCCCTTCAGCGTTGAAGCTGGTATCACGGGTAATGACAATATTCAGTCGGCCCGGCAGTGGTTTTCCAATACTTTCAAACGTTTTCCGCCCCATAATAACGGGTTTATTCATGGTGACTTTTTTAAAATACTGCAGGTCAGATGATATTTTCCACGGCATATCATTATCCTTGCCGATAATGCCATTTTCTGCCGCCGCAACTATGAGGGACGTTTTAATCATTAGACCGCAACCACCCCTTTGATATGGGGATGGGCCTGATAAT
Organism: Alphaproteobacteria bacterium; assembly: GCA_020446675.1. Classification (GTDB taxonomy): domain Bacteria; phylum Pseudomonadota; class Alphaproteobacteria; order Sphingomonadales; family Emcibacteraceae; genus Pseudemcibacter. The sequence goes on along the minus strand of JAGREE010000021.1, from coordinate 47,399 downwards.
TCTGCAGTTCGAAATCATCAAATTGAAAGTCAAATATGCTTTTGACATCAGGGTTTATTGCCATAGTCGGAAGCGGAAGCGGATCACGTTCTAGCTGTAGATCGATTTGCTCCATATGATTTAAATAAAGGTGAGCATCACCGAATGTATGGACAAAATCACCAACTTCAAGATCACATACTTGCGCGATCATCATTGTCAGAAGGGCATAGGACGCTATGTTAAAAGGAACCCCAAGAAACACATCGGCACTTCTCTGATAAAGCTGACAGCTCAGTTTCCCGTCCGCCACATAAAACTGAAACAGGCAGTGGCAAGGTGGCAAAGCCATATGATCAACATCGGCCACATTCCACGCGCTGACAATCAGACGGCGACTGTCAGGATTATTTTCTATCATATGGATAAGATTGGAAATCTGGTCAATAGTTTCGCCTTTCGGTGTTGGCCATGACCGCCACTGATGCCCGTAAACGGGACCCAGATTGCCATTTTCATCTGCCCACTCATCCCAAATCCGCACGCCGTTTTCTTTTAAATATTTTATATTGGTGTCACCGGCCAGAAACCACAGCAGTTCATGAATTATTGATTTAAGATGAAGCTTTTTGGTTGTCACCATCGGGAAACCATCCGCCAGATTAAAGCGCATCTGGTGACCAAACACACTTATTGTTCCCGTTCCTGTTCTGTCTTCTTTTTTGATGCCTTCATCGCGAATGCGCCGCGCGAGATCAAGATATTGTTTCATAGAAATCCAACGTTACTTTTAAATTTTATACATAAATTGCATATTATTTTGTGCAAATCTATTTAAATCTTAATCATTAGCCCTTATATATAGGGTGTCGGGCAACCGACTATGACAATAAACTGGTATATGGAATAAACGTTACGGACCCGGGGGCGGTACCCGGCGCCTCCACCATTAAAACGAAAGAATGTTTATGGGGGCGAAATAGGATCGACGTGCGCAATAAAGATATAACTTTTGTCCAGCATGATTCCGCTGTGACGGGTCAATTCTTGTAAATGCAAACGATAACGAAGCATTTGCTGTAGCAGCTTAATAGTCTAGCTACGCGGGGTTCGGCAGGCACCTAGCAACAGAAGCCTGCCACTTTTTTAAGCCCTTAATCTATAGGTTTGTAAAACTACTAGCCCCTGATTTAAGATAACGCTATAATTTATTACGTTCAGAGTCGTAAGTGAAATTGGAGAAGTTAAAGCGAAAATGACGGATAGTATTATAAAGTATGATGAAATGGTTCAAGCCGCACTCATTGGTGTCGTGCGTGATATTCTTAAAGATACGGCAGCGAATGGCCTGCCAGGTGAGCATCATTTTTATATAACATTCCAAACAACCCACCCAAACGTCAAAATACCCAAATATTTAAAAGAACGATATGAAGAAGACATGACCATTGTTCTGCAAAATCAATTCTGGGACCTTTCAATTGACGATGACCATTTTGAAATTTCCTTAAGTTTCAACAGAAACAAAGAACATCTTTCCATCCCTTTTGATTCACTTCTTGGCTTTTTTGATCCAAGTGTTGATTTTGGTCTTCATTTCAATACGGACGTTGATGCAAAAGCTGATCTTCCTGAAAAAGATAACAACGATCAGAAAATTGAGATTGTAGAAGAAAAAATAGAAATTCCAGCTGAAAAAGACAATATTGTGACTTTGGATGCTTTCCGTAAAAAATAATAAATACTAGCCTTCTGGAACTTTTTTCATGACATTGCCAAATTATACTGACATGTATGCTCAAACGAAGAGCGACACAGTCTACCGCAAAATAACATCCGATTATGTTTCAACCATTAATGTTGACGGTAAAGAAATTCTGAAAATAGATCCGGAAGGGATAAGACTGCTGACCGCTGAAGCAATGAAGGATATTTCCCATTTGCTGAGATCCAGCCATCTGGAAAAACTGGCGGCAATTCTTAAAGATGATGAAGCCTCAGACAATGACCGTTTTGTTGCGACCGAACTTTTAAAAAATGCCAATATTGCAGCCGGTATGGTCCTGCCCAGTTGTCAGGATACCGGAACGGGCATTGTTATGGGCAAAAAAGGACAGTATGTCTGGACAGACGGTGACGATGCTGAAACCATCAATCAGGGTGTGATCGATACCTATACTCATACAAATCTGCGCTATTCACAGCTTGCCCCAAAAAGCCTGTTTGAAGAAAAAAACACCAAGACGAATGGTCCGGCCCAGGTTGATATCTATGCAACAGAAGGCAATGAGTATCATTTTCTTTTTGTGGCCAAGGGCGGCGGCAGTGCCAATAAAACCTTTCTCTATCAGCAGACCCCGGCAGTGCTTCGTGAAGATAAACTGACAGAATTTCTGGATGAAAAAATCAGAACACTTGGGACGGCAGCCTGCCCCCCATACCATCTGGCAATTGTAATTGGCGGATTGAGTGCAGAACAAAATCTGAAAACTGTTAAAATGGCCAGCACCCATTATCTGGATAATTTACCAACTGAAGGCGGAGATTTCGGTCAGGCTATCCGCTGCCCCGAAATGGAAGAAAAAGTTTTAAAAATGACACAGCGTTTTGATATCGGCGCACAGTTTGGCGGCAAATATTTCTGTCACGATGTTCGGGTAATCAGGATGCCACGCCATGGGGCTTCTGTGCCGATTGGTATTGGCGTTTCCTGCTCAGCCGACCGCCAAGCAAAGGGGAAAATTACAAAGGATGGTATTTTCCTTGAACAGCTGGAACATGATCCGGCACGCTTCCTGCCGGATGTGGGTAGTGACACCTTAAGCGATAATGTTGTTAAAATTGATTTGAACAGACCAATGTCGGAAGTCTGCAAGGACCTAAGCCAATATCCGGTAAAAACCAGACTTTCACTTACCGGAACCATTGTTGTGGCCCGTGATCTTGCCCATGCCGCTATTCTCAAAAAACTGGAAGACGGCGAACCGATGCCGGATTATCTGAAGAATCATATTGTTTATTATGCCGGTCCGGCAAAAACACCGGAAGGTTATGCATCCGGTTCCTTTGGTCCGACAACCGCTGGACGGATGGACAGTTATGTGGATAAATTTCAGGAAAATGGCGGCAGCATGATCATGCTGGCAAAAGGCAACCGCAGCAAACAGGTGACGGACGCCTGCGCCAAACATGGCGGTTTTTATCTGGGCTCAATAGGCGGTCCGGCGGCAATCCTGGCCAAAAATAACATTACAAAGGTAGAGGTCCTTGATTTTGAAGATTTCGGCATGGAAGCCGTATGGAAAATCGAGGTTAAAGACTTCCCGGCCTTTATCATAGTTGATGATAAGGGAAATGATTTTTTTAAAATGATCTAGGAATTCAGAATGGCCAATGACGACGAAATATTGAAAAAACATTCCGTTTTCATTGCCGGCCATCAAACCAGCATCACGCTTGAAAATATTTTCTGGCGTGCGTTAAAATCCATAGCCCGCAAAGAAAATAAAAGCCTTAAAACATTAATAACCGAGATTGACGAAACCCGCACAACCAATTTAAGCAGTGCAATCCGTGTCTTTATCCTTAAGAAACTTAAATCCTAATTTTTTGGCTGCTGCGGCTTATTGAATAAACGCTCAAGAAGCTTTGTCCCAAGCTGCTCTACCGTTTCTTTTGGTGCCGGTTCCGCTGGTTCTTCTTTCTTATCTGTCTCCGCCGAATTTGCCGGTGCCGTCTTTGGCACAACGGCCTCTAATGGTGTGCTTGTCACTTTATTTTCAGTTCCTGATGGCGTAGACGTTGTTGTATTCGGCTGTGTACCTGTCCCAGTTTGAGGCGTCGTGCCTGGCTGTGTCGCGCCACCCTGTCCGGAATTCGGAGAACCGAAAAGTCCGCCGATACCCCCGTTACCTTCAACCATATTCTGCAGCAGACTGGCTGCAATTTTCTGCCCGATAAAGCTTTCAATCTGTTTCGTATTATAAGCTATTTTCGGATTATTCAGCGCGCCAAGTACACTGATACCAATCGGTGGAGCATCAGGATGATCACTCAATGACATATCGCCTTTGAGATTCATCTGCCACTGAGCAAGATTGACGGCCATATTAATATCACTTTTCGCCCCAAGCATTTTAATATCCAACGGTGAAAGCTGGATATTGCCATTTTTCATCGTCAGTGCACTTGAACCACCATCATATGGTGTTTCACCGCCTGACAGTGAAGTGCCCAGCAGGCTCATTAACCCGTTCTGAGAAGTAAGACCTTCAAGTCTTTTGCTCAGTTCCGGTATATTTATCCCTTTAATAACACCGGGAGAAGCCGTAACAGAACCGGCTCCGCTTAACGATGAAATAAGCTCTTTCTGGCTTTTACCTTTGCCGGTAATTTTCTGGCTCATATCAAATGTGCCGCTAACCGGACGAATTCCTGCAAAAGAGCTTGTCGCATCAACGATTGTTGCATTTTTAAGCGCCATATCAAGATTCAGATCACCGCCGCTGTTAAAGGTTCCTGCGACTGACACATCACCACCAAATAATTTTCCAGTGAAATTACTTATAGTGATCACCCCGTTCTTTAGGGTGGCTTCAAATCTTGGATTTCTGAAATCATATTTCTCATAAGTGATACGGTTTGCAGAAATTGACGCACTGCCGTCATATTCATCAAGTACTGCTAATTGAAGAGGTTCCTCACTCCATTTGCCCCAATCATCTCCTTTTGGTGCATCTGCTGGTGCTTCCATAAAATCAGTGAGCTGCAAATTATCAAATATAAGATTAAAATCGAAAGTTGGCTTGGCCCCAGTCGCGGCATCCGCATTCAGACCCTTAATTTCACCGGTCCCGCTGATTTTGGTGGGGCCAATATTTCCTGCAATATTTTTCAAGGAGACGTCGTTATTGTTTCCTGTCGCTGTCAGTTTGAGTGCCAGTGGCCCAAGCTCAGTTTTTGCCGGTTTAAAATCAGCACCCATCCCTCTGACAAATTCACGGACGTTGGACCCATTCAGATCAACCGCCATATCAAACGAACTTATCTGATTTTCCGTTAAATTGGTTCTTCCTTTCAACGAAACATTGCCGCCTGCAACATTAATTGTGCCGTCCATATCCACCAGTTCGGTTGTGCCCTTTACTGCAGTTGAAAGTGAAAACGGTCGATCATCAGCGGCAGCAGGTTTGGTAACAGGCAGGTCAAACTGGTCAATCAAGCTGGCAAAACTTGGATTAGAGGCATTGACAGTAAGGTCCACGCTGCCAATTTCTGGTAACTGCTTTAGGGTAGCACTTCTGACTTCCCCTTTAATATCCGCTTTTGTGCTGCCAACGGTGGATTTAATATCCACATTCATTTTCTCAAAATCACCGGTCATGCGGGCATTGACGGCGACTGCGCCAACTTCGGAAATATCAAATGCCGTTTTAAACCGGAATGCCCGTTGTAACGGTAATAACGATGAAGCAGTAGTATTGAATGATGTTTCAAAACGTGGGTTGCTTGCCAGCTCACTGCCAATCAAAGAGCCGTTCAGATTAAATCCTGCATAATCTTCTATAGTAATGGTTTTTGCATTCAGATGCCCGTTAAATAGCTCGCCCGAAACATCAAACTTTTTAATTGTCACACCGCCTGATGTAACATTTGCCATATTAATTTTATAATTTGCGTCAAAGTCACCCAATATGGCGACCGATTTTTTATAATCCGTAGGTGTGTCATCATCGGCCAGATAATTATCCACATTCAGATTTTTAACAGCAAGGTCCAGCCCCATGGATGGTCTGTCCTGCAGCGCATATGAAATGCCGCCCGAAAACTGGAAAGTATCCAGGCTGCCGTCAATGCCATAGAGCTGAATAAGTTCTTCTGTCGCCTGAATTGCCCCCTGATAGGAGAACCGTGTCAGACGACCTTCAGGAATTGATGATGTATCCACTTTCAGCCAGTCAAGAAACGCTCTGAAATTGCCTGAATTCAGATTAATATTGCCACCGAATAATGGTTTATTATCTGGTGCACTAAAGGATCCGTTTAAAGCTATTTCAGACCCCCCTGGCATATTCAGACGGGCTTTGCTGACCTCAATTTCGCCACTTGTTGCCGTTATTTCCAAATCCAGCTGACTGGCAATTTTTTCGTTATACTGCAAGGCACCGAGGCTAAATTTAAAATTTCCTTCCAGATTATTCATAAATGAATAATCTGTTTTCTGGCCCTGATTTTTAGCCGTCTGAGAATTACCGTCCTTCGTTTCGCTATTCTCAAAGGCTGGCAAAAAACTATCCAGATTAAAACTGTTAACAGTCAGATTTCCGTCAAAATGTGTATTTTCACCAAAAGTCGCCATTAATTTTCCGGAACCACGGCTTTCGCCCATTTCAAACTCAAGCGAGGAAATATTTATGGCGTCACCGCCATAAGCAATTGCACTTTCAAGAGACAGCGGATTGTTATAGATAGGGCCATCCTGATTTGTATTTTCGGGATCAAGCAACGAGACCGCCAGGAAAATATCGCCAATATCATTTGCGTCAAGATTGATTTTACCATCAGCCTGCGGGGCATTTTCATCCGGTAAATATCCACCGGTGAATTTAAAACGAATATCATTATTGAGGAAGCCGCCATTTAAACTGATCGGAATTTTGCTGCCTTCACGAATTCTTCCAACCATTAATTCTGCTGAAACTGGCAGGTTTTTATAGCGTGCGCTGCCTGAAATTTCAAACGGCCCGTTAAGGCTATCCATGGAAACAGACGCATTTATTGACCTGACAAGTTCCTGACGGCCGTTGGAGAAATCCTGATAACTAATCTGGCCATCTTCGATCTGGAACTGCTCGAAACTTAGATCTGTTGTGTTGCCTTTCTCATCGGGCGCATCATTTTCATTTCCAAATTCCCAGTTTCCTTTTCCATTACTGTCAATTTCAATAGCAATAACAGGTTCAATGAGAATGAATTTTTTTACCTGGATTTCCCCGCGCAGCAATGGGAAAAAAGCCACATTTACATCAACTGATTTCAGGGAAATGAAATTTGTCGCCTGCCCACCTTCAACATTCGAAACACTCACATCTCTAGCCGAAAATGATGGTGACGGTAAAATAGACAATGACAAATCGCCATTAATCACCACTTTCCGGTCACTAAGATCAGAAGCGGTAGTTTCAATTTGGGATTTATATTTATTCCAGTCGATAAAGCTCGGCACCACAAGCGCACTGCCGATCAAAATTACCAATAATATCCCGGCGCCTATGCCTACTTTTTTCATTTTCCTCCGCTTCTACCCCAAAAAAATGATTTCTTGAAACTTATCATGTCTCTGGTAATTATACATAACGTGATAATAGTGGCAATAATAGGTCAATAAAATATGAAAATAATAAAAATTTAATATTTTAGGTAAAAAAATCATATGACTAACAGCACAGGCAATCCTAAACAGAGTATTTTTATAAATCAGAATAAGCTTCTGAATTATTTAGGTCGTCATAATAAAATTTTTGCCGTTTTATTTGCCATTTTTGTCGGAATAATCGTTGCACTTGCCGCTATCGGTTTTCGTTATCTGATCCAATTTACCCAATTATTTGCCCTAGGGGACTTTTCCGAAAATATTTATGATTATGTTGATACCTTAAAATGGTGGCATATTTTGATATCCACTATTTCAGGCGGCATCATTATCAGTTTGATTTATTATATTTTCATGGATGACAAAAGATCCGCAGCGATCGCAGATGTTATGGAAGCAAACACCTTTCATAATACCAAAATGTCAATTAAAGATGGAATTTTCAGTGCCATTACAGCTGCTATTGCGCTTGGAACTGGAGCTGGTGCAGGACGGGAAGGGCCAGTTGTACATTTGGGGGCCACATTATCATCGTGGATGTCTGATCGACTTAATCTTTCCCATAAAATGTGCAGAACATTATTTGGCTGCGGCATTGCAGCCGCGATTTCCGCTTCTTTTAATGCGCCCATTGCCGGTGTCTTTTTTGCTCTGGAAGTTGTCCTTGGGCATTATGCCCTACATGCCTTTGCCCCGATTGTTATTTCATCGGTAACAGCAGCCATTATTTCACGCATTCATTATGGTGATTTTCCGGCGTTCAATATTCCAGACTATCATATCGCCAGTTTTTTTGAATTTCCTGCTTTTATGATGCTGGGTGCTGTATGTGCATTTGTCTCTATTATTCTAATTAAATCTATTTTCTTCACAGAGGATTTTGCTAAAAAATATTCCATTCCTTATTGGATACGCCCTCCATTGGCTGGCCTCGCCGTGGGGCTGATCGCCATGATCTGCCCTTATATTCTGGGGGTCGGATATGGAACAACAGACGCCGCACTTAAAAATATAATACCGTTTGGTCTTTTGTGCATTCTTATTGTTGCCAAAATAGCCGTAACCACTATTTGTATTTCTTTTCGCTACGGGGCAGGAATATTTAGCCCAACCCTGCTTCTTGGCGCCCTTGTCGGAAGCGCTTTTGGATTTATCGCATCGCAGGCGTCACCGGAACTCTCCAGCAACAACGGGCTTTATGCCATTGTCGGTATGGGTGCCGTTTCATCAGCAGTGCTTGGTGCCCCTATTTCCACCATACTGATTATTTTTGAACTGACCGGTGACTATCAAATCACAATGGCCTTAATGGTTGCCGTTGTCGTGGCCAATCTCATCACCACCCATTATCTGGACAGTACATCATTTTTTCATCTGCAGCTTAAAAGAGCTGGAAAAGATATGGAAGGGAGCAGGGCAGCCCTTTTAAGCCGACAAATTTTCGTAGATAAATTAATGAAACAGGATTTTGCTGTTGTTGCAGAAGATATGGACATCGAAAAAATAAAAGAGCTTATTATTAATTTAAAATACAATAATCTTTTTGTTATCGATGAAAACAATCAGATTATCGGGATCATAACCCTTAATGAAATACGTGATAGCTATCATATGGATACAGAGGCTAAGGACTTAAATGCGAAACAGATTTGTCGGAAGCAGCCCTTTTATTTATCGCCCACCGATACTCTGGAACAGGCCGTTGAGCTTTTTAAACAGACCGGAGAAGAAAGAATAGCCGTACTTTCAAATGATGAGAAAGCCGAAATTATTGGTGTCTTGTCTCAGCAAAACTTACTGCGCGCCTACAACGAAATACTGATTGAAGCTGAGCAGGACTGATAAATTAAATTCATATTATTTTCCTCTGTTTTTTAAATCACAATAGGGTATATATTGTCCATGTCCGACCCTTTTGACCTAGATAACCTGTCTGAAATGCAGCCATCTGAGCAGATGGCAGAAAATAATATTCCGCCATTTTACCTGGAGGGGCTAAACCCACCGCAACTGGAAGCCATTAGACATATTGATGGTCCAATACTGGTGCTCGCAGGTGCAGGAACAGGAAAAACACGGGTCCTGACAACCCGGCTGGCACATATACTGGCCACCGGCAGAGCCTATCCCAACCAGATTCTTGCCGTGACATTTACCAACAAAGCCGCACATGAAATGAAGGACCGGGTCGGAGCAATTATTGGCTCAGCGGTAGAAAACATGTTCTGGCTGGGCACCTTTCATTCGATCTGTGTTAAAATTCTAAGGCGACATGCCGACCTTGTCGGACTGGGAACGAATTTTACCATACTTGATCAGGATGATCAGCTTAGGTTAATAAAACAGCTTGTAAGGGCCGCTGACATTGACGAAAAACGGTTTCCTCCCCGTATGCTGGCCGGACTAATTGATAGTTGGAAGAATAAAGGGCTCCTGCCAGGGCAGGTCCCAAAAAGTGAAGCCCACTTTTATGCTGATGGCAAAGGCCTGGACCTTTATGAAAGCTATCAAAACCGATTAAAAGCATTAAATGCTGCGGATTTCGGTGATCTCATCCTGCTTTGCGTTACACTGTTTCAGAAAAACCCTCATATTCTAAGCGAATATCAAAAACGATTCAGATATATTCTAATTGACGAATATCAGGACACTAATGTGGCCCAATATTTGTGGTTAAGGCTGTTGGCAATGGGGCATAAAAATATCTGCTGCGTAGGTGACGATGACCAGTCAATATACGGATGGCGCGGCGCGGAAGTTGGTAATATCCTCAAATTTGAAAAGGACTTTGAAGGGGCAAAAATTGTCCGTCTTGAACAAAACTATCGCTCCACCACCCATATTCTGGGCGCGGCAAGCGGATTGATCAACAGCAATCGTGACCGTCTTGGCAAGACATTATGGACCGCTGAAGAAGGAGGCGAGAAAGTAAGTGTAAACGCCGTCTGGGATGGCCGTGCAGAAGCCAGGGCAATCGGCGAAATTGTCGAAGATCTTCAGCGCAAAAAGCAGCCATTAAATGAAATGGCGATACTGGTTCGTGCCGGTTTTCAAACCCGTGAATTTGAGGAAAATTTTATCACACTCGGAATTCCTTATCGGATTATAGGGGGCGTCCGCTTTTATGAAAGAGCCGAAATCAGGGATGCGATGGCATACCTGCGTGTATTGCAAAATCCCGACGATGATCTTGCATTCGAGCGGATCATTAATGTTCCCAAACGGGGAATTGGGGACACAACCGTTGCCAAATTACACCGTATAGCCAGAGCCGCCGGAACATCACTGGTTAAAGCATCAATTGATATTGTTGAAACAGATGAAATTAGCAAAAAAGCCAGAACTGCACTCGCCCAGCTATTGCAGAACTTTGACCGCTGGCGAACGATAGCACAGGATGTAAATCATCTTGATATTACCGATACAATACTGGAAGAAAGCGGTTATTATGATAAATGGCGCAATGACAAATCCCCAGACGCGCCGGGTAAGCTAGAAAATCTTGCAGAACTGATCCGTGGAATGGAAGCCTTCGAAAATCTAGAAGAGTTTCTGGAACATATTTCACTGGTCATGGAAAATACGGCGGAAAACCAGTATGACAGTATCAGCATAATGACATTACACGGCTCAAAAGGGCTTGAGTTTGACACCGTATTTCTTCCCGGTTGGGAAGAGGAACTTTTCCCCAGTCGCCGATCAATTGAGGAACAGGGGGAAAGAGGACTGGAGGAAGAACGCAGGCTTGCCTATGTCGGCATAACACGAGCCAAAAAACGAGCCTATATTTTTTATGCCGCTACCCGCTATATGTTTGGAAATTATATGACGCCGATCCCGTCACGGTTTATAGAGGAGCTTCCAAAAGAACATATCGTAAAGCTGGGACAACAGGGGCTCACAAACTCTGATCAAAGAGATTTCAATCCTTCCGGAAATCTGGGATTTAATTTTGGTGAAGGCCGGGAATTTTACCAGCTTGACCGAAGCCGGGCAAAAAAACGTTTTCCGAACACAGTAAGCACATCCAGGAAATCCGCTGCTTCGGAATTTGCCATAGGAGAACGGGTTTTCCACGACAAATTCGGTTATGGCCAAGTAACGGAAATAGAGGGCAATAAACTGACCATTGATTTTGAAATGGGGTCTGAACGTAAAGTTATGGACAGTTTTATTAAATCTGCCTGACAATAGCCTGTGATTTATCGTATCCTGATTTTACTGTCATGATCAGTGCGGTCTTCGATTTTATTGGGTTTGCCAAAAACATCAACCCGGCCCGACCCATCTCCTTTAAAGATAAAAAGATCGGTTGCATATACCCTGCTGTTGCCCGAGCCTGATATATCCATATTAATTTCCTTGCAGACAAAATCCTTTGCATCAATATCACCGGATCCTTCAACGTCAATTTTCATTTTATCGCAAGTACCGCCATCAAAATCAACATTACCGGATCCTTCAATTTCGATGCTTACCGACTTACTTTTGAACTGATCAAGCTCAATATCACCGGAGCCGTTTACTTCGATTTGAAGGTTTTCACTTTTGCCAGTGGCATAAATATTGCCGGAGCCATTGATGTTAAGTGATATTTCCTTATTATCTAAACCTGATATCTCCGCGTCTCCCGAGCTGTTGATTTCCATTTCCTCAAGATCCGGCATTGTGATTTCGATTTTAATATAGCCCCCGCTATCTCTGCCAAAAAAACCAAAACGTGACCGTCCCGATATTTCCAGCTTGTCCCCTGAACGTTCAAATTCCATACGGTCAATTCGGCGCTGATCACCGGTCATTTTTACCGAAAATTCATTTCCTATTTTAACCTTAAGATCAGCAGAAGTATCTAATTCAATTCTTGAAAAACCTGAGAAGTCAGCCATTTCAGTCACATCCCTTGCATTCGCGGCAAAAGGCAACGCGAATGCAAGAACGGATATTACTGATATTGACCTTACTTTAAATATTATATTCATTTACGACTTCTCTTTGACCAGCGGCTAATGAACAACAACCCTGCTTCTTCTTTTAGTTTCATTATCAACTACTGTTTTTGGTTTACCATATACATCTACTTCACCGGAACCATGACTGTCAAAAGTAATTGAGTTACTTGCATAAACCGTACTATCACCGGAACCGGATACATCAACATCAACGTCTTTACATTTCAGATCCTTCGCATTTACATCGCCGGAGCCATGAATATCTATTACCATGCTGGTGCAACTGCCCCCGTTGAAGGTAACATCCCCGGAACCATTGATCGAAATATCCACGTCATTACCATCTATCTGGTCCATATTGATATCTCCGGACCCGTTAATGCCCAGATTCAGAGCTTTGGTTTTTCCTGATACTGTCATGTCGCCTGAGCCATTTATTTTCAACTCAAGTTCATCATTATCAACGCCCGTAATCTCGGCATCACCGGACCCATTTATTTTCATTGATTTTAATTCAGGCATTACAATATTAACGACCATTTCCTGGTCATTATCAAAATTAAAAAAGTCTCTTTTATTTTTAATTTTAAGAGTATCCTCATTCAATTCCAGAACCGTATTGGCAATACGATCTTCATCGCCGACCATTTCAATGGAAAATTCTTTTCCGATTTTAATATTCACATCCGACGAAGTATTCAGCTGGACTTTGGTAAATCCTTTTAAATCAGACGCCTTCGTAATATTGGCGGCCAGACTCTCAGTGCTTGATGAAGCATAAAGGGCTGCCGATAATGCTGCCAAAGACACCCCTGCTATTTTAACCAGTTTATTCATTTCATTTTCCTCACATATTCCTTAATAATCTTCCCGCTTTAATGAATGGAAATATTGCTAAACCATCCATCACTTTTTGTGACGTCTTTTGGGTTTCCATATACGTCAATATTACCCATGCCTTTAATATCGGCACTTACTCTTTCGCTGGCATATACAGAAATATTGCCGGCACCTTTTAGATCTACATCCGCTTCCTCACATTTGAAGTTTTCCGCTTCAACATTTCCCGCGCCCTTTAAATCAACAATGAACCATTTACATTTACCTTCGATGTTAATATTTCCGGCACCCTTTAAATCAAATTCGACTTTATCGCTATCAACCCCTTTAATATGGGCATCAACAGCCCCGCGAAGATCAAATCCAGTAAATTCAGGCATACTGATGATCACTTTTGTTGAATCATTGTTTCCCTTGTCCCAGAAATGCTTTTCATCATCGCGATATAGAACGAGCTTATGGCCCCTGACTTTAAGAAGAAGCGTATTCACCAACTCTTCTTCCCCCTCAACTTCTATGGAAAATTTCTTGCCAACTGTAACATCCAACTGAACCCCGATATTATCGATACGAATTTGGTTGAAATCCTCCAGATCATGCTTAACTTTGATTTCATCAGCCTGGGCAAATTGAAAAAATATGATTGAACCAACCATAATACTGATCAGAAAAGTCGGAAATTTTGAAATAAAGTTTGTCATATTGCTCGTCTCCTATAGATTAGAATTTTATTTGAAAAGCGTTTCTGGGACAATGCTGCCATCGGCCTCTCGTCTCAAATTACTTGTGTTTCATCGCATTTTTAACGGTCAAACAAAGCAAAATGGAGAAAGGACGAAAATAAAACGAAATGAACAGGTGTACTGAATGACTGATAAACAATCGATTGATGCAAACAAAAGCTGGAAAATAAAATTCACTGCTCCAAAAGAATTATTGCCTTCTTATGAAGAAGTCATTTTTGCCTCCTGCGACGATAATTTCCCCTCTATAGCAAGCTTCGAAATTGAAGAAGATATAAAGAACGGGATTCTGGAGGCCTATTACCAGGAGAAGCCTGATCTGACGATTATAAATAAAGCCGTAATGGATATGTCTGAAATCCTTAAAGTCGCTTCCCCTGAAATATATATGGAAGAGGTAGAAAATAAAAACTGGGTTGCAGAATCCCAGAAACTGTTAAAGCCAATCAATGCTGGGCATTTTTTTCTTTATGGAAGTCATGATAAAGATAAAATACCGGACAATAAAATTGCCATTTGCATTGACGCTGGACAAGCTTTTGGAACCGGAAGCCATGGCACAACTGCGGGCTGCCTTATGGCAATCAGCGATCTGGGTGAAATAATAAATCCTGCAAAAATGCTGGATCTGGGATGTGGTAGCGGCGTACTCGCCATTGCCATGGCCAAACAATGGGATGGTCTAATACTGGCAAGCGACATTGATCCGATTGCAACTGACACCGCTAAGGAAAATTTCCTGATTAATCATGTCCCGCAAATTAGTGGGCTTACATGCGATGGATTTGAAAATTCCATTCTCGGGGAAAATGGTCCTTACGATCTGATTGTCGCAAACATTCTTGCCGGACCGTTAATAGATATGGCCCCTGAAATTATTTCAAATCTTGGCAAGAACGCCTACCTGCTTCTTTCCGGACTATTAAAGGAGCAGGAAGATGCTGTTCTGGAAACTTATGAAAGCAGAAATATGAAGCTGCTGAGAACATACCCGATTAAAGAATGGCAGACATTGCTTCTGCAAAAGTCATGAGACAGCTGTACGGTAGCGGTATCGCTACCGTTTAATTGTCCTTAAGAAGCAGCTTTGACAAATAAATCATTATCGTTGCTGGCGACAAGAGCATCAGCAGAATTTGCAGTCACATACCCTTTATCATTTAAAAGATCCATGAAATCATACTCGTCTGCACTCGCTTTAACAAAGTCAGTTATCGGCGCAAAAAAGCTCTCAAAATTATCGAAAATTGATGTTTCATTGTGATCTGTTTCAGGGACATAATCATACTCCTTCAACAGATCCATGAAGCTATAAGTTGTTAGAAATTTAGTCATTGATCTATCCTTAAATCTGCTGAATTTATTTTTGTGGAAATGCTCTTCACTTCCATAAATTAACTATAATTGTAGCCCTACCCCCAGATCAATAGGGGCCGGAACACCTTATCTCATAATAAATACGGCTTATCGCATTTGGAGGTTTTTAGAAGAAAAATTTTTGAAAAAAATGGGAAAGGAAAGCTTTTGTGGCAGTAATAACACTGCCACAAAAGATCAAATTAAGACGCAATTTTTTCGATTTTGCTGTTATCGTTTACGTATGATTTAGTCCAGTTGTCGTTGACTGGAACATATCCTTTGTCACCGAGAAGAGACATAAAGTCATAGTCTTCGGTTTTGTTTTTAATCAAGTCAGTAAAATATTCAACAAGTGCTGAAACATTTTCTGGAAATTCGATTGCGCTTTTTTCTGCTTCAGGAACATAATTATAATCCTTCAACAGGTCCATGAAGCTGTATGTTTTTAATACGTTTATCATTGATCTATCCTTAAATCTGCTGAATTTAATTCATTAAGGGTGCTCATCACCCTTGTGTCAGAGTGGATATATATATTCGCATACCAAATGAGTAGAAGGATAAAAGGATCGACAGCCATGCAATTTATGCATATCTAAATCATGCTTAGCCATTCATCCTCAGAAAGGACAGTAATACCAAGGTCCGATGCTTTTTTGAGCTTTGATCCTGCACCGGGACCAGCAACAACAATATCTGTTTTACTGGAAACGGAACTAGAAACTTTTGCGCCAAGACTTTCTGCGGAAGCCTTTGCCTCCTGCCGGCTTAATTTTTCCAGTTTTCCTGTAAAAACAATAATTTTACCTGCAACATTGGCGTTCCCGGTTTCCGGCGGCAGAAACTCTTCAACTTTAACCTGTTCCAGAAGTTCATTGACGACGTCCATATTGTGTGGTTCAGCAAAAAAATCAATGATGGCATCGGCAACTTTCTCACCAATTCCATCAATTGCCAGCAGGGAGGCATAGGAATCGCTGGTTTTATCCTGGGCCTCAATCATATTGCCTATGAAATTGTCAATATTCAGATAATTCAGGCACATTAGCCGGGCATTTTGCTGACCAAGATGCCTTATGCCCAGTGAAAATAAAAACCTGTCCATTGATATTGTCCGCCTGATATTAATAGCGGTCCAAAGATTTGAAACTGAAAGATCCCCCCAACCATCGCGATTTTTTAATGAGGTGAGCGGCTCTGCTTCATCGCGTTGTTGCAGTCGGAATATATCAGCCGGACTTTCAATCATCCCTTCCTTAAAGAAAAATTCGATCTGCTTATTGCCCAGCCCATCTATATCAAAGGCATTTCTGGAAACAAAATGCCGAAGCCGTTCTATGCGCTGCGCAGGACAGATAAGACCGCCAGAACAGCGCCAGACCACATCATCACCTTCACGAACGAGATGACTGCCACAGGACGGGCATTGATCTGGAAAGACTATGTCAGGATTTTCCGGATTTGTTTCTGCCACGCCAATAATCTGCGGAATAACATCTCCGGCCCTTTGAACAATGACCCGATCCCCTAAACGAATATTTAGGCGCTTGATTTCGTCAGCATTATGTAGTGTGGCATTTGAAACAACAACGCCGCCAACCGTAATGGGTTCAAGCCGCGCAACAGGAGTAATGGCCCCGGTTCTGCCAACCTGAAAATCAACATCGTTTAATATTGTCTGCGCTTTTTCAGCCGGGAATTTATGCGCAATCGCCCAACGTGGCGCACGCGCAACCATTCCAAGTCTATCCTGATAATCAAGTCGATTAACCTTATAAACGACCCCATCAATATCATAGGAAAGTGAACTTCTGATTTCCGCTATATGCTGATAATGTTTAATCAGTGCATCTATATCAGAACTGACAAAAATCATTTCATTTGTTGTAAAGCCCCACCGCCTGAAATACTCCATAACCTGCGATTGGGTATGACCAAGCTCATCACTGGTTTCCCCCCAGCTATAAGCAAAGAATTTAAGGGCACGTGATTTGGTAATGCTGCTATCCAGTTGACGAAGGGAGCCAGCGGCGGCATTTCTGGGGTTTGCAAAATGCGCTTTACCTGCAGCGATCTGTCTTTCGTTAAGGGCCAAAAAATCATCTTTGGCCATATAAACTTCACCACGAACTTCCAGAATATCCGGCCACCCTGTTCCATGAAGCTTAAGTGGAATCTGATCAATGGTCTTAAGATTTTCCGTTATATCTTCGCCTGTTTTGCCGTCACCACGTGTCAGGCCCTGAACAAAAGAACCCTTTTCATATCTGAGGGATGCTGACAAACCGTCAATTTTTGGTTCAGCGAGGAATTCAACACCCTCACTTTCCGGAATATTTAGAAACCGTTTAACACGAGTGGCAAAATCATACACATCTTCACTGCTAAAGGCATTGTCCAGAGACAACATCGGTTTGCGATGTTCCACTTTTTTAAATCCGCTTGTCGGAAGCACCCCAACAGATTTATTGGGGCTATCCTCACGGACCAGGTCCGGGAATTTCTTTTCTATCTCGTTATTGCGAATTCTCAGAAAATCATATTCTGCGTCTGATATTTCGGGACTATCTTTATCATGATAAAGTTTATCGTGGCGTTTGATAAGCGCAGCAAGTCGTTCAAGCTCTTTTGCTGCCTGCTCAGTGCTTAGTTCCTCCGCCGCTATATTGCTTATATCGTTCATCTATTACGTCTCATCTGCAATGTTACCAATTTAACAGATTATCTGCGGCAGCCCTAGATTCTTTTGTAACATGCGCTCCCGATAGCATTCGGGCAATTTCCTCTCGCCTGTGGTCTTTGTCAATCAAAGTCACGGTGGTGGTCACAGTTTCCCCATCTTCCGATATCCCCTTATTAATGAGCCAGTGACTGTTCCCGCGAGCTGCAACCTGGGGCGAATGTGTAATCACCATAATTTGTGCCTTCGTTGCCAGGTCCGCCAGTCTTTCCCCAACTGCATTGGCGACAGCACCACCAACCCCCTGATCAATTTCATCAAAAATCAGTGTCGCGACACTTGTTTTACGCGCTAGAACAACTTTTAGAGCCAGGATAAATCTGGAAAGTTCACCGCCGGAAGCAATTTTGATCAGGCCACCGAACGGGGCACCTGGATTTGTAGAAACCCTGAAATCAACGCGTTCCCCTCCATCAGCGTTCCAGCTTTCCCGCTCAAGCGGTTCAAGAAAGGTTTTAAATTTTGCCTTGTCCATTTTCAGTGCCGGCAATTCCTTGTTAACCTGGTCATCAAGAATAGCGCCGGTCTTCTGTCTTGCTTCTGAAAGCTTTATGACATTTTCTTCAAATTTTGCTCTTGCCTGTTTGACTTCGCTCTTTAATCTTTGAACTTCACGATCACTAAACTCCAGACTTTCAAGTTTATCTTCAAAATCCTTTTTTAACTGGACCAGACTGTCAGGCTGGCAATGATGTTTGCGGGCAATCCCTCGAAGAGCAAATAGGCGCTCTTCCACATTTTCAAGGTCATATGGATTAAACTCAAGATCACGAATAATTCTTTCAAGCTCGGAAATAGCCTCGGTTGTTTCATTGGCAGCACGATCAAGGCTTGCTGAGACAGGGTCAAGTAATCCCGGCACTTGGGCAGACATACGCTCTATTTTTCTGATCGTTGTCCGTAAAACCGTATCAACCCCTTTATCACTAAGCAGTTTTTCCAGCAGTTCCCCTAACCCCTCTGACAATGTTTCCCCCTGCATCATCTTTGTTCTGTCTGTGGCTAGTTTTTCCTCCTCACCTGCAATCGGATTTAACTGGTCGAGCTCTTCAAGGTTATGACGAATATATTCTTCATCTTTTTGAGCGTTTCCAAGTTTTTCTTCTTCCTTCGCCAGCAATTCCTGCAAATTCGTCAAAGTGCGGTAATTTTTTCTGACATCAAGTAATAATGAATTATAATTTCCAAAATCATCTAGAAGCTCTCGATGTCCTGATGGGTTAAGTAAGCCACGCTCATCATGCTGACCATGAATTTCAATAAGACTTTCGCCGACTTCACGTAGCAGCCCCACACTTACAGACTGATCATTTATAAAAGCCCGGCTACGCCCGTCATTCATAATTATGCGGCGCAATATAATTTGCCCAGGCTCATAATCTAAGCCTTGTTCTTTCAGAAATGACCACACCTTGTGTCCATCTTCGAGGTGTAGTTCAATGCTGACACTGCCCTGGTCTTTAGCGTTTCTGATAAGTTCTCGCCCACCGCGGGCCCCAATTGCCAGTCCAATACCGGAAAGAAGAATAGATTTACCAGCCCCGGTTTCGCCACTTAAAACACATAGACCGTCTTCAAAATTCATTTGAAGGCGGTCTATCAGAACGATATCTTTGATCGTAAGCGAAACAATCATGAAATACAGACTATCCTTTAATTCCCGTATTTACGCATGAGCTCGGTGCTATATTGATTCCAGTCCGAATTTGGAAAATTCAATGCCAGAACTTCTGCAGATTTTTTTGCCTCCTGAACTATTCCGAGGGCAAGATAACATTCTGTCAAACGATGAAGTGCTTCTGGTGTATGGCTGGTCATCTGAAATTTAGTCAAAACGTTGTTAAAGCGGCCGATTGCAGCAAAAAGCTCGCCGGTAGACTGGTAATATCGCCCAATTTCCATCTCCTTACCGGCTAAATGGTCTTGTGTCAGTTCGATTTTAACACGAGCATCAGCAGCATATGCTGAATTTGGGTGTAATCTTACGACTTCCCTGAAAGAATCCAAGGCCTGCTCAGTATTTTTCTGATCCCGACGTACATCTGCAATCTGCTCATAATAACTAAGAGCAACCAAATAACGGGCATAAGGCGCATCCTTATTACCAGGGTGAAGCGTTAAAAATCTTTGAGCCGCCAATATAGCATTCTCATAATCATTAGCCATATAGTATGAAAAAGCAGACATAAGCTGAGCACGTCTGGCCCAGATAGAATATGGATGTTGCCTTTCAACTTCATCGAAGGCAACGGCAGCAAATTTGAAATCACCGTAATCGACATATTTTTGCGCTTCAATATAAAGCTGGTCGACTGGCAGATCTCGATATTTCAATTTTTTTGAACCACCACAAGAAGACAATAATATCGTCAGGGTAAGAAGTAAAATACCGGTTAAAAAATTACGGGCAACTGAGTGATCCGAACTGACTGACTTCATTCTTATTCCAATTTTCTATTCGTAAAATTGATCATTAGACCAACTATATACCATGCTTCAATTAAAAATCACCATGGCATTTATAAAAAAGACACATTAAATACACTATTTATGGAAAAAAACATACTTATGGGTTATGAAAAAGGTTTTATTTCATAGATTGCAAACAAATAATAAATGTTATATAGTAACAAAATGTAAGATTTTAGTAAGTTGAAAAAATGAAAATCAAAATTATAAAAAACATTTTTGCAATGTTCCTTGGAATGTTTCTGCTTAGCAATTCCATAGTATTGGCAAAAGAGCTAAAAGTTGTAGCAAGTATAAAACCAATTCATTCATTGGTTTCACGGGTTATGGGCGATACAGGCACACCTGAACTGTTAATGAAAGGTGGGGTAACACCGCATATTTTCCGCATGAAACCTTCCGATTTCAGGAAAGTTGCAAATGCAGATGTCCTTTTTTATATTTCTCCGAAATTTGAAACATTCCTAAGATCAGTGTCTGAATCGGACAACCCGACACTGAATGCCATTGCATTTGCTGAACAGGACGGAATAAAATTATACCCATACAGAACCAGTAAGATCTGGTTCTCTGAAGGTGAAGACGAAGAACATATGCAAAGTGATATGGATCTTCATATCTGGCTGGACCCCTCAAATACCAGACGTATTGTAACCATAATTGAAGAAACACTTTCCAAGCTTGATCCGGAAAACAGCATCACTTATGTCAAAAATTCAAAACAGCTTATTAAAGAATTATATGCGCAGGAAGAATTAATTCGTGAACTTCTAAGGCCTTTGCGCGACAGTGCCATGATTGTTTATCATGATGCGTTTCAATATTATGAAAAAGCATATTCATTAAGCAGTGTGGGTGCAATCCAGCTTAAATCAGATGAAACGCCCAGCATAAAACATCTTGCCGCATTAAAGAAATTGGCTGAGGAGAAAAATGTAACTTGTGTGCTTGCCATTCCAGGAACACATCCACGGATTGCCATGGCCGTAATGGGAGAGACCAAGGCGGGCTACGGTGTCGTTGACCATCTGGGGCAATATCTTGAACCCGGACCGAACAGTTACTTTCAGTTGATGTTTGAAATTACACAAAGCATTCTGGATTGTCAGGCAAAAGATGAAGCCGCTATGTTCGGTGCAAATTAAGCGGTAATGCAGTAGAATATTTAACCTGTCTAAGGGTAAAATAGGTTGTTGATTCTGAGATCATAGGATGGTTAAGAAGATGACCTGCCAAAAATTTTTCAAATCTTTCCACATCCGGCACGACCACAGTCAATGAGTAGTCGTGCCGGCCAAGAATTGCATAACATTCCATCACCTCCGGTCTTTTGGCAATAAAATCTTCAAATTCAATTCTGGTGTCTTCACCATGTAAATTAAGCCGAACATGAATAATTGCACATACATTCAGATTGGTTTTTCTCTGGTCTAGCAATGCCACTTTTGCTTTGATCACGCCAACATCTTCAAGGTTTTTTATTCTTCTCCAGACTGAGGTAGCCGAAAGACCTGTCATTTCCGCAATGTCCTGATTGGTTAGATTTACATCCTTCTGAATTAAATTAAGAATTTTGACGTCTTCATCATCTAATGTAATATTCATCCACTTTATTCCTTTATATGAATTTTTGTTTCAATTATGCTTATTTATACCTAAAAATTGAAACCTTTTTTCACTAAAAATAGTATATAAGTTCAATAAGAGAAACCCTTAAAAATACAGGAATGAGCATGGCTGATTTATTTGAAAATCCGATGGGCGTTGATGGCTTTGAATTTGTTGAGTACGCATCACCCGAACCCGAGAAACTAAGAGCATTGTTCAAGCAACTGGGGTTCAAAAAAATAGCCCGGCACCGTTCAAAAAATGTAACCCTTCATAAAGCAGGCGGCGTTAATTTTCTGATCAATGCTGAACCGAACAGTTTTGCCCAGCGCTATGCATTTGCCCATGGACCAAGTATTTGCGCAATGGCGTTTCGTGTTAAAAATTCAAAACTAGCCTACGATCACGCAATAGCCCAGGGTGCCAACCCGATTGCTCAGGAAATCGCCCCTATGGAACTTTATATACCAGCTATTGAAGGCATAGGTGGAAGCAGACTTTATCTGGTGGACCGTTACGGCGATAAGACAATTTATGATGTGGATTTTATTCCATGTGAGGATGAGGATGTTACTGAAATAGCCGACACCGGATTTGAATATATAGATCACCTGACCCATAATGTTTATACCGGCCGAATGGGCTACTGGGCAGACTTTTATGAACGTATTTTTAATTTTAAGGAGCTTAAATATTTTGACATTGATGGTCAGAAAACCGGCCTGACCAGCAAGGCTATGACCAGCCCATGTGGCAAGATTCATATTCCGCTCAACGAGTCAAAAGATAATAAATCACAAATTGCAGAGTATCTTAATGAGTATCGTGGAGAAGGAATTCAGCACATCGCCCTTTATACCAATAATATTTACAAAACCGTAGATGTTCTAAAGGCAAGAAATGTTCCTTTGCAGGATACAATTGATACATATTATGATCTGATTGATGATCGTATTGACGAACATGAAGAAAATATTGAAGAACTGCGCAAACGCCGTATTCTTATAGATGGCAATAAAAAAGATGGAATATTACTTCAGATATTCACTGATACAGTAATTGGCCCAATTTTCTTTGAAATTATTCAGCGAAAAGGAAATATTGGCTTTGGCGAAGGAAATTTCAAAGCTCTCTTTGAATCAATTGAACTCGATCAGATCCGCCGGGGCGTCATATAAATATTAAAAATTCTGAGAAAACAAATAAGGCGGCAATAATGCCGCCTTTCTTATTGTTAAGGGATAGTCTGTTAGTTAGCCTGACGCCTCAGAAATGCTGGGATTTCAAGATGATCATCTTCATCTCTTTTAGCTACCAGCTCCTCTTTTATAACTGGCTTCACATCAACTTTTATTTCTTTCGCTTCTTCTGAAACAGTAGCGTCAGCATCCGCTTCTACACTTTTTGCGCTCTCTGTCTCCAGCATATCACCTTGTCTCATGACAGGTTCCCTATGTATTATAGGCTCTTTTTTTGTGCCAAGCAGATTTTGAAACAGGCCAAGTTTTTGTTTTGGCTTTTCTCTTGGCTCGCTATTGGCTAGTGCTGCCTCTGCATACGGATCAGAAAATGCATTGTCATCAGTTTGATTAACTGAAATAACAGGTTCAGGCATAATCGGTTCCGGCGCAATAAAAGCCGCATCACGGTCTTCCGCCAGGTCAGCTTGTTCAGAATTTTCAATAATATTCTCTTCTGCAGTTACTTCATCAACCAAATCCAGTGGCTCTTCTGTATTCTCCGCCATGGTCTCAACATCTTGCTGCTCGACAGCTTCAGTCACATCCTCTTCAATCACAGGCGTATTTACCACTGGCACACTATATTGGCGGGTCGGAATATCATCTGCAGATCTTGCACTGGCTTCAATACCTGTTGCAACAACAGAAACACGCATCTTGCCGTCAAGGCTTGAATCAAGAGCTGAGCCGACAAGAATATTGGCATCAGGATCAACTTCACTACGGATTCTGTTCGCTGCCTCATCAACTTCAAACAAAGTAAGATCCATACCACCCGTAATGTTAATGAGCACACCTTGGGCACCCTTCATCGACACTTCATCAAGAAGCGGATTTGAAATTGCGGCTTCAGCTGCTTCAAGCGCTCTGTTATCACCTTCCGCCTCTCCCGTTCCCATCATGGCTTTACCCATTTCGCTCATGACCGTGCGAACATCTGCAAAGTCCAGATTGACCAGACCTGGGAGCATCATCAGGTCAGTTACACCACGAACGCCAGAATGAAGAACTTCATCTGCCATGGCAAAAGCATCAGCAAATGTCGTGCGTTCATTGGCAATTCTGAAAAGGTTCTGGTTTGGGATAATAATAAGCGTATCAACATATTTTGAAAGCTCGGCAATTCCTTCTTCAGCCAGCTTCATCCGGCGACCACCTTCAAACTGAAACGGTTTTGTTACGACACCAACAGTAAGAATGCCTTTTTCACGAGACATTTTTGCAATCATTGGCGCCGCACCCGTTCCTGTGCCTCCGCCCATACCGGCAGTGATAAACACCATATGTGAACCTTCAAGACTTTCCATAATGGTGTCCATAGTTTCTTCAGCAGCGGCTTTTCCAACTTCCGGTCTGGCACCTGCACCAAGACCCTGAGTCAATTCGGCCCCTAGCTGGATTTTTTGTTCTGCCAGTGAAAGACTGAGTGCTTGCGCATCCGTATTGGCACAAACAAAATCGACGCCTTTAAGTGCTGATCGCACCATATTGTTGACGGCGTTTCCACCTGCACCACCGACACCAAACACCGTAATTTTTGGTGTAAGTTCAGTAAGTTCCGGTGATGTAAATTCAATAGTCATTTTGACCTCCCAAAAAATCTTCCGTTAAATCAGGATTCATTCTTCTTTAACAAACAGTTAACGGTACTCTATATCAAGTGATTCGCCCTGTCTAAAAAAAAATGAATCCGAGTCGTTTTTTTTTAATTTCGAGTCGTTTTAGACCAAATTCTGCAGAAATTGTCCTTATTTTTCGCCTAAAACGATTACCCGTTACTAAAAATTCTCCTTAAACCAGGAACTAATGCCCTGAAGAAATCCAATTTGCGGTCGTTTCTGCTTCATAAAATGAAGCTCTTCCGGCTTCATTGATGCATATAACAACAACCCTGCTGCTGTTGAAAAACCGGCGCCAGCTGTCGTATCAGCAAGTCCGTCAACATTTAACGGCCGGCCAAGCCGGACATTACATTTAAATACCTTTTTAGCCAGTTCCTCTATCCCGCCAAGCTGACTTGCCCCACCTGTGATTACCAGACGTCGTCCGACCGTATTTTCAAGCCCCGCCGCACTTATTTTATCTCTGACGATTTCAAAAATTTCTTCCACCCGCGGCTCAATAATTGACGTAAGCATCCGTCTTGGAATGGTCGTGACACTTTCCTGTCCATTATCGCCAATTTGTGTAACATCAATATGCGTGCGGACATTCGACACACCGGACAAGCAGTTCCCGAAAAGAGTTTTCAGTCTTTCTGCGGCTGAAAGTGGTGTCGACAATCCCTGCGCAATATCGCGCGTAACATGATGGCCCCCAAAGGGCACCATATCCCCGAATATAAATTCATTATCCTTAAACGCGGCAATACTGGTAACGCCGCCCCCCATATCAATACATATACAACCCATTTCCAACTCGTCAGCCACCAATGTCGATAGGCCGGATGCATATGGCGAGAACACAACACCAACCATATTCAAATGACAACGATTAATACAGGATTGCAGGTTTCTAAGAGGACTGATAGATGCGGACGTTACATGCATTTCTACACCAAGCTTTTCACCAAACATCCCTTTCGGGTCCCGCACTCCGCCCACACCGTCAATGCTAAAGCTGGTTGGTCTTGAGTGAATAACAAATCTTTCTTGATCATTCAAATAATGTCGACCCAGATCAAGCACCCTTTCAATATCAACATTACTAATCTCGTGCCCGGCAACTTCAACTTCAACGGAAAGCTGCGTGGACTTCGGATCACCCGCTGATAAATTTACTGTGACATTATCAATCGGATCACCGCCTGCCATTTTTTCCGCGGCATCAACAGCCGTGCGAATAGCATTCTCCGTTTCTTCCATATCCACCACAGTGCCCAGATTAAGCCCCCTGGATTCACGATGCCCAATACCGATTACCCGTGGACGTTCATTTTCAGCGCCAATCTCGGCAATAAAACAGCAAATTTTACTGCTGCCAACATCAAGTATGGCAATGGTCTGGTTGCTCATTTAAATTTTTTCCCCTTTACCGCTTGTTTTTGCAAGCAAGCGCCTTCTTTCCGCTTCTTCCGGTGTCAATCGAACCACGGTTTTATCTTTAATTCGAAAATCTACAGCAAGAATATTTCTCGCCAGCAACTGCTCCTGTTTTTCAAATTCACTTAAATTCTGCCACGCTTCCGCAAGCCCATGTTCCGGTAACATGATTTTTATGCCATTCTTGAGAAACAAATCCCAACGCCGTCCCCCAACCCAAGTTGCCGTTTCCACACGATCAAAAAGGTCTGCATTACTTGATACCGCTGTAATTAATTCTCCGAGCACTTTTTCCGCGCCAACACCACTGATCATAGGAAGCTGCGCGAAATTCTCCAGATTTTCATCATCAATCTGAACTCCTTCATCTGAAACAACCCATAATTTATTATCAACCTGCCACAAGGCTGCAGGCTGATGCTCATAAACCCGGATCAATATTTCGCCAGAGAATTCCCTTCTCACGGTTGCTTTTTTTATCCATTTTAGTTGTTCAATCCGTTCAATAACAGCGTCTATGTCTTGCGTAAGAAGTGCATCTCCTATTGTAATGTTGGCAGCATCAAGTACCTGTTTTTCAGAGATATATTTTTCTCCTGCCACCTTAACCACATCAACAACCAGACCGGCACTAACAAGTGTTTTCTGAACTTTACCTTCTGCCGTTCCAAGCCATACTGAAATCATCCCGCTACGCCAAAGATAAATAGACATAATGATTGAAAAACAAATTCCTGTTGCTGTAACGGCTCTTGTTACGGATTTGACAATACGACGTCGACGCAGGCTGATTGCCTCTTTTTCGCCTCGCCTGGCCGCCATTTTTTTTGGCCCTAACATATTTTCTTTTAGCGCTCGCATGATGCATCCTCCATCATCCAACTCACCAGCTCTGAAAATCTCATCCCAATATATTTTGCCTGCTCCGGCACCAGTGAAAGCGGCGTCATTCCTGGCTGCGTATTGGTTTCAAGGATATAGATGTCATCTCCGTCCATCCTGAAATCTGATCTGCTGACCCCACGGCATCCCAGAATGTTATGTGCATCCACTGCCATTTTCATAATCTGTTGGGCATGTTGCTCACTCATTTCCGCTGGAACAATATGGTCCGTCATCCCGTCCTGATATTTGGCTTTATAGTCATAAAATCCCTGTTTAGGTCTAAGTTCAGTCACACATAACGCTTTATCACCCATCACAGATACAGTGAGTTCCCGGCCAGGAATATATTTTTCGACCATTAATTTTTCTTGCCCCTGCCACGGACCTTCAATGTCGGCATTAAACTCATCACCTTCATCAACAATAACAACCCCTACACTTGAGCCGTCACAATTCGGTTTCACCACAAATGGTCTTGGCATCGGTTCCGGATCAAACAAATGTGCAACGTCTACAATCTTATCTTCTGCACACGGAATCCCAATTGATTGAAAAAGTTTTTTAGACAATACCTTATCCATTGCGAGTGCAGACGCCTTAACCCCAGAATGGGTATAGGGAATTTTCAGCGTTTCCAGAAGTCCCTGTACACAACCGTCTTCGCCCCATGTACCGTGAAGTCCGTTAAAAACAGCTTCAGGCCTTAATTCCTTTAAAACTTCATAGATATCTGGACCAACATCAACCTCTGTTACCTGATAGCCAGCTTCCCGCAATCCATCAGCTATCGCTTTACCACTGACCAGAGATACTTCACGTTCACTTGACCATCCGCCTTTCAGGACGCAGACATTTGAATATTTACTCATTCCCGCCTCCCTACACGCTTAATTTCCCATACAAGTTTGATACCGGAATTATTCATGACCCGACGCCTGACCTCATCGCCAAGATTTTCAATATCTGCCGCTGTGGCCTCTCCTTCATTGATCAGGAAATTACAATGTTTTTCGGAAACTCTGGCCCCCCCTATTTTCAATCCGCGGCATCCTGCCCCGTCGATCAGCTTCCAGGCGGATAAATCATCCGGATTTTTAAAAGTGCTGCCCCCTGTTCTTGTCCTTAACGGCTGACTGTCTTCTCGGGCTTCACCTATTTCATCCATTCTGGCTTTTATTTTCTCTGCGTCTCCGGGCGTTCCTTTTAATGTGGCTTTTATAAAAATATAATCATCAGGAACATCCGTATGGCGGTAGGAAAAACCCATATCTTCCAAAGTCAGTTCATGCAATTTCCCATTACGGTCAACGGCAGTGGCAGACTGAAATATATCCTTAATTTCTGACCCGTAGGCCCCGGCATTCATCTTAAGCGCACCGCCGATTGTGCCGGGAACCCCCCGTAAAAATTCAAAGCCTGTCAAACGTGCATCAAGTGCCGCGTGTGCGACCGAAATATCCGGGGCGCCGGTACCGGAAACAATATAATTTCCATCTCTAGTGATTTTAGAAAATTTCTTGCCCATTCTGATAACGGCCCCCTCAACACCACCATCACGAACCAGCATGTTTGAGCCCACACCAAGCGGCAGGACAGGAATATGAGTAGGTAACTGTTTTAAAAAATCACATAGATCCTTTTCATCTTCCGGGGTAAAAAGCAAATCTGCGTTGCCTCCGGTACGAAACCAGGTCAATTTTGCAAGTGGCGCATCAAATTCAAGTTTACCCCTGACGGCAGGGGCAAAATCCTCGAGTAGATTATTATAGGCCGCTGCAGATGCCATTAGCCTTTTTCCTTCCTCAACGCATCCGGCAGTTCGTATGCCCACTGGCTTACGCTTCCCGCGCCCAAATAAATGACCAGATCGCCATCTTTGGCTATCTCAGAAATCAACTTTGGCAGATCTTCCGGACCACTTATTTTTTTGACCCCCCGGTGGCCGGAATTCAGAAGACCGTTAATAAGCGCATCCTGATCCGCTCCTTCAATTGGCTTTTCCCCGGCTTCATATACAGGGGCAACAACGACAATATCGGCATTATTGAAACAGCTGCAGAATTCATCAAAAAGACTTTGAAGCCTTGTATATCTGTGTGGCTGCATCACAGCAATAACGCGTCCCTTATAGGCTTCACGGGCAGCGTTAAGTACAGAAGCTATTTCCACCGGATGATGCGCATAATCATCAACAATGGTCACACCATCCACCTTATCGACCAGAGTAAAGCGACGTTTTACCCCCGAAAACCTTGAAAATGTTCTGCGAATAACGTCGTCTGAAATACCAAGTTCATGGGATACCGCAATTGCGGCCAATGCATTTGAAACATTATGACGCCCCGGCATTGGCATTGTGATCCCCTTCAGCTCTATTACACTGTCATTCTGTCTGTTGCTGATGAGTACATCAAAAATGGCTGATCCTTCATCAAAGGATATATTGGTACCCCTTACTTCTGCCTGTGGGCTAAATCCGTAAGTAACGATCCTTCGGTCTGTAATTTTTGCAATAAGGGCCTGAACTTCCGGATGATCAATACACATGACGGAAAAACCGTAAAATGGAACATTCTCAACAAAGGTTTCAAACGCCGCTTTGGCATTTTCAAAATCCCCATAAAAGTCCAGATGCTCAGGATCAATATTTGTCACCACGGCAACGGTGGATGGTATCTTGATAAATGTGCCATCGCTTTCATCGGCTTCCACTACCATCCAGTCACCATCACCAAGACGGGCATTGGTGCCATAGGCATTAATTATTCCCCCGTTAATTACCGTCGGGTCATAATTTGCTTCTTCCAGAACAGCTGAAACCATTGTCGTTGTTGTCGTTTTTCCATGCGTTCCTGCCACGGATACACACCATTTAAGGCGCATCAGCTCCGCAAGCATTTCCGAACGCCGGATCACCGGCATTTTTAGGGCACGGGCTGCGATGATCTCCGGATTATCCGCCTTAATAGCGGTCGAAACAACCAACCCCCAGGCGCCTTTTAAATTTTCCTCTCTATGCCCGACAAATACTTTAATGCCCAGTTTGCGCAACCTGATTACATTGGCATTTTCCGAAATATCACTTCCCTGGACCTTATAGCCAAAATTATGCATCACTTCAGCAATGCCGCTCATTCCAATACCGCCAATCCCAACAAAATGCAGGATGCCAATATTAACGGGATGACCAATTTTATTTGAAATGATTTCCTTATTCATTTTTCGGCTTTAAGTCCTTTTTTTTCTATTTCTTCACTGATGTTGTTTACGACGACAACAGAACGATCCCCCTTAACCAAGGCCAACCTTTCAACAATATCTGCCAGATCATTGGCTGCAAATGGCTTGCCTATTTTTCTTGATTCCTCAGCCGCGGCCCATACTTCATTGGGATGGCGCGCCATACGCTGAAGCATTTTAGCCAGCACCTTGGCATTAAATTCATCATTCTGATAAATCCAGCCGGCGCCATTGCTGATCATCTCCCGGGCATTTGCCATCTGATGATCATCTGTCGCATGTGGATAAGGAACTAAAATGCCAGGTCTTCCCGCTGTTGTCAGTTCGGCAATTGTCGATGCGCCTGCGCGGCCAATAACCAGATGCGCCCATCTTAAACAGGTGGGCAGATCATCAATGAATGTGGTCAGTTCAACGGCAATTTTTGTATCAGCGTAAAGGTCTCTTACGGCTTCAATATCTTCTTCACGGCACTGCTGGGTAATTTGGAGACGACGTTGCGATGCCCTTGGCAAGGTTGAGACCGCCTGTGGAACCACCTCGCTGAAAATTTTGGCCCCTTGACTGCCTCCAATCACCAGTATTCTGAAAATTCTGTCATCCCCCAGCGTTGGATAATAAAGATCGCCAATATCCACTATTTCCTTGCGAACAGGGTTTCCGGTTACTGCCGTATATTTATTTTTGTGCCAATTCACGTATTTTGTATCTTCGAATGACAGTGCCACTGCATCCACTGATTTCGCGAGATGCCTGTTTACTTTTCCCAGTACTGCATTTTGTTCATGCAGGCAGGTGGGAATACCCAACGAAATCGCTGCACGAATTGTCGGATAGGACGGGTAGCCGCCAAAGCCAATCACGGCCCCGGCACCAATCATTTTCAGAATTGATCTGGCTTCAAAAACGCCGCTGATAATTTTCGGTATCGACAGAATTTTTCCAACCGGTCCTTTTCCCGCAAAAGACGCACTATCAACTTGGAAAATTTTAATACCCTTAAATAATTTCCGGTATTTAATACCACGATTATCCGTAATAAGCGTAACTTTATGACCACGCTCAAGAAGCTCTTCCATAAGGGCAAGGGCAGGAAACATATGTCCACCGGTTCCCCCCGCTGCAAGCACGATATGACTGGTACGACGTCTTATCATCTGCGCCCCCAGGATAAATTTGTCTGTCCAGGCGTGTATTGGCTATAGCGCCGCGTTAGGGAAAGGATCATTCCCATCCCAATGGCCAAAGCAATCATTGAGGATCCACCATAACTGATAAAAGGCAAGGTCATTCCTTTTGACGGCAGGATCGAAAGATTAACCGCCAGATTGATAAAGGCCTGTGTTCCAAACTGGATTAAAAGACCCGCAACCGCCAGAACGGTAAAATGGTCTTCCTCTTTCAATAAATTGACAAAGCCCCTGACCACAATGATGGCAAAAATCATAATTATTAGTAGACAGACAACAGCGCCAAACTCTTCACCGGCAACAGCAAAGATATAGTCAGAATGCGCATCAGGAAGATGCATTTTCACAACGCCTTCGCCCGGCCCCTGACCAAATATTCCCCCATTCTTAAAGGCACTTAATGACTGCTCGACCTGATAATTTCCGCCGGGTTGAGGAAAGAAAAAACCGTCAATTCGCTTTTCCACGTGCGGCAGCGTAAAATAAGCAATGATCAGACCAACCATTGAAAGAACAACCAGTCCGCCAACCCACATCCAGGCAAGACCCGCCATAAAAAGCTGCATTCCCCATACTGTTGCAATGAGAATGCTTTGACCAAGATCAGGTTGTGAGATCAGCAACCCAATGACAACGACAAATGATGCGATGGAAATTTGCCAGCCTGGAAAGCCGGGAACTTTGCTGCTTTGTGAAAACATCCAGGCGGTAAAGATTATGAAAGCTGGTTTCATAAATTCCGATGCCTGTAACGTGAATGAACCTATCTGAATCCAGCGACGTGCTCCTTTTGCTTCAGCACCAAAAATTAACGTTGCGATCAATAAAAGAAGACATCCGGCAAACATAACCACGCCAAGTCGCCTGACCATGACCGGCGATAAAAGGGATACGGAAAACATCACCAAAATTGACAGACCTAGAAATACAAGCTGTCTTTCTACAAAATGAAAACTGGGTAAACCGATGCGTTCCGCCACAGCCGGGCTTGCTCCAAAAACAAGCACAATACCAATTGTAATAAGCAAAGCAATTGACATGAGAAGCCAGCGGTCAACTGTCCACCACCATGTGCTTATTATACTGTTATCTGTTCTTGAAAAAGTGCCCATTTCTATTTCGCTATCTTAATTTTAATGTTGCCAGACCGATCAGGCCCAGTAAAACGGCAATGATCCAGAACCGAATTACAATTGTCGGTTCTGCCCAGCCTTTTTTCTCATAATGATGATGAATGGGGGCCATTCTAAAAACCCGCTTTCCGGTAAGCTTGAAAGAAGCCACCTGCACAATCACCGACACCGTCTCCAGCACAAATAATCCTCCGACAATGGCCAGCACGATTTCATGTTTGGTAATCACACCGACCGCTCCAAGAGCCCCTCCTAATGACAGGGAACCGGTATCTCCCATAAAAATCATTGCCGGCGGCGCATTAAACCAGAGGAACCCAAGGCCAGCCCCAATAATTGCTGCCAGAAAAACCGATAATTCCCCGGTCCCCTGAACATAGGTAAGATTTAGATATTCCGCATAAACCGTATTCCCGACGACATAGGAAATAATGGCAAATGTGCCTGAAGCAATGATGACAGGCATTATTGCCAGACCATCAAGTCCATCCGTCAGATTGACACTGTTTGAAGAACCAACAAGAACGAACATTGAAAAGGGCACCATAAACCATCCAAGATCGATCAAAAAATCCTTTAAGAATGGCAGAGCAAGCTTGCTTCCTATTTCCTGTCCTGCTGCATTCATTATGATTAGCGTAGCTGCCAATGAAATAACGATTTCAAGCAGCAGTTTTACCCTGCCGGAAACGCCGGCGGTGCTTGAGCGTGTAATTTTTGCATAATCATCGAGAAAGCCGATGAACCCAAAACCTGTGGTGACGAGAAGACAGGCCCAGACATAATGGTTTGTAAGATCAGCCCAAAGTAATGTTGCCGAGCTAAGGCCCAGCAAAATAAGAAACCCTCCCATTGTCGGTGTACCCTGCTTGGTCAGGATATGGCTTTCAGGACCATCATCACGGATAGGCTGTCCTTTTGTCTGCTTTGCTTTAAGCATAAAAATAACCTTTGGACCGAACAGGAAACTAACCACGAAAGCCGTAAAAAGTGAAATACCGGTCCTGAATGTCAGGTAACTAAATACATTCAGAAAAGTATATTCATCGCTTAATGAGGTCAGTAGATGATAGAGCATATATTTTTTACCTTATTCCCGTCAGCTGTTTGCCGCCTGTTTATCCTGGTTCAGATCAAGCATTTTTAATTTTTCTACAACCTTGGACATGCGTCCAGCGTTTGAACCTTTAATCATAATGATGTCACCATCCCGGATATCATGCAGCAATGCCCGTTCAAGCGCCTGCCTGTCATTAAAATAATTGACATTAATATGCCGGTATTTCCGGACTATAAAATCAGCCAGATGTTTCATATGCCGACCCACTGCAAAGACGATATCTACATCAGCATCATTCAGTATCGGCGCAAGATCTTTATGTAGCTGATCGGCCTGTTTGCCCAGTTCACCCATATCACTTAACACGGCAATTTTTCGTCCTCTGCCTTCATTCTCTGTCTGGCCGAGCGTTTCAATTGCCGCTTTCATACTTGCGGGGTTTGCATTGTAACTTTCATCAATAAGAAGAAAGGAAGCATTGGTTGCAATATCAAAATAAATTCGGTCCCTTCTGCCACGACCTGCTAATGGCTTAAGTTCGGCAAGCCCGAGCCCGCCCAGACCCAGATCAGCACCAACCGCGTCAACGCTACCCAGCACGGCTAGTGAATTCATGACCCAGTGATAGCCAAGCATACCAACCTTATAGGTCATAATTTTTCCCAGAATATTGGCTATAATACAGCTACAGGTATCGTGGAAAACATAGTGAAGCACCCATACATCAGCACGCTCGTCATTGCCGAAAGAAATGATTTTCTTTACGCCTGCTTCTTTTGCTTTTTTCTTTAATCTTTCATAATGCGGGTTATCAAAATTCAGAATGGCCGTCCCGCCATTATTCATTGATGTAAATATTTCCGCTTTGGCGTCTGCAATATCTTCTTCACTGTTAAAAAACTCACTATGCGCCAATCCAATAGTCGTGATAATCGCAACATCCGGACGCACAAGTTTAACAAGTTCCCGTAATTCACCGGCATGGTTCATGCCCAGCTCAAAAACACCATATTCAGCATCATAGGGCATACGGGCCAGTGAAAGTGACACGCCCACATCATTATTATAACTTAAGACACTCGCATGGGTTTTCTTATATCTTGAGAGGGCTGCATTAAGAGCTTCCTTGGTTCCGGTTTTACCCACACTGCCCGTAACAGCGATGATCGGTATTTTGACCCTGTTCCTTCCGGCTTTTCCTAACTTGACTAATGCCTCCATAACATCATCAACAATAATAAGTCTGCTTTCCGGTACCCCTTCCACAGCTTTGCTGACAACTGCCCCGGCTGCTCCTTTTTCAAAAGCCGCCTTCACATAACCGTGCCCATCAAAATTTGGTCCTGACAGGGCAAAAAACAAATCACCTTTTTCAAGCGTTCTACTGTCAATAGACACGCCATATGAATTCCAGTTTGCGGATGCTTTTGTTCCGAAAACTGTTTCCAATTCCTGTGATGTCCATAATGGCAGTAAACTCATCCTTGGTACCTTTCTAATGTGCCAGCCTTTTGCCTGCTGTGTCTGATTGCCCGATTGCGGCAATTGCTGATCGCACAACGGACACATCATCAAAATCAAAGACCCGATTGCCTATTGTTTGTCCCTGTTCGTGACCTTTTCCTGCAACGAGCAAAATATCTCCCTTTGACAGCTCCGCAACTGCCCTCTCAATAGCCGTGGCGCGATCACCGCCATCAATGCCGCGTGGACTACCTTTTAAAATTTCTTTCCTTATATCCTGCGGGTTTTCCGATCTTGGGTTATCGTCTGTTACATAAATTCGGTCAGCCAGCTTTTCTGCAATCTGCCCCATAATTTTTCTTTTTGTCCTATCCCGATCCCCGCCGCAGCCAAAAACCACGGAAAGCTTACCCCTGACATGAGGCTTTAAGGCCTTGAGCACTGTCTCCAGTGCATCCGGTGTATGGGCATAATCAACATAAACTCTGGCGCCGCTGGGATGTCGCCCTGCCTGTTCCATACGTCCGCGAACTGGCCGGAGATAGGAAAGCGCCTTAAATGCATTATCGGCTTCTTCCCCGCAGCCAATTACCAATCCGACTGCCATCAGCGCATTAATCGCCTGAAAATATCCGACAAGGGGCAATGAAATATCATATATTTCACCCTGATAACTTACGGTGATTTCCTGACCTGCCGATGATGAACGTTGGCTAAGCAGGCGAATATCACCGTCATTTTTGCCAACGGTAATAATATTATGACCTCTATCTTCACAAACCTTTTTGACATCCCGAACATACGGATTATCAATATTAAGGACGGCCGTTTTTGATGGTTTCAGCAATTCGCTGAACAACCGCTTTTTTGCATCAAAATACTGTTGTTCCGTTTTATGATAATCAAGATGATCATGGGTCAAATTGGTAAATGCCGCGGCAGAAATATTTAACCCATCCAGGCGGTGCTGATCTAATCCGTGACTCGATGCTTCGAAGACCACATGATCAACCCCCATATCACACAGCTCACTAAGGGCCTTGTGCATGACGACAGGATCAGGAGTGGTCAGACCGGTTGGTTTATCATACCCGTCAGCATGAATTCCAAGTGTGCCAACCGATGCTGCCTTAAGGCCCAGATGCTTCCAAATCTGTTGTGTAAAAAATGCAACCGATGTTTTTCCGTTTGTTCCGGTGACGGCGGTAATATTTTTAGGTTGGGACTTAAAAAACCGTGAAACAATATGGGGAAATAATCGACCAGGATAATCATCCAGAACCCAAACCACATGATTATTGTCTAGCTTTGCTTCCGGGATGGAAAGTATCGCAGCCGCACCTGCCTCAATCGCCTTTCCTATAAAATCAGCACCATTAAAGACCAACCCTGGCAGAGCAACAAACATAAAGCCCGGTTTAACCTGACGGCTATCAGCGGTAATTCCGCTAATTTCAACGTCATTTTCCAGTTTACTATTATCCAGTAATTCACTCAGTTTCATTCGTCAGTTCCGGATATAAGCATTAAATCCTTAAAGTACATTTCATCTTCTTTTCTTGGCATAACCCCCATTAAGGGTCCTACGCGCTTGATTATATTGCCCACCATCGGTGCAACAGTCATTCCTGCTGTGATGAGGTTATAAGTTTCTTTGATGCCTTTTGGTTCATCCAACATAGCAAAAACCAGATATTTTGGTTTATCGATTGGAAACACGGATACCAATGAAGAAATGACCGCTTTGTCATTATATCCACCGTTAACAGCTTTAATCGCCGTTCCTGTTTTTCCACCAACCAAATAACCATCTACTTTGGCATTTTTTCCAGTACCATATTCAACAACAAGATGAAGAAGGTTTCTCATAATTTCACTGGTCGCTGGTGAAATAACCTGCGTTCCCAAATCTTGAGAAACACTCTGTGCAATATCATTATTTTTTCTTAGTAAGGTGGCAGGAATAAGGCGTCCGCCATTTACCATGGCCGCCACACCGGAAGCCAGATGAAGTGGCGTGACCGCAATCCCATGACCATAGGCCGTGGTTGCAAGCTCGGTAGGCCCCCATTGCCTGGGCAAGAGAGGCGTGCTTTTCTCATAAACTTCTATATCAGACTTCGTAAACAGCCCAAGTTTATCAAAAAACGCAATTTGACGTTCAACACCAATATCCTGTGCAATTTTTAATGTACCTATATTTGATGAATAGACAAAAATTTCGGGCACATTAAGCCAACGGCTTTTCGGATGGTCATCATGAATGGTGAAATTTGCAACCCTCACCGGCTTGGTGGCATCATAACGATCTGCAAGGGACACAACTTTATTGTCCAGTGCCGATGCAAGGGTAAAGGTTTTAAAGCCGGATCCAAGTTCGTAATCGCCTTGCAAAACCCGATTCATTTCATTTACATTTTGTGGACCGCTTGTATCATTCGGATCAAAATCCGGCAGAGAGGACAGGGCGAGAACTTCTCCCGTTGTGACATCAAGAATAATGCCCGCAGCTCCAATAGCCGAAAACATTTCCTTATAGGTTGCCAGTTCCTGATTTAGAATATACTGAAGACGAATATCTATTGATAGAGCCAGTGGACTTTCCGATTTTGAAGGATCAATAAGCTGATCGTTAAAATAGGCTTCAACCCCTGAACTGGGCTTATTATCAATATCAACAGACCCTAGAATGTGTGACAATAGTCTACCTTGCGGATATATCCGTTTTTCTGCATCCGATGTCACCAGGCCAGGATCACCAATTTTCTTAATTTCAAATACCTGTTTTGGTGTCAGCGTCCGTTTAATCCAGGTATGTGGGCGCGTTGTACTTAAAAGCTTAAACGCTTTCTCTTCTGACATATCAGGAAAAATAGCCGCAACCCTTGGCGCCAATTCTTCAGGTGAAGTTTTAAGTTTAGCCGGAACAACCGCCAATGATGGCGTTTTAAGGTTGGTCGCTAAAATGACCCCGTTCCGGTCAACAATATCCGCCCTTGCCATAAGCAGAGATGTATTGACATTGTCAGTATGATAATATGCAGAACCATCAGCTTGAAACACACCGACCGAAACAAGTTTTACAATTAACGTAAGAAAGCCCAGTGAGAATAAAGCCATTACGAAAATTAATCGGTTTCGGGCAACCTCTATCGCCCCCTGGCGTATTCCCTCCACTCGCAAATCAATTGGCTTCACTTAATTTATCCCTATTCTAATTTCCTAATTTAGCCAATATTCGATCATATAGACTTTGTTGCCTGCTCTCTTGTTGTCTCTGCTCTAATTTTCTGTTTTCCGCTTTTTGTGTAGCGGATTTTTCCACTTTTGGAAGTGATGTAATATTTCTTGTCTGTGGGTTATTAACCGCCACTATTGTTGAAGGTTTCTGGCGCGGCAATAGAAGCTGAAAATTATCAACTGGCATTTTTACCAGCTGTACATTGTCACGAACGGTTAGTTCCGTAATATCCGCTGCTATCTGTTCCGTATCCGTTGACTCAAGAGCAAGATGCCGCCGACCCAGTCTTTCCAGTCTTTCCGGTCTTGAAAGATATGCCATCTCAGCTTTTAAAACTTTTATAGCCTCGCGATCCTTTAATATTTGCGCACTAATATCACGCTTCTTTTCTTCAAGATCGTATGTTGCCTGCTTCAGGTTATAAACTGACGCAGTGGAAATCATAACTGTAAGAATGGCAAACGCTGCAAATACTTTAATCATGATATAGTCTCCTGTGCCCAAGCTGGTGCATTGGTTCTCTCCGCTGCTCGCAATTTTGCTGAGCGTGAACGGACATTCACTTTTATTTCTTCTGCTGAAGCCTTTTTTCCACCCCTGAATATCATTTCAAAAGTAGGCTGCTGTAAATTCAGTTCCTGTAAGGGTAAATGACGTGAACCCAGCGAGCTTTCGCCGCTTCTGAGTTTAAAAAATTCCTTTACGATCCGGTCTTCAAGGGAATGAAATGTAACAACGCAAAGTCGCCCGCCAGGAGCTAGCATTTTTTCTGCTGCCTCAAGCCCGCGTTTTAATTCACCTAGTTCATCATTTACATATATCCGGAGTGCCTGAAATGTTCTGGTTGCCCCGTGGATTTGCCGTTTGCCTTTTTTATATTTTGGCCCACCTACAGCTTTTTCAACAACTTCCGAAAGCTCCAGAGTTCTTGCAAAATTCTTCACTGCACGCGCTTTTACAATTGCACGCGCCACCCGACGTGACGCCCGTTCCTCACCGTAATTATAAATGATATCAGCAAGCTCTTCTTCTTCTTTTGTATTCACAATATCAGCTGCCGTCGGGCCATCGCCACCCATTCTCATATCAAGCGGTCCATCCTGCATGAATGAAAACCCTCTTTCGGCCTGATCCAGTTGCATGGAAGAAACACCGATATCAAGGACGATACCATCAACATATTCCTGTCCGTTTTCTTTCAGCAATTTTTCCATATCGGAAAAACAGCCTTGCAACAGTTGAAATTTACCCGGAAATTCTTCACGAAGCTTTTGGGCATAATTCTTAACAGAAGGATCGCGGTCAATTGCCCATAGCATCGAAACATCTTGCTCTAGGATCGCACGACTATATCCGCCGGCACCAAATGTCCCATCAACATATGTCCCTTCCTTTTTAGTGCGCAGTGCTTCAAGGACTTCATTAAGCATAACAGAATAATGCATATCATTGGCCGGAATTTTTCCATCAAAATTACGAGCGATCATTCTGACCTCCCGTTTCATTTCTTACCTGGAAACGCAGAAGTCCCCTTTTCTCTTTCACTTTGTTACGGGCCTTATCCAATTCCTGCTTGAAGGCTTCCGGTTCCCAAATCTGAAATGTTTTTCCCTTACCGGCAAATGTTGCATAGTCACTAATTCCTGCAAATTCCATAAGTTCCTGCGGTAGAATAATTCGGCCGTTTCCATCAAAGCTAAGTTCAACCAGCCCCGACATAAGAGCGAGACTGAATTCATCGTGCTCGTCGGAGTAGGGAGCAAAGCCTTCAAGGCTTTCATTTACCTTTTCAATATGCAGCAGGTCACAGCATTCAATCGCATAGTGATTAACTGCCTGATAAACAACTATGGATTTCTGAAAGCCCGAAGGTAACGCAGCACGAAACTGTGCTGGAACGGAAACCCGCCCCTTGCTGTCCACCTTGTTGGTATATTTCGACATAAATAATGGCATTTTGTCTTACAGAAATCCCTGAATAATAAAAATCTAATGGTTGCGAACATGTTCCCAGCGCTTCCTTTAAATGGAATATCATGGGATATCATGCCCGTCAATGGGATTTAGTATTACTTAAATGGGGTTAACAATCCATTAACTTCCGGATATGCAAAAATTAAATTCTTTAATTACAATCGGTTATCCAGATATTTATTTGATTAGCTGGATGCATGATGATACATAAGCAACCCCCGCCAAAATGGGTTTTGATGGGATAAGTATGTTAATTACGTGAAATTATATCATTAACTGCCAAAAGACTCGGCAGAAACAAAGAATCAGAATTTCTAAATGAAGATTAATCCAGGCGATCGCCAAGGCTGCCAAAAATTCCTTTTACAGCTTCTGGTGAATAAACAAATTCAAGACCTAAAAAACCGTTCTTAACCCAGGTGACCTTTGATGGGATTTTTCTTTGCCCTTTAAATGAAATAAGAAAATCGGAACCCCGTTCAAGGGGAAGATTGAGCTTGATTTTTGCGCCTCTCAATGACAAGTCATATGCCACAGCGTCAAAATAATAGCTTCCAATTTCCAATTTTGTTTTGATCAGAACATTTTGACGCTTACTGCGACGCTTTTGAAATTCTTTTTGCAATTTTATTATCATGTCCCGACTTAAATTCTTCCCCGGCAATCTCAACTATATCAATATTATATAGAGATGCTTTCCTTTACACCTACTTAATTAATTCAGGTTACTTGCAAGTCCACCCAGTCCCACTCTAATCGCATTCGGACTTTCATTAAAATTTAGCCCGACAAACCCTTCTGCTGCCCATACAACATTTGCACTATGACTTGATGTATCTTTAATTCTGACATTGACCTGGGAATTTGCCGCAATAGGGGCATCCACTTTAAGACGTATACCTCCCAAAGACACGTCATATGCGACACAGTTATGATACTGACCATCGACATCAAGCTTTGCAGGGAGCACAACCGCTCTCCTGTTATGCTTACGCATTGTCCTAAGTATTTTTTTTACTTCATTAATAGCCATGTCAGTCCTTAAAATATGATGGGCGAACAAAGAAAAACCATTTTACCATTAGGATAATATGCTTAGGTTAACAAATAGTTACTTTTTGTTAACCTTCATTTAAGATGATCATCAAAATAACGTTTCATGGTTTCAAGCACATGCCGTTTCCTCATACGGTCCGCGCCTAACCGGTGGGTCTCACCCGGATAAGCCATAAAATCAAACTGAATTGCCCTTTGCTGAAGTTCATCAAGAAGCTTACTGCTATGATTAAAAAGCACATTGTCATCTGCAAGCCCATGCATGATGAGAAGGTTGCCTTTTAGCCCTTCAATATATGGAAATACACTGCTTTTCTCATATGCTTCATCCTTACCACCCGGCAGTCCAAGAAAGCGTTCTGTATAATGCGTATCATATAAACGCCAGTCGGTCACCGGGGCACCTGACACCCCTACTTTAAATATATCCGGCGCCGTAAACATACTCATCAATACCATATAACCGCCATAACTATGCCCCTGAACACCAATGCGCGCAGCATCAACAAAATCCAGTTGCTTTAGAAATTCAGCACCTGTGACCTGATCTTCAACTTCAACCTTGCCCATCCTGTGATAAAGTGATCCGGCAAATTTAGTTCCTTTATTGCTTGTCCCCCGGTTATCAAGAGTAAAAACCACATAGCCGTCCTGGGCCCAGACCTGATGCAAGGGATCGTCCCAGGCCTTTCTGACAAGCTGCGATCCTGGCCCGCCATAAAGCGCAAATATAACCGGATATTTTTTACCTGCTTCCATGTTGGCCGGTTTATAAAGCCTGTAATGAAGTATATCCCCTTCTTTATTTTTGATGGTCCCAAACTCCGGACTAATATGCTGATCTTTATAAGGATAATAGGGATGATTTTTGTCCAGCCTGTTTTCCTCAATCCACATTTCCCTCATTCCGCTTAAATTGTGAATGGAAACCTGTGGTGGCACATCCGGTGTGGAATACCGATCAATATAACTGTCCCCAACTTTTGAAAATGTAATATCATGCCAACCCGGCTCTGATGTCACCTTTTCCGGATTTGTTTGTCTGTCACTGTCCAGTGCCACTTTATATAAATGCTGCTCAAGATAATCTGTGGCATTGGCCTGGAAAAAAATATTTCCCTCTTTTTCATCAGTTTTTACAGTGCCACTGACGACCCAGTCACCATCAGTGAGCTGATTGATCAGAGTGCCATCATTTTTATAATGATATATATGGTTAAACCCGCTTCTTTCTGATTGCCAGAGAAACTCGGCACCATTTTTCAGGAAAGAAAGTCCATGATTTAAATTTATCCAGCTGTCAGATTCTTCAACCAGAATATTTCTTTTTACTGCCGACTTTGCATCTGCAAAATTAAGCTCGAGCCTTGTCTGTGCGCGATTTTCGACCTGATAAAAAATTCCACTGCTGTCCGGCACCCACGCGACCCGCGGCAAGTAAATATCCTGATCACTGCCAAGATCAACCCATTTTGTCTCACCACTTGCTATCGTCATGATACCAAGTCTGACCGTAACATTTTGTGTGCCAGCCCTTGGGTATCGTTCCCTTAAAACATTAAATCCGTCGCGGATGATTTCATATCTGCCCCGTTCATCAACACTCTTTTCATCAAACTGAATATAGGCAATATATTTTTCATCATCTGACCACCAATAACCTGTATCCCGATCCATTTCCTCCATAGCAATAAATTCTGCCACACCATTTTTAACAGTAGGGGATGATGATGTAGTAAGTGTTTTTTGGGTTTTGGTCTTTACATCAACGATATGGATATTATCATCTTCAATAAACGACACAAAATTGCCCAACGGTGAAAATCTGCTGTCGAGTTCATAAACCTCATCATTCGTCAGACGATTGGTTTTATTATTTTCCAGTGAGTATTCGTAAAGATCCCCACCCAGAGGAAACAACAACTTCGTTCCATCCTTAGACCAGGAAAAATCAACTATCCCCAAATTGGTAATACGCATTCGTTCCCGGCGTCCCCGTTCTTCCTCAGAAAGTTTTTCCTCACCCCCTGTGATATCACTGGCCCTGACCAGCATCTGCGCTTTTTTATCCGCAATATTATATTCCCATAAGTCAAGAACCCGGGCATCTTCAGCACTCGCTTTTAAGAACGTTACACGCTTACCATCCGGCGAATACTTTAATCCTCTTGGGACAGCACCAGCCAGATCACCATTTTCTGTTATTTGTTTGATTGTTAGTCCAGCCGCTATGGCCGAAGGTGTAATTGTAACCATCGCGATCATTATCCATAACAGTGCCAAATTCTTTAAAAATGACATTGTACTTTCCCTTATGCTTTTGCTCATATCTATTTTTATAAAGATGTTAGCAACGAAGCAGTGCCAAATCCACCGAAAATATTAAGATAGGTTCTATGAAAAAATATGTCAGATGGCCTATAAGCCGGGTTCTGTCCTTCCATACTTCCTAAGAAGCATAGAATGTAAGATCATTCATCTAGGATAATTGTTGCCAATTATCTCATGCAATCAACCCGAACGACACTTCGAAAGAAAGTGGCAAACTGCCTGTCGTTCCTATTCGATTTTGCACCCGGTGGGGTTTAC
This sequence comes from Alphaproteobacteria bacterium, assembly GCA_020446675.1. GTDB lineage: Bacteria > Pseudomonadota > Alphaproteobacteria > Sphingomonadales > Emcibacteraceae > Pseudemcibacter. The sequence continues at coordinate 3,226 of JAGREE010000021.1, read as the reverse complement.
CATGCCTTTTCTGTCACCAGAAAAGCGGTGCGCTCTTACCGCACCCTTTCACCCTTACCAAACAAATGGCGGTTTGCTTTCTGTGGCACTTTCCCTGAAGTCACCTTCGCTGGCCATTAACCAGCACCGTTCTTCCGTGGTGCCCGGACTTTCCTCTCCCATACTCATAAAAGCATAGCAGCGATCTTCCGGCCATCTGACAAATTGTAAAATACCTTATTTGAAACAAAAATTGCAAGATATCTCTGAATTTCCTTATGGATTATTCAAATAAGATTGTGAGCGTAATCACCCAAAAGTTCTATCATCGTTTCCGGGTCCTCAATAAACCTAAGACCGACAAAATCCTCCGCATGCCAGGCCACAAGCGCATTGGCAAAATCCAGATCCTTAATTTTGATTTTCACTTTCGCGCCCGTTGCCAGCGGCAAATCAAGCCTTAAACGCACCCCGCCCAGTGAAATATCATAAAGTGTACATTTAAATTCAAACTCATTTACAAGAAGCACCGCAGGCCATACCACAGTCCTTCTTTTGTGGGACCTTAGCACCTCAAGCCCCTCATGCACATTATTTTTATTTGCTGCTTTTGAATTTAAAGCTGAATTTTTTTCTATCATTATCTTCGATAATCCACGTTAGATTCGAACATATTACGCATAAAAAATAACATAATATTATTGCTATATGGTTACCAAAATAGATCAATCAACTATTTTTTACTGGAATTATATATCTTTCTGGGGCAGATTGAGCGAAATCTAAAGTCCCAACGAAGAAAATTCTTTATGAAAATGAATTTAAAACCTGTAATTCGATATATAGCACTTTTTGCACTCGTAATTTTATGCGCCTGCGAAAAATCGGGGATCGTCATTAAAAACGGCCCTGCCGGTCCAAATACAGGCGATCTTATTGATCCATTGCCTGAAGGTCTTATTGCGGACAAGCAAAATGCACGTCATGGCACAGAAGATTTAAAGCCTGACATCAACTGATTTTCTGTTTTAATAGACTCTCCAACAGATAAAATGTTTCAAAGTCCAGTTCACCATTAATATTGGACTGTCTGAAATGTCTTTGAAACGCCGCTGTGATTTCAGAAATATTTTGCTCACATCCATCTGTATCATATCCGAATATTTTCAGATTTTTGATAAAGTTTTTACTATCAAGAGCTTCTCCATTATCTATTTGAGCAGTTTCCGGCCAGCATCCGATCCCATCCTTCGCCAATCCTTGCCAGTCGAATAATTCACCGGGATCAATCTTTCGCCGCCAGGCAACATCGCTGTGTCCTAAAATATAAAAGGGGCTGATTTCATGGCGCCTGATAATACCCAGTGATAACTTTTTGACCGCGTCCATCTGCATCTCCGGAAAGGCTCTGTATCCTCCTGCATATCCGGGGTAAGAATGCCCCGGATTAACAATTTCAATGCCTATTGATAGGTCATTAATATCCACATCATTTTCCCATCTGGATACCCCGGCATGCCATGCTCTTTTATCTTCATCAACCATATTAAAGACTGTCCCATCTTCCTCAATCAGATAATGTGCGCTAACAGAAGCCTCAGGATCGCATAATCTTTCCAGCGCCTCATCACCCGTAGACATTCCCGTATAATGAAAAATAATATATTTAATTGAGGAAGACTTTCGGTCATTAAAATTTGGTGATTTAACTACCTTCATTTGCAATTACCTTTGTACGTCTTTTTAGTAACCAGTCTCGGTAATGGATTATTCCAAGACCGCTTAATGTCACAACTGCTCCCAAAATAAATTTCGGCGTAACCACTTCATTCAGAAAAATGACCGACCCAATTGTGGCAAACACCGGGACACTGACCATAAAAGGGGAAATCAGAGTAACTGGATATTGCCTCAATAAATAATTTACACCGCCATAACCGACAATAGTTGATAGGATAGAGGTATAAAGAACCATCAAAATTCCAATATAATCTAGACTTATAAGTTGAGATAACTGATTTTTCTCGAAAACCAGTGTCATGAATATAAATACCGGGACACTGTAAAATGATATCCACGCCTGTGTCTGGAAAACAGGAATTTTGGTAATTTTTCGCATCAGAATAACACCAGTAGAATAAAGAGCAGTTGCTGTAAGAATAATAAAAACAACAATTCCTTCATCAAGAATTTCAGGCTCTAAAGTAATAATAACCACCCCAAGAAATGAAATTATGACACCGAAACTACGCCAATAACTCATTCGCTCTCCAAGAAAGAAATGCGCCATAATTAAGGTTATAGGTATGTTCATTTGCACAACAACTGACATTGCTGACACATGGTCGGTCATATCCATACCAAGAAAAATGAGCGCAAACTGAAAACCGCCAATTAAATTTCCAAGTATGAAAAGTTTCATCATTTCGCCCGGAACAATTTTCAGCCAGGGCAGCAAAAGTACTAAGACAATTGAAAACCTGAGAAAACCGAACAAATAAGGATCCAACCTGAGCAGTCCGACTTTCAAGACTGTAAAATTTACCCCCCAGATAAAACAGACAAAAAGAGCAAATATTACATGTCTTATCGGCATCGTTTTTCCTATTTCATTCCCCGGGGCTTAGAAATTTTGTCATAGGCATTATTAATCGCTGCCAATTTTTCATTTGCCACATCGATCAATTCCTTAGGCACGCCTTGTGCCATAAGCAGATCGGGATGATTTTCCTTAATCAGTTTCCGGTATGCCGATTTAATCTGTTTGTCTGTAGAATCAGGGTTAAGCCCCAGAACTTTATAGGGATCACTCTGATCAGGCCCCAAATGCCTTTCCCTTATTCGGGCAAAATCTTTTTCGTTGATATGGAATATTCTGGCAACATCCAGCAGGTAATCCATTTCCGCCGGATGCATTACACCATTAGCCATAGCAATATGAAAAAGAAGATCGATAACCTGTTCCAGAACCGCTGGTTGATTATGAAACTGGCGATAAAGCTGTGTAGCGTAAGCCTCATAACCCGCCACCTCCTTTTTTGCCATGTCAAAAAACCAGCCCACTTTCTTGGCCTCTTTTGGCGGAACATGAAAAGCCTTTTTAAAGACATTTATTTCATCACGGGTAACAACACCATCCGCTTTTGCCATTTTTGCACAAAGAGCAATAAACCCGGCGGCAAAAACGGCTTCCTGTGCCGTATTCCCAATCTGTCTACGGGATGCCTTACTGGCATAATGCGCTGCG
>JAGREE010000159.1 GCA_020446675.1 Alphaproteobacteria bacterium | reverse complement strand
GCCATTAACTATTGTAGCTGATAATGCTTTTGTGTTCATTTACTGCCCCTTAATTCATTAAGCATTACATGACATATGAGCCCCGTGTGAATTCACCGTGCTTAAATTTCATTGGTTATTATACTTTGATACAGTTTACAGAATCATAACATTAATATAAGGAAGTGAAGTTTTTGTTATTATTATTTAAAAATATTTCCTATTTAATTAAAAACTTTCTGATAAACATTTTTAATTAAAGAACAAAAAAAAGCCGCTGAAATTTCAGCGGCCTTAATATTGTTGTCCATTCTTCTGGAATTAGGCAGCAGCCAGTTTCTGCTTTATGCTTCGTTTCAGACGTCTTGCTTTTAGAGACAGTTTAAGATCATTTGCTTTAATCAGAAAATTATCAAGACCGCCATTATGCTCTACACTACGCAGTGCATGGGCAGAAATTTTCATTTTCACGGACTGTCCAAGTGCATCACTCATCAATGTTACTTTGGCAAGATTAGGACGGAATTTACGACGGGTTCTGTTAAGCGCATGGCTCACATTATTACCGCTCATTACTGATTTTCCAGTTAATTCACATACACGTGACATCGTCTTTTCCTTAACTTAAATTCTTATATTCTATGGCTGTTTCATGAGAATCGTCATGCAGCCTGATAAAACTTGAAAGCGGTATATAGGGGAAAGCACCATATACGTCAAGAAATATAACCTGAAATCTATGATTTTATTGCCAAAAAAATTACCCCTTCCGTATCTCTCGATGCTTGAAATCAGAAATTTGCAGGATATAGTGGATTGAACAGGGAAAATACGGGCAAGGGGAAAGTCTTATGAAAGTTATTTGGTCGCTAATATTTATTTTAATTTTAGCAAGCTGCAGTCAGGAAAATTCCAATGATATCAGTGCGGATATTCTGATCACGGGTGGAACTGTTTATGATGGACATGATACCGCAGGGGAAAATCTTGATATTGCCATAAATGGTGACCAGATAACGTATGTTGGTCCTGCCGGTCAGTATAAAATCAGTGCCGCACGCACCATTGACGCCACAGGATTGATTGTCGCCCCCGGTTTTATTGATCCACATACCCACTCACTTGATGATCTGCAAAATCCTGATAAAAAGCTGAATGCCAATTACCTGATGCAAGGGGTGACAACCGTTTTTAACGGAAATGACGGGGGTGGACCAAGCAATATACGAGAAACCCTTGATAAGCTTGAGGAAGATGGCATAGGCAGCAATACAGCACTCTTTGTCGGGCAGGGCAACGTTCGCCAGTCAGTCATGCAGATGCGGGATGATGAGCCAACTTACGGCGAAATGGAAATTATGAAAT
>JAGREE010000158.1 GCA_020446675.1 Alphaproteobacteria bacterium | reverse complement strand
GCCGCCTAATCATTTTATCTAATACCGAAATCAAGAGGGTCTTTGACGATAATGCTGAAGCCGTCAAACTGATATGTTCTTCGCTTGTCCCCCTGAATATAGCGGGTGGACGGATTAATAATATCCATTGTCGCCTGGCGCAGCTTGTTTAAATAGGCAGCCGGCTGCATGGTTTCATTATGACCCGGCATCAGATAATCAACCTGATCGTGATAATCAAACATGATCTGTGCGGAAATGAAGAAATCCTCAAAGCTTGCCTTTTCGGAATAAAGATAGATGGGGGCAGGGTAAAAGCTATCCCCGGTAAACATCATGCGGTTCTGCTTATCCACCAGAATAACACTGTCCGGTGAATGACCGGGTGTATAAACCACCTCAATCGGCCGTCCGCCAATATCAATGATTTCACCGTCCTCAACAAATTTATCAATGTTGTATGGTTTGCTTTCATATGTATCGAATGAAAATGTATCAGGCAGGTTTTTCCAGACGGTATCAGGTGTCATGCCTGCTTTCATTTCTTCATGGCTGTGACCTTTTGTATTGTCCAGCGTGTATGGGTTGCTGACACCATAAATAGTGTCATACTGCCAGTTCCCACTGACATGGTCGTAATGGCTATGGGTGTTCATCACGATGATTGGCAGATTTGTGAGCTTGTCTGTCACAGCTTTCAGATTGCCAATACCCTGCAGGGTATCGACCAACATAGCTTTTTCTGATCCAATCAGCAAATAGCTTATCGCTTCCTGCCACTGATAGGGTTCATAAATAGCATAGGTGTTATCAGTAAGTTTATAAACTTCAAACCAGTTCTGCCCGGTGTCAATTTTCTCAAATTTTGACCAGCTTTCTCTTGGCAATGCATCATACCAGTTACCCTGAGCCCCGCTTTTGTCACCCTTGTCGCAGGCGGTGATAAGAAAAGCGGTTAGCAGGAGAAGTGTAATTTTTCTGATCATTGTATTACTTTCTTTAGATGGGCTCTTAGTTCGGTTTTATCCATTGCTTCCAAGTCTGCTTCTAGCATTTTTTTAATGCGTTCGTCGAGTATGAGAAAAATATTGTTGAAATTTTCCTCCATATTTCCATATTGCGAACTTGGATCAGGAAGCCCCCAATGTACATGGACCGAACCACCGACATATGCGGGGCATTTTTCTTTTAAAACCTTATCACTGAGTGTAATGACGATATCCGGACCCCAGCCGACAAAACTGTCCCATGACTTACTGACAAGATTGGTGGAACTGCAATGGTTGTTTTTAAGCACTCTGAAGGCAACAGGGTGGATATCATCGCCA